>DATNEH010000107.1:0-5859 GCA_035553015.1 Caulobacteraceae bacterium | reverse complement strand
CGCCGGCGGGGCCTACCAGTTTGGCGGCGCGGCCTGGACCGGCGAGGTGCTCGCAGCCGCGCCGCCGACGCTGCTGCGGCTGGCAGGACGAGCGCCCAACGGCGGACCGTTCACCCTGGACTACGTGTTGGAGCCGGTCGCGGGCGGGACGCGCATGCTGTTCACCCAGCGCTTCGAAGCCCCGGCGGGCGATCTCGATGCGCATCCGAACGGCCTCGCCGGCGGCTGGCACGAGCTGTTCGACAGCCTGGGCGAATGGCTGGGCGGCGTCCCGATCGGGGAGCGCCTGCCGCGCACCGACCTTGCCGCCATCGCCGAGGGCTGGGCCAAGGCCAAGGTCGAGGAGGGCGCCTTCGATGCAGCCTCGGGCGAGCGCCACGCGCTGGACCTGCGCCGCGAGGAAGAGGTCGCCCAGCTCAACCGCCGATATCGAGAGCGCTGGAGCGCCGGCGCGGCGGGGCAGGGCGATGCCGGCCTCGGGCGGTTCCTCAACCGCCACACGCTCGAGTTCGTGCGCGTTTATCCGCACCCGATCGAGCGGGTCTGGCGGGCGATCACCGAGCCGAAGGAGCTCGCGCGCTGGTTCATCCCGACCACCCGGTGGGAGTTCCAGGAGGGCGGCGCCTACCGCTTCCACGACGACGGGTTCATGGGCGAGATCACGACGATCGACGCGCCGCGCTTCGTGCGCTTCGGGGCGCAGCCGGCGCCCGGCCAGGAGCCCGGATCGTTCTTCCAGTACGAACTGACGCCGGTCGACGGCGGCACGCGCCTGCGCTTCGTCCAGTACGCGGCGCCGGGCGCGGTGTGGGAGGGTCGGCCGGAGGGTCGCAACGACGTGCCCTGGGCCGGCGGCAATCTCGGCGGCTGGCACGAGTACTGGGAGGCGCTGGCGGCGCACCTGGACGGCGTACCAGCCGACTCGCGCCTGCCGACGACGCGGATGGGCGAGCTCGTCGCCGACTGGGTGGGCAAGGTCCAGATCGAGTACGGCATGGACCCCAAGCTGGGCGCCCGCATTCGCATCGGCCTGCGCCGCGAGGAGCGCTGGGCGGAGCTGAACGCCCTCTACGAGAAGGTGATCGAGGAGACGCTGCCGGCGGCCTGACGGCCGCGCAGCGCGAACGGGAGACTCACATGGTCGAAGCGGAACTCGCGCGGTTCATTGACCGCTGGACCATGGAATACGTGCGGTTCTACCCACACCCGGTTGAGCGCCTCTGGCGCGCGATCACCGACCCGGCGGAGCTGGCGCAGTGGTTCATTCCGCCGACCAAGTGGGAGCTGAAGGTCGGCGGCGCCTACCGGATGCATGACGATGGCTTCGCGGGGGTTGTCCTGGCGGTCGAGCCGCCGACGCGGCTGCGGCTCGGCAATGCGGCGGCCGACGGCGGCTATATCGAGTACCAGCTGAGCGAAGCGCCCGGCGGCGCGCGGATGCGGTTCGTGAACCACTTCGCGCCAGGCGGCCCATACCGCGAACTCGGCGACCTCGGCGGTGACCTACCTGCAGGCCTGAGCACGCCGTGGCGGCCGGGCTTTGTCGGGGGCTATCACGCATTCTGGGACGACCTGGCCGACTTTCTGGACGGCGCGCCGCAGAACGCGCGCCTGCCGACGACCGAGATGAGCCGCGTGGTGGAGGAGTGGGCCGCGCAGACCGACGTCTTCGGCTACGGGCTCACGCAAGCCCAGCTCGACCGTATTGTCCGCGGCTTGCGAGGCAAGGAACGATGGAACGAACTCAACAAGATCTACCGCGCGCACATCAAGGCGACGTTCCCCTACGGCGCCGCGGCCGCTGAAGGAGACCCGTCATGAACGTCGGATGGCTCGAGACGAGCTTCGCGGTCGCGGACGTGGAGCGCACGAGCGCCTGGTACCAGAAGCTCGGCTTCGCGGTGGTGGACACGGCGGATGAGGGTAAATCCCACACGCTCGAGGCCGGCGAGTGCCGGATCGCGCTTTACCAGGGCATTCTCAGCCCGGCGCAGACGCAGCTGATCTTCTGGAACGGCGATGTCGAGGCCTGCGCCGAGAGGCTGGCGGCCGCCGGCGCCGAGATACTGCCCAACCCACATGCCGCCGGCAACGAGACGCCCAGGGGGCTCGCCAAGCAGCCGAACGGCGACGCCTCGCTGATGGTGCGCGATCCGGACGGACAGGCGATCTTCCTGATCCGCATGGCGGAGGTGACGCGCAAGCGCGCGAGCGGGTCCGGCCTCGACCGCGGCTTCTTCCAGGTGAACCTGCCGGTGAAGGACCCGGATCGCACCGCCGCGTTCTACGAGCTGCTGGGCTTTCGGCGGAAAGCCAACGACGATCCGCGCGTCGCGCCGCTGACCAACGGCGAGTGCCGCATCTGCCTCTACCAGGGCTATCTCGACCCGGCCGAGCTGCAGCTGAACTTCTGGCAGGGCGACCTCGATGCGGTCGCGGCCATCGCCCGGCGCGAGGGCATGCGCTTCTACCGCGAGCCGAGCGGCGACGCGGCGGGCGCGGGCATGATGCTGGCAGACCCCGACGGGCGGCCGGTGTTCTTCATCAACATGAAGAAATACTCGGCGGCCGATTTCGTCAGCGAGACCGGCGAAATGCTGGCCTGAGGCCCCGATCCAGCCGGGCGCCGTTCGCGAAGCGTGAATGGCGCCGCGTTTTTCGCGAACCGACGGGCGGCCTTCGCGGACGCCATGGGGCGGCGGCGGCCGTCCGCCTAGCTTCCCGACGCGCCCGCTGAAGGAGGGACGACCGGATCATGAAGAACCTCGCTTACGCCATTCGCCCGCTGATGATCGACATGCTGGCGACACTGTTCTTCGCCGCTGTCTTCGCGGTGACCAGGAACCTCGCGCTCTCCACCGCGATCGGCATCGCGATCGGCGTCGGTCAGATCGCCTGGCTGCTCTACAGGCGCCGCCAGATCGCCGGGCTGCAGTGGGCCAGCGTCGGGCTCGTCATCGTGATGGGCGGCGCGGCGATCCTGACCAACGACCCGCGCTTCATCATGATCAAGCCGACCATCGTCTACATCGTGGTGGCCGCCTCGATGCTGCAGCCGGGCTGGATGATGCGCTACATGCCGCCGGGCGGCCTGCCCTACCTGCCGCGCTCGCTGATCGTCGGCGGCGGCTATGCGTGGGCCGCCCTGATGGCGGCGACCGCGCTGCTCAACCTCTATTTCGCGTTCGAGACCAGCGCGGCGACCTGGGCGGTGTTTCTGGGCGTCTTTCCTATGGCCTCGAAGCTCACCGCCTTCGCCATCCACTTCACGACCTTCCGCTACATCGGCCGCCGCAACGCCGCCGCCGGCGTCACCTTCGTCGAGACGCCCGCCGCCGCCTAAGGGGTCGCGGCAAGCTGCGGCGGCTTGCTGTTGCTGTAGTCAGGGCTGACCGCTAGCGTCCGGCCGCTTTTCAAACGCCGATTTCGAAGCGGAGGATTTCATGAGCGGACGTCTGGCCGGCAAGGTCGCGATCATCACGGGGGCCAGCCGCGGCCTCGGGCAGTACTGCGCGGTGGGCTATGCGAGGGAAGGCGCGAAGGTGGCCATCGCCGCGCGCACCGAGACCGAGAGCGACCCGCGCCTGCCCGGCACCATCCACGACACCGTGAAGATGTGCGAGGCAGCCGGCGGCGAGGCGCTGGCGGTGGTCTGCAATGTCGGCGACGAGGCTTCCGTCGAAGCGATGGCCAAGACGGTGATGGACCACTGGGGCCGCATCGACATCCTGATGACCAACGCGGCGGTGCAGCCGGCCGGTTTCATCTCCACCATCAAGCCGAAGAGCTGGGAGCTGGAGTTCAACATCAATGTCCATGGGCCGTTCCGCTGCGTCCGCGCGGTGCTGCCGGCGATGCAGGCGCAGAAGAGCGGCAACATCATCAACATCTCTTCGGTGGCGGCGCGCGGCGGCTCGCACTACGGCGCGACCAAGCGGGCGATCGAGGCGATGACCATCGGCCTGGCGCGAGAGCTGAAGGACCAGGGGATCGCGGTGAACGCGATGAAGCCGGTCGGCGGCATCGAGACGCCCGGCCTCTTGTTCGGCCGCCCGCAGGGGGCCGGCGCCGGCGTTCCCGCGCCCGGCCAGACAGCGGCGCCGCGGCCCGCGCCGCAGGCCTACGCGCCGGGGGCGCGCCCGAACCTGCCGAAACCGGACTCCTACGTGGAGGCCGCCGTGCTGCTCGCGCTGCAGACCCCGGAGACTTTCACGGGCCAGGTCTACAACGACGCCCAGCTGATCGAGATCCTCGGCTCGGCCGCCGACAAGGCCCGCTACCGCGCCGAGAATCCGCCGAACTGGGTCGAGGCCATGACGGCGGCCTAAGGCTGCGGCGGAGGCGATGCGGCCCCTCGCGGCCTGACGATGTGTGGCGTGACGAAAATGTAGAGATCGGTCTTGGCGCGGCTGGTGTTCTCGGTGTCGAACAGCTTTCCGATCAGCGGCGCGTCGCCGAGCCCGGGAAGGCGGCTGTGGCGCGAGAGATTGCTCTCTTGCGTCAGGCCGCCGATCACGAACGAGTCGCCGTCCCGAACCGTGGCGGACGTCGACGCCTCGCGCTGGCTGATCGTCGGGTAGCCCTGCGAGAAGCCCGTGACCGACGAGACCACGGCGAACACGTGCGAGGTGACGAAGCCGTCGTCGGTCACGCGCGGGGCGATCTGCAACGTGACGCCGACATTCACGTATTGCACCTGCTGCTGGACGGCATTCACGCCCGAGATGGCGATCGAGGTCAGGATCGGCAGCGCGTCGCCCGTGACGATTTTGGCGCTCGATCCGCTCTGCGCGGCGATCCGTGGCTTCGAGACGATGCGACCGTTGCCCTTGGCGATCTGCGCATAGAGCGCCGCCTGCAGGTTGACGGCGACCGCCCCGCCGGCCGGCGTGGCGGCCAGACCCGGAAAGCCGTTCGTGCTGAACGAATAGGCGGCCGTCGCGATCTGGTTGTTGGCATTGTTGAGGTCGAGGCCGAGGTTGCGGGCGCCGGTCTCGGTCAGCTCGACGAAGACCGTCTCGAGCACCACGCTGGTGACCGGCACGTCCAGCTTGGCGATCTGCGCCTTCAACTCCGTGAGGCGCTCGGGGGGACCTTTCAAGACGATCGCGTTCAGGCGACGGTCGACCCCGATGACTCCGTCGACGGCCTGGCCGAGGGTCTCGGTTTGCGGGTTCGGCGCGCTCGAGGGCGCGCCGAACGGCAACGGAGGCACGCCTCCGCCGTAGTAGCCTTCGACGGCGGCCGAACCGAAGTTTGGCTCCTGCGGGGTAAAGCTGTCGTTTGGCTTGATGGTCGGGTCGCCCGTCAGGAGGCCGACGACCTCGCTGACGTCCGCGTACTTGAGGGGGACCACCTCGAACGCCTCGCCCGCGCCGGTCTCAAGACCGGTTCGCGGGGCCGGCGGCGCTGGGGGCGCCGCGATGGGCATCGGCGCCGGAACCGCAAACCAACTGGGCGGAGCAACCGCCTCGGCGGGGCTACTGGCGACCGCCGGCAGCCCCGCGAGCAAGATGGCGAACACGCGCCGCGTCATCGAACAGACTCCGCCCGCGCCGCTGGCGACGTGCGCCAGGGCGACGCCGCCACTGCCCTAGTCAGTTCCGTTCAGACGCTTGCCCGTGATCTGCCCGGCTACGTGCTGCAGCAGGGCGCCGGTCTTCGGATCGAGCACGTCGAGCGTGAAGGGACCGGTGAAGGTCTGGCCGCCCGGCCCGAGCGTGACGTCTTCCTTGATCGTCACCTTGGCGTTCAGCAGGCCGCTGGCCGGATCGTAGCTCAGCGCATAGTGGTTCAGGTGGTACCGGAACGCCCCGGTCTGTTGCCAGACGCCGAGGCAGAAGTTTTCGGACGCCGGCG
>DATNEH010000106.1:0-18044 GCA_035553015.1 Caulobacteraceae bacterium | reverse complement strand
CGTGCGGCTGGTGGCCAGCCTCGAGGTCACCGAGACGTTCAAGCAGAAGAAGCAGGCGCTCGCCGCGGAAGGCTGGGATCCGGCCCAGGTGGCCGATCCGCTCTACGTCGAGGACCGCGCGGCAGGCGCGTACATCGCGCTCGACGCCGCCGTGGCCGCGCGCGTGCGGTCAAGTGAGCTGCGGGTCTAGCTCCGGCGGCTGAGGCTAAGCGGCCGTCGCCGCCGCTGCGCCGGCCTCGAGCAGTTCCCGCATCTGCGCGCCCATCACCGCTGCGGCCTCGCGCGCGTACGGGATCGCGCGGGCGAGGGCGTAGAAGTAGTGGATCATGCTGTCGTGACGGGCGAGGCGGACGGGGACGCCGGCCCAGGCGAGGCGGGAGGCGTAGGCCTCGCCTTCGTCCCGGAATGGATCGAATTCGGCGGTGTGGATCACGGCGGGCGGCAGGCCGACGAGGCTCGCGGCGCGCAACGGCGAGAGCCGAGGGTCGGCGGCGGGGATGGCTGGCGCGTAGTCGGCGAGGTCGCGCTCGAACACCGCGCGGCTGATGAAGTGCCCTTCGCCGAAGTCGGCGCGCGAGCCGGCCGTGCGACCGATATCGAGGATCGGGCAGACCAGCAGCTGCAGCGCGAGCCGAACGTCGCCGGCGTCGCGGAGGGCCAGCGCCACCGCCGCGGCGAGGCCACCGCCCGCGGAGTCGCCGCCGACGCCGAGCCGCGCCGGATCGATGCCGAGCGCGGCGGCGTTGGCCATCGCCCAGCGCGTCGCGGCCAGGCCGTCGTCGAGCGCGGCGGGGAAGGGATGCTCGGGCGCGCGCCGATAGTGGGTGGCGATCACCCGCCAGCCCGACGCCACGCAGAGCCGCCGGCAAAAGCCGTCGTGGGTTTCGAGGTCGCCGGCCACCCAGCCGCCGCCGTGGAGGAACACCAGCGCGGGCAGCGGCTCCTGCCCTGCGCCGTCCGGCGCATAGAGCCGCAGCGGGATCGGGCCACCCGGCCCTTCGATCGCGCGATCGGCGATGGTGGCCGCGGCGGAGACGTCGTCGGCCGTCGCGGCCAGCGCGCGCAGCGCCTCGCGGCGCGCGGCCGGCGACGCGTCGGCCTCGCCGCGTGTCGCCGCCAGCATCAGCAGGAGACGTTCGGCGCGGCGATCGAGCGGCATGCGCGGGTCCTAGGCCGCCAGGTCGAGGTTGGACACCAGCTGCTCGATGGCGGCGATGGTGCGGAAGTTGGCCGGAGTCATCCGCCGCTGCGGGATCTCGATGCCGAACTCGTCCTCGATCGTCAGCATCAGGTTGACCATGTCGAGCGAGGTCAGCCCTGCGTCGCTGAGGTTCTGATCGGCGGCGACCGCGACCGGGAACGGGGCGCCGGCGCGCTTGGCGAGCATCGCGCCCACGATCTCGGTGATTCGCGCTCGCACCGGGTCTGCCTGCTCGCCCATCTTGGCCTCCGTCTCGTCTCGTTTCGGCTCGCCCCAGAAAGGGACAGGCCCGGCAATCTCATAAGGGGCGACGCACCGGCTGGCGGTCCCTCGCGACAGGCCGGTTGCAGGCGGCGTGCCAGTCCTTGTCCGCAGGCGCGGCGGCTCAAACTGTCGAGTTCGTTACTGATTTTGGCAGGCGTTAATCGCGGTTAGCTACCCGCTTAAGTAGTTGGGAAACCATGTGAATACTCGCAACTGCCGTGGCATGCCGATTGCTCCAGGCCTTGCTGCGGGGGTTCGCGCCACGCCGGGTCACATCGGCGACGCCGGCCTCGAACATGAAAGAGCCAGTGAGGCGACGCGATGACCGTGCACAACCTGAAGCGATTGGGCGAACTCAAGGCCGAGCCGACCTCGGCCGTGGACGCCGAGGTCCGCCTCGATGCGCCGCGGTCCATGCCCGACGACATCGCCGAACGCGCCGGCCGCGTGGCCAAGGTCGCGGCGCTGCACGCCGAGGAAGTCGACCGCGACGGCCGCTTCCCGCACGAGGCGATCACCGCCGCCAAGGCTCTGGGCCTGATGGGCCTGATGGCCCCGAAGGCGCTCGGCGGCGAGGGCGCCAGCCTCGGCGAGGTCGCCGACATCTGCTACGCGCTGGGCCGCGCCTGCGCCTCCACCGCGATGATCTATGCGATGCACCAGGTGAAGGTCGCCTGCGTGGTGCGCCACGGGGTCGGCAGCGCCTGGCACGAGGACTTCATCCGCCGCCTGGTGCGCGACCAGCTGCTGCTGGCCTCCTCGACGACCGAGGGCCAGGGCGGCGGCAACGTCCGCTCCAGCGAGGCGCCGATCGAGCGTCAGGCCGGCGGACGCATCCGTCTGGAACGGGCGGCGAGCGTCATCTCCTACGGCGCGGAAGCCGATGCGGTGGTCACCACCGCGCGCCGCGCGGACGGGGCCGCGGCCTCCGACCAGGTGCTGACCGTCTTCGCGCGCGCCGACTACACGCTGGAGCGCACGCTGAGCTGGGACACGCTCGGCATGCGCGGCACCTGCAGCGCTGGCTTCACGCTGCGCGCGTCGGGCGAGGCGGCGCAGGTGCTGCCGGTCTCCTACGAGCAGATCCACGCGCAGAGCATGGTGCCGGCCGCCCATATCCTCTGGTCGAGCGCCTGGGCGGGCATCGCCGCCGCGGCGGTCGACAAGGCGCGCCGCTACCTGCGCAAGGCGCGCGGCTCGGCTGGCGAGCTGCCGCCGAGCGCGCCCTACTTCACCCGCGCCAACGCAGCGCTGCGCCAGTTGCGCGCGCTCGTGCAGTCGAGCCTGGCCCGCTACGAGGCGATCGAGGCCGACGCCGACGCACTGATGGCGCCGAGCTTCCAGTCCGAGATCAACCTGCTGAAGGTCGACGCCTCGGAGCTGGCGCAGGCGGCGGTCACCGCGGCGCTGCGCTGCGGCGGCCTTTCCAGCTACCGCAACGACAGCGACGTCTCGATCGGCCGTCACCTGCGCGACGTGCTCTCCGCGCCGATCATGATCAACAACGACCGCATCCTCGCCAACGTGGGCGCCTCGGCGCTGCTGAGCGAGGTTCCCGCGGGCATCAGGGGCTAGTGCATGGGCGTCCAGTCGAAATTCGTCCGGGCGGACGAGGAGGCAGCGCTGAAAGCGGCGCTCTTTCGGGAGACCGGTGTGGACGGCGTCTACGCCCGCACCGGCCTCTACGAGGGCATCGTCGAGGCGCTGACCGCGTTGATCTCGGCGTACCGGCCCGTGGGCGCCGAGGTGCTGCGCTTCCCGCCGGTGATGAGCCGCGCCCAGCTCGAGCGGCACGGCTACCTGAAGAGCTTCCCGAATTTGCTGGGCGCGGTCTCGTGCCTGTGCGGTGACGAGCGCCATATCCGCGGCGTCGTGCAGCGCTTCGTCGAGGACGGCGCGCCGTGGACGGACGCGCTGGCGCCGGCCGACCTCGTGCTGGCGCCGGCCGCCTGCTACCCGGTCTATCCGCTGGCCGCCGCGCGTGGCCCGGTCCCGGCTGGCGGGCTGACGTTCGACGTCGCCGCCGACTGCTTCCGGCGCGAGCCTTCGACCGACATCGACCGCTTCCAGTCGTTCCGGATGCGCGAGTATGTGCGGATCGGCACGGAGGCGCAGATCCAGGCCTTCCGCGGCGAGTGGGTGGAGTGCGCCACGGGCCTGGCTGACATGCTGGGGCTCAGCTACCGCATCGAGCTGGCCAGCGACCCGTTCTTCGGCCGCGGCGGCCAGATCGCGGCGAACTCGCAGCGCGAACAGGCGCTGAAGTTCGAGCTGCTGGTCCCCGTGCGCTCGGCCGACGAGCCAACGGCCTGTATGAGCTTCAACTACCACCAGGACCACTTCGGCCAGACCTGGAACCTGCGCCTCAGGAACGGCGATCCGGCGCATACCGGCTGCGTCGCTTTCGGCATGGACCGGCTGGCGGTGGCGATGTTCGCCACGCACGGGACCGAGCTGGGCGATTGGCCGCAAAGCGTCCGCGATGCTCTGAGACTTTAGTCCCTCCCCATCATGGGGAGGGCAGCCGATGCACAGCATCGGCGGGTGGGGATGTCAGACGCGACAGCGATCTGGCTGGGTAGCCGCTTCAGACTGCCCCACCCGGATCGCTTCGCGATCCACCCTCCCCATGAAGGGGAGGGACGTTAGGCCGTGTTCCCCGCATCGATGGTCATCACCGCGCCGGTGATGTTCCTGCCGCCGTCGCCGAGCAGGAACTCGGTCATCGCGGCGACGTCGTCGGCTTCGGCGAGGCGGCGCAGCGCGCTGCGGCGGCGCACCTGTTCCTTGCCCGCGTCGCCGAGGCCCTGGGTCATCTCGGTCTCGATGAAGCCGGGCGCGATGGCGTTCACGGTGACGTTCTGGCGGCCAATCTCGCGCGCCAGCGACTTGGTGAAGCCGATCATCGAAGCCTTGGTCGCGCCGTAGACGCTAAGGCCGTTGTAGCCGGTCGAGCCGATGATCGAGGAAAGGTTGACGATCCGGCCGCCGTCGCCGGCCAGCATGCCGCGCACCACGTATTTGGTCAGCACGATCGGCGCGGTGACGTTGAGCCGGATGACCGCCTCGATCTGCGAGTTGTGGGTGTTGGCCAGCAGGCCTTCGACGCTCATGCCGGCGTTGTTGACCAGGCCCCAGATCGCGCCGTGGTCGGCCTTCACGGTGCGCACCAACTGGGGGATGGCGTCGGTGTCGGTGAGGTCGAAGGCGACGAAGCGGATCTTGCCGTCGGAGGCGGCGATGGCGGCCTCCAGCGCCGGGCTCAGCCTGCGGGCAAGCGCGATGACGACGTAGCCGGCGGCGGCCAGGCGGGTGGCGATGGCGAGGCCGATGCCGCGGCTGGCGCCGGTGACGAGGACGCTTTTCGGTTCAGCCAATGGCGCGCTCCAGCTTGCCGCCGGCAGTCATCGGCAGCGATGGAACGACGCGCACGAGCGCCGGGACCTTGAATGGCGCGAGGCGCTCGCGGCAGGCGGCCAGGATTTCGGCCTTCGCGGTCGCCTCGTCGGCGCGGGGATCGGCGAGCACGACCTCGGCGGCGACGATCGCGCCGGTGATCGGACTGCGCCGGGCCGAGACACGCGACATGCGAACTGCCGGATGGGCGTTGATCACCGCCTCGATCTCCTCCGGATGCGCCTTCAGGCCGCCGACGTTGATCACGCCGCCGCGCCGGCCGACGAAGTGATAGCGATCCGCGCGCAGCTCCACCATATCGCCGGTGTCGACGAAGCCCTCGGCGTCCGCAAGCCCATGGCCGTCGACGTAGCCGGCGGCGGCCCGCGCCGAGCGCAGCTGCAGCGATCCGTCCACGACGCGCAGCTCGACCTCGCCCGGCCGACCGACGTAGGCCGCCGGGAAGCCGGCCAGGCCGTCGTTCACCTCGAAGCCGACGCCAGCCTCGGTGGAGGCGTAGGCGTGCCCGATCGGGACGCCTGGGAAACGCGCCTTCAGCGCTTCCAGCACCGGCTGGTCGGCGATCTCGCCGGAAAGCCGCACATAGGCCGGTGCGAGCGCGCGCGATTGCGGCGTCATCAGCGCGCGGCGCCAATGCGAGGGCGTGCCGGTGAGGTGCGTGACGCCGACGCGGGCCAGCCGGGTGAGGAACGCCGGCATCGGCTCGGCCGGCGCGGTGATCGCCAGCGAGCCTTCGCCCAGGAGCGCGCGCAGCAGGATCTGCAGGCCGCCGTAGCGCCGGATGTCGTAGAACGTCCCCCAGATCGGCGGCGGCGCGCCCGCGGCGGGCGGCTTGATCGCGCCGGTCAGCCCCGCGAGGCTGTGGACCACCATCTTCGGCGGACCGGAGGTGCCGGAGGTGAACATCACCCACTCGGTCGCGATGGTGGACGCCGGCTCGGTGTCCTGGAATTGGACGGGAACGGCGATCCGGTGCGTCGGCAGTCCGGCAATCGGCTCAGGCCCATCGGTGACCGCCGCTTCGATCGCCGCCGCTTCGATCACGCCGCGCAGCGCGTCGTCCGCCAGGTCGGGCGGGGCGAGCACGATGCGGCGCGCGACGCCGTCGAGCTCGACCAGCGCGACCGCCGCGTAGATCGGATCGGCGAGGCGCAGCAGGACCGAGCGGCCCGCCAGCGTGGCCGCCGCGCCGCCCAGCGCGGTCCCGCCGGCCAGGTCGGCCAGCGCAATCTCGCCGGCCGCTCCCCAGATGCGACGCTCGGCCAGCCGGGCCGAGCGCTTCAGTGTCCCGCGCAGGGACGGCGGCTGCGCCATGCCCTCAGCGCGCGCGCTCGTAGAAGCGGACGAAGTCGCCGAAGCTGACCGGGAAGAAGACGTCCTCTGCCTCGGTGAACGGGTCATAGCCGAGCTCATCCTCAAGCGTGGCCACGATAATGGCGAAGCACAGCGAGTCGAGGCCGGATTCGAGCAGCACCAGCTCGTCGGTGAGCGTCCCCGTCAGCGGCTTGCCCTGGGCGGCCGACACCGTCTCGAACTTCGCCACGATCACGTCGCGCAGCGTCGTCGTCAGCTCCAGCTCGCACGTTTCTTGCTCGTGCGCCTTCGTCGCCGGCGCCGCATCGATCAGGGTCATGTCGCTCTCTCCAATTTCGCCGCCCCCTCAAGTCCGCTGCCGCCAGATCCGGTCCGCCGATCTGGAGCCGGTGGCCGACCTCTTGACGCGAGGGTTTCCGGCCCGGTCTCGCAAGTACTGGGCCACGGCGCTGGCCCGGCTGGAGGCGCGCGGCGCGCCGAAGGGCTGCCCGCAGATCGGCTACCTCTTGGAGGCGGATGGACAGGTGGTCGGCGCGCTGCTGCTGATCTTCAGCGAGCGCGGCGGCCAGGTCCGCTGCAATCTCTCCAGCTGGTACGTCTTCCCCGAGCATCGCGCCCACGCGGCGGTGATGGCGGCGGTGGCGACCAAGCTGAAGCACGTCACCTACATCAACACTTCGCCCGCGCCGCACACCTGGCCGATCCTCGAGGCGCAGGGCTACGTTCGCTACAACGCCGGCCAGTTCCTGGCGCTGCCGGGCCTGGCGCGCGGCCGCGGGGTAGCCCGGCGGCTGTCGCGCGGGCGCGGCGACCACCTGCTGCCGGAATACGACCTGCTGCACGCCCACGCCGAGGCAGGCTGCGAAGTGCTGGTCTGCGACACGGCCGGCGGGGCCGCGCCGTTCGTGTTCCTGCGCCGCCGCATCGCGCGCGGCGCGCTGCCGGCCATGCAGCTGATCTATGCGCGCAGCACCGCGAGCTTCGCCGCCTGCGCCGCCCCGCTCGGCCGGTTCCTGGCGCTGCGCGGCGCGCCGCTGGTGATCTGCGATGCGGATGACGGCATCCCCGGCGTGCCGGGCGTGCTGTTCAAGGAGCGCGGCCCGCGCTTCTTCAAAGGCCCCGAGCGGCCGCGCCAGAACGACTTGGCCTTTACCGAGATGGTGGTGTTCGGGCCATAGTGCCGCCTATGAGACGCACCGCAGCCCCCCGAACCGGCGCCCAGGCGCTCGTCGACCAGCTAGTCATCCAGGGCGTCCGCCATGTGTTCTGCGTGCCGGGCGAGAGTTACCTGCCGGTGCTCGACGCCATGATCGGGCGCGACATCGAGCTGACCGTCTGCCGCCAGGAGGGCGGGGCGGCGATCATGGCCGAGGCGGTCGGCAAGGCGACCGGGCGACCGGGCGTCTGCTTCGTCACCCGCGGCCCCGGCGCGACCAACGCGGCCCACGGCATTCACATCGCGCAGCAGAGCGACAGCCCGATGATCCTGTTCGTCGGCCAGGTCGACCGAGGCGTGCGCGGCCGTGGCGCCTGGCAGGAGCTCGACTACGCGGCGGTGTTCGGCTCGATGGCCAAGTGGGCGGCCGAGATCGACGATGCCGACCGCGTGCCCGAGATGCTCTCGCGCGCCTTCCACGTGGCGATGAGCGGCCAGCCGGGCCCGGTCGTGCTGGCGCTGCCGCACGACATGCTGGTGGAGATGACCGATGCGGCCGACGCGCGGTTGGCCGAACCGGCGCTGGCCTCGCCGGGCGCAGCGGAGCTGGCGCGGCTCGAGACGTTGCTGGCCGAGGCCGCCGCGCCGATCGTGGTGCTGGGCGGCAGCGGCTGGGACGAAGCCGCGCGCGCGGCGGCGGCGCGCTTCGCCGAACGGTTCGAGCTGCCGGTCGCCACCGGCTTCCGCCGCCTGCCCCTCTTCGATCCGCTGCATGCGAACTACGCGGGCGATCTCGGCTTGGGTCCCAATCCTGCGCTGCTGGCGCGGGTGAAGTCCGCCGACCTGGTGCTGGCGATCGGCGAGCCGCTCGGGGACGTGACCTCGCAGGGCTACACGCTGTTCGACCTCCCCGAGCCGCGGGCGAAGCTCGTGCATGTGCTGGCCGAGCCCGCCGATCTCGGCCGGGTCTGGCGACCGCACCTGGCGATCAACGCCGCGCCGACCCGCTTCGCGGCCGCGCTCGAGACGCTGAGCCCGCCGGCGCAGCCGCGCTGGCGCGGATCCGCCGCGGCCGCGCACGCCGAGTATCTGGCCTGGTCGGAGCGTCCGACGCCGCAGCCGGGCGAGGTGAATCTCGCCGAGATCATCATCTGGCTGCGCGAGCAGCTGCCGGCCGATGCGATCCTCACCAACGGGGCCGGCAACTTCGCCGCCTGGGTCAACCGCTTTTACCGCGTGCGCCGCTTCGGCGGGCACCTCGGGCCGAATTCCGGCTCGATGGGCTACGGCGTGCCGGCGGCGGTCGCCATGCAGCGGCTCTTTCCGGAGCGGCGGGTAGTGGCGGTGAGCGGCGACGGCGACTTTCTGATGAACGGCCAGGAGTTCGCGACCGCCGTGCAGTACGGACTGCCGATCGTGGTGCTGGTGGTCGACAACGGCCTCTACGGCACCATCCGCCTGCACCAGGAGCGCGACTATCCCGGCCGGGTGGTCGGCACGGATCTGCGCAACCCGAACTTCGCCGCCTACGCGCGCGCCTTCGGCGGCTTCGGGGCGACGGTGGCGCGCACCGCCAACTTCGCGCCCGCGTACGAAGCCGCCGTCGCGTCCGGCCAGCCGGCCATCCTGCACGTCAAAATCGACCCCGACGGCATTTCGCCGACACAGACGCTGAGCGGCGTTAGGGCGGCGGCGCTGTCCAAAGGATAGCCGCGGACAACACGGATCAGGCGCTGCGTGCGGCAGGGTCCGTTTCCGTGCTTTCCGTGTTTGCCGTGGCTCAACTTGGGTGCGCCCTCGCGGCGCTCAGACCTTGGAAGCCGCCGCGAACTCTCGATAGAGCTCGCTGGCCTTGCGGAACATCGGACCGGGCTGCAGCTCGCGCTGGTCGATGCGGGTGATGGCGGAGAGCTTGGCGAAGTTGCCGCTGGAGAAGATCTCGTCGGCGTCCTGGAAATCGGCGTAGCGCAGCGCGGTCTCGACCACCGTCACGCCGGCGGCGCGCAGCAGCCGGATCGTGCGCTGGCGGGTGATGCCGTCGAGGAACGTGCCGTTCGGCGCCGGCGTCAGCACGACGCCGTCCTTGGCCATGAACACGTTGGAGTTGGCGAGCTCGGCGACGTTGCCCAGCATGTCGGTCATCAGGCAGTTGTCGAAGCCACGCGACGAGGCTTCGAAGAGGGCGCGGGCGGCGTTCGGATAGAGGCAGCCGGCCTTGGCGTCGACCGGCGCTGTCTCGATGGTCGGGCGGCGGAACGGCGAGAGCGTAATGGCGATCTGCCGCGCCCCGGGCATCGGCGCTTCGTACAGGCAGAGGCACCAGCAGGTGCTGTCGGGATTGAACATCACCCCGCCGCCCGCCGCGCCGGTGTCGGCCCAGTACATCGGCCGGATGTAGAGCGCCGCATCGGCCGGAAAGCGCGCGATCCCCTCGCGCGCCAGCTCCATCCAGCGCGCCTCGGAGACCACCGGCTTCAAGTGGAAGCGCCGCGCCGACTCGTTGACGCGCGCCATGTGCAGGTCGAGATCGGGCGCGCCGCCGTCGTACCAACGCGCGCCGTCGAACACCACCGTGCCCAGCCAGGCGGCCTGGGTGCGCGGGCCCATGATGGCGACGTTGCCCTCATGCCAGGCGTCCTCGAAGAAGGTCCAGGTCGCCGAGACCGGCGCGAGAGTCGAGACGACGGAACTCATGGACTCTTGTCCTCCCAGGCGGCGCCGTCCTGTGCAGCGTTCATGCCGCGATCTTGTCCGGCGCTGAGGGAACCCGCGAAAGAGCGTAGCCGTTGGCCATGTTGTCCCCCTTGCGACACTGGTTCAAGGACGCTGCTGCATGCCGCTGGAGATCGCCGTAGGTCCACAAAGGCTGGTGCTCAACCAGGGCAACTCCTTCATGGTCAGCGAGCAGGACGGCGAGATCGCCTGGCCTACCGACGAGGGCCTCTACTTCGCCGACACGCGCCTCCTGTCCAGCTGGAGGATCTACGCCAACGGCGAGAAGTGGGACCTGCTGAACGGCGGCAACACCGCCTACTATGCGGCGCGCATCTACCTCTCCAACCGCGCCATGGCGAGCGAGCGCGGCGAGATCCCGCAAGGCGTGATCGGCCTGACGATCGGGCGCTCGCTGGTGGGCGGGCTGCACGAGGACCTGGACCTGTGCAACCACAGCCAGGAGACCGTGCAGTTCAACCTCGAGGTCGCCGCGCGCAGCGACTTCGCCGACCTCTTCGAGGTGAAGTCCAACCACATCGTGCGTCGCGGCCGCATCGTCAGCGAGTGGTCGCAGCGCAGCCAGCAGCTGCGCGTCTCCTACGAGAACGACGGCTTCAAGCGTGGACTGACGATCCGCGTGCGCAAGTCCGGCTCGAAGGCGGTGTATGCGAACGGCCGCATCAGCTTCGAGGTGATCCTCGAGCCGGGCGAACGCTGGCACACCTGCGTGCTGTTCGAGATCTTCGACGGCTCGCGCCGCGTGCTGCCGCCCAAGCACTGCTCGGAGGGCACGGAGAGCTCGAAGGCGCTGCAGCGGCTGGAGGACTGGCAGGCGCGGGCGCTGAAGGTGCGCACCAGCAACGAGGAGTTCTACCGCTTCTACCGGCAGTCGGTGGAGGACATCGCCGCGCTGCGGCTGCCGATCCGCGGCACCGACCATCTGGAGTTCGTGCCGGCGGCCGGCGTGCCGTGGTTCGTCGGCCTGTTCGGGCGCGACAGCCTGATCGTCTCGCTGCAGAACGCCATGGTCTATCCCGGCTTCACCCGCGGCGCGCTGGACGTGCTCGCGCGCTGGCAGGCCACCGAGCGCGACGACTACCGCGACGCCGAGCCGGGCAAGATCATGCACGAGCTGCGCACCGGCGAGCTCGCCTACTTCAAGCTCATTCCGCACACGCCCTATTACGGCACCGCCGACGCCACGCCGCTCTACCTGATCGTGCTGCACATCGCCTGGCGGTGCACCGGCGATCGGAGCCTGCTGGAGCAGTATCTTCCGAATGCGGAGCGTTGCCTGGAGTGGATCGACAACTACGGCGACCGCGACGGCGACGGCTTCCAGGAATACCAGACGCGCTCGCCCGACGGCTACGAGAACCAGGGCTGGAAGGACGCCGGCGAGGCGCTGGTCTATCCGGACGGGACGCTGGTGAAGGGGCCGAAGGCGCTCTGCGAGCTGCAGGGCTACGTCTACGACGCCTGGCAGCGCATGGCCGAGATCTACGACGAGCTCGGCGACGCGGCGAAGGCCGGGCGGCTGCGGGCGAAGGCGCGGCGGCTGTTCGAACAGTTCAACGAGGCGTTCTGGGACGAGGCGTCGGGCTTCTACGCCTTCTGCCTGGACGGCGAGAAGAAGCCGGTGCTCAGCGTCGCTTCGAACCCCGGACACTGCCTGATGTCGGGGATCGTGCCGCCGGAGCGGGCGGCGCGGGTCGTGCAGCGGCTGATGGCGCCGGACATGGCGAGCGGCTGGGGCATCCGCACGCTGTCGTCGGAGCATCCGGCCTACAACCCGCACTCCTACCAGAACGGCTCTGTCTGGCCGCACGACAACGGGCTGATCCTGCTGGGTTTCCGCCGCTACGGCTTCGATGCGGAGGCCATGCAGGTCGCGCGTGCGCTCAGCGATGCGGCCAGCTACTTCGCCCGTCACCGGGTGCCGGAGCTCTACGCCGGACTGTCGCGCCACGAGTCGAGCTTCCCGGTGCTCTACAGGGGCGCCAACGCGCCGCAGGCCTGGGCGGCGGGCTCGTGCTTCTCGATCCTGCAGGCGATGCTGGGCTTCCATCCGGACGCGCCGCACGGCCGGCTCTACATCGACCCTTGCCTGCCGCACTGGATGCCCGATCTGCAGCTGACCGACCTGCGCGTCGGCGAGGCGGTGCTCGACCTCAAGCTCTGGCGCGAGGACGACGCGACGCGCTGGGAAGTGACGCGCGGCCCCGCCGAAAGGGTCGTGCAGCGCGACTTCAAGCGAGAGACGGCGCTCTGGCCGGCGGAGAGCAAGCGCCCCGAGAAGCTCACACGGAGCGCTTGACGAACCCGCTTCAGCGGCCGGAGGGCTCGAGGAAGGCGAGGATCGCGGCGACGGTGGCGTCGGGCTGCTCCTCCATCAGCCAGTGGCCCGAGTTGGCGATCGAGACGCTCTTGACGTTGGTCGCCACGTACGAGAGCTCGCCGGCCAGCGCGGTTCCGTAGGAGTGGTCGCCGCCGATCGCCAGCACCGGCATGCCGAGCTTGCCCTTGGCGAGGAAGGCCTGGTTGTCGACGGCGTCGCGCGGGAAGGCGGCGAACGTCTCGAAGGCCGAGTGGATCGCGCCCGGCCGGGCGTAGATCGCCGCGTAGTGCTCGCGCGTCGCCTCGTCGATCCGCGCCGGATCGGCCGACAGCTCATTCCAGAAGCGGTCGAGGTAGATGCGCTCGCGCCCGGCGACCAGGCGCTCCTCGTCGGGGCCGTAGAAGTTGAAGTGCCAGGTCTTGGGGTTCTTCAGCTGGTCGTCCCAGTGGCCGATGCCCGGCAGCGGCGCGTCCATCGCCACCCATCTGGTCACCTGCTCGGGGTGCTCGGCCGCCAGCGCGTAGCCGACCATGTTGCCGATGTCGTGGGTGACGAGGTCGAAGCGGGCGACGTGCAGCGCCTGCAGCACGCGCTCCATGTCCTCGCCCTCGACCTTCTTCTCCAGGCCCTTGTCGGTGTGGGTGGAATCTCCGAACCCGCGCAGGTCGGGGACGATGACCGTGTGGTCCTTGACCAGGATGGCGGCGAGCGGGGCCCACATGTCGCCGGTGTCGCCAAAGCCGTGCAGCAACAGCACCGCCGGTCCCTGGCCGCCGACCCGCACGTGGATGGCGACGCCGTCGCCGACATCGACGTCGCGCGCCTGGAAGCCGGCCGGGAAGGGCGCCACCGCCGCCGCCGCGGGCCAGGCGAGCGCCAACGCGAAAGCCGCCGCCGACATCGTCCGAAACATGGAAATCCCCCAAAGCCGGCGCGCCGCGCCCTACCGTCCCACTTAGGTCAAGCCGCCGGGTCCGCGCTAGCCGCCTTGGGCCGCGGTCACTCCTCGACGCGCACGCCCTGGCGGCGGCGGGCGGGGCGGCGCTGCTGGGCGATCACCTGGGCGAGGTCGCGTTGCAGGAACGGCTTGGCGAGGCGCGGCAGCTTCAGGTCGGCGCCCAGCCCGGCGGGCAGCTCTGCGTAGCCGGTGGCGAGCACGATCGGCAGGTCGGGGTAGCGAGCGCGCACCACCTTGGCGAACTCCACGCCGGTCATCTCCGGCATGGCGTGGTCGGTGATCACGAAGTCGATCTCGGGCTTGGCGGCCAGGAGGTCGAGCGCACGGGCGGCGGAGTTGGCCTCGATCACCGCGTGGCCGAGGTCCTCGAGCATCGCGGCGGTGCCGTCGCTGACCAGCAGGTCGTCGTCGACCAGCAGGATGGTGGCGCGGGCGCCGAGGTCGAGGTCGCTCTGGGCGGCCTTGCGCGCCAGCTTGCCTTTCGGGCGCTCGGCTCTAGGCAGGAAGAGGTCGATGCGCGTGCCGGCGCCGGGCTGGCTCTCGATCCTGAGCGCCCCGCCGGACTGGGCGGCGAGGCCATGCACCATCGAAAGGCCGAGCCCGGTGCCCTTGCCGGTGCCCTTGGTGGTGAAGAAAGGCTCGGCGGCGCGGGCGATGGTCGCCTCATCCATGCCCTGGCCGGTGTCGACGACGCTGAGGCGAACGTAGCCGCCCGGCGCGAGGCCGAGCGGCGATCCCTTCGCGATCTGCTCCTCACTGGCCATGATGGTGAGCACGCCGCCGCCCGGCATGGCGTCGCGCGAGTTCAGCGCCAGGTTCATCAGGGCGAGCTCGAGCTGATTGGCGTCGGCCAGCACCGGCGGCAGCCGGTTGGAGACCTCCTCCTCGATGCTGACGCGCGGCCCCAGCGAACGGCCCAGGAGGTCGCGCATGCCGGCGATCAGGCCGGGCACCTCGACCGCCTCCGGGCGCAGTTCCTGGCGGCGGGCGAACGCCAGCAGCCGCTGGGTCAGCGCCGCCCCGCGCTCGGCGCCCTTCAGTGCATTGTCGAGCAGGCGCTGGGCGGTGGGATCGCCGCCCATCCGCTTCTTCAAGAGCTCCAGGCAGCCCAGCATCGCCATCAGCAGGTTGTTGAAGTCGTGCGCGACGCCGCCGGTCAACTGGCCGATGGTGTCGATCTTCTGCGCCTCGAACAGCTGCGCCAGCGCCTGCTCGCGCTCATGGGTGCGCTGCTCGATCCGGGCCTCCAGCTCGCGGTTCAGAGCCTGCAGCTCGGCCCGCGAGGCCTGCAGCGCGGCGGTGCGCTCCCCGACGCGCCGTTCCAGCTCGGCGTTGAGGCGCTCGAGCTGGCGGGTCTTGCGGTGCAGGTCGGCGAAGACGCGCACCTTGGCCTTCAGCACCTCCGGCACCACCGGCACCGGGACATAGTCGACGCCGCCGGCTTCGTAGCCTTTGATGCGGTCGATGTCGGAGAGGTAGATCGCCGAGACGAAGATCAGCGCCACGTTCTGGTAACGCGGGTGCTCGCGGATCATCGCGGCCAGCTCGAAGCCGTCGAGCTCGGGCATCTGCACGTCGATCAGCACGACGGCGATGTCGTGCTTGAGCAGCTGGCCCAGCGCCTCCTGGGCCGACGCGGCCTTGATCAGCGTCTCGCCGAGATCGCCGAGGATGACTTCGTAGCTGAGCAGCTTGGCCGGCTGGTCGTCGACCAGCAGGATGTTGACGGGATCGGCCTGTGCCAAAAACGACCTCCCGGCTCAGCGATGCAGCCACATCCGCAGGGCGGACAGCAGCTGCTCGGTGTTGACGGGCTTGGCGAGGTAGTCGGAGGCGCCGGCCTCGAGGCACTTCTCGCGGTCGCCCTTCATCGCCTTGGCGGTCAGCGCCACGATCGGCAGCCGCCGGAACTCCGGGTTCATGCGGATCGCCTCGATCGTCTCGTAACCGTCCATGCCCGGCATCATGATGTCCATCAGCACGATGGAGATGTCGGGCTCGGATTCGACCATGCTGACCGCCTCGCTGCCGTTGGTGGCGGTCAGCACCTTCATCCCGCGTCGCTCCAGAACACTCGAGAGCGCGAAGATGTTGCGCGCGTCGTCGTCGACCAGCAGCACGGTGCGGCCGATCAGGTCCTCGTCGGACGAGTGCAGCCGCTCCAGCATCTCCTGCTTGCGCCGCGGCAGGTCGGAGACCACGCGGTGCAGGAAGAGCGCGGTCTCGTCGAGCAGCCGCTCGGGGCTCTCGACGCCCTTGACGACCACGCTACGGGCCATGGTGTGCAGCCGCGCGTCCTCCTCGGCGGTGAGCTCGCGGCCGGTGAAGACGACGACCGGCGTGTCGACCAGCACAGCGTCGTCGCGCATCTGCTCCAGCACGTCGAAGCCGGACATGTCGGGCAGCTTCAGGTCGAGCACGACGCAGTCGGGCGGGTCGTCCTTCAGGCGGCTGAGCGCCTCGCCGCCCGAGCCTACCGTCTCGATGTCGATGTCGTCGTGGGCCAGCAGCTCGTTGACGGTCAGTTGCTCGGCCGGATCGTCCTCCACCACCAGCAGGCGGCGGCGGCGCGGGCCGGCGAAGCTCTTGATCCGCGCCAGCGCCTCTTCGAGGCCCTCCGTGGTGGTGGGCTTGCTCATGAACGAGAACGCGCCGCGGGCGAGGCCGTGCTGGCGGTCCTCGTCGAGGGTGACGATCTGCACCGGGATGTGGCGGGTCGCCGGGTCCTGCTTGAGGTGCGACAGCACCGTCCAGCCCAGCATGTCGGGCAGGAAGACGTCGAGCGAGACGGCGGTCGGCCGGTGCTCGCGGGCCAGCGCCAGAGCGTCGGCGCCGCGCACCGCGGCCAGCACCTTGAAGCCGGAGTCGCGGGCGAGATCGATCATGATCCGCGCGTAGTGCGGGTCGTCCTCGACGATCAGCAGCACCGGGTCGCCGGGCTCGATGTCGAGCCGGTCGTCGAGGACGACCTCAGCCGTGTCGGCTCGCACCGTCGGCGCGAAGCCGGCCGACAGGCTGTGCATGCCGCTTCTCGGCAGCACCGCCGCCACATGCGAGCCCAGGTACGACAGCGGCAGGTAGAGGGTGAAGGTCGAACCTTCGCCCGGGGTCGAGCGCAGCGCCATCTCACCGCCCAGCAGGCTCGCGAGCTCGCGGCTGATGGCGAGACCCAGGCCGGTGCCGCCGTACTTGCGGCTGGTGCCGGCGTCGGCCTGCTGGAAGGGCTCGAAGATGATCTTCTGCTTCTCGGGAGGGATGCCGATGCCGGTGTCAGACACCTCGAAGGCCACCACCTGCGGGGCCAGCTTCAACACCGGATGGCTCGGGCTCCAGCCGCTGGCCGCCGGGTAGACCTTCAGCCGCACGGCGCCGCTCGCGGTGAACTTGAAGGCGTTGGAGAGCAGGTTCTTCAACACCTGCTGCAGGCGCTTCGAGTCGGTGATGATCGAGCGGTCGAGGTCGGACGCCATCTGCACGTCGAACGACAGGTTGCGGTTCTCGGCCTCGTGTCGGAACGGGCGGGCGACCGTGTCGAGGAGCGCGTTGAAGAACAGCTCCTCGGCCTCCACCGACACCGTGCCGGATTCGATTTTCGACAGGTCGAGGATGTCGGAGATCAGGTTCAGCAGGTCGGTGCCAGCGCCGTGGATGGTGCGGGCGAATTCCACCTGCTTGTCGGTGAGGTTGCCGTCCGGGTTCTCGGTCAGCTGCTGGCCGAGGATCAGGATCGAGTTCAGCGGGGTCCGCAGTTCGTGGCTCATGTTGGCCATGAACTCGGACTTGTACTTCGAGGTCAGCGCCAGCTCGGCGGCCTTCTCCTCGAGCGCGCGGCGGGCCTGCTCGATCTCCTGGTTCTTGGCTTCCACCTCGACGTTGCGCTCGGCCAGCTGCTGGGCCTTCTGCTCCAGCTGATCGTTGGTCTGCTGCAGCTCGCGTTGCTGGGTCTGCAACTCGCCGGCCAGCTGCTGGCTCTGAGTGAGCAGGCCCTCGGTCTGCATGGTGGCCTCGATCGAGTTCAGCACGATGCCGATGGAGGTGGTCAGCTGCTCGAGGAACGAGAGCTGCAGGTCGGTGAACGGGGTCAGCGCCGCCAGCTCGATGACCGCCTTCACCTGGCCTTCGAACAGCACCGGCAGCACCACGGCGTTCTTCGGCTTGGCGCGGAACAGGCCCGAGCTGATCGGGGTGACGCTGCGCGGCAGGCTGGTGAGGATCATGCGCCGCGCGTCGCGGGCGCACTGGCCGATCAGGCCCTGGCCCAGCTTCAGCTCGGCCGGCAGGCCCTCGGTCGGATGGTCGGCGTAGGCCGCCAGCAGGCGCAGGGTGGGCGCCATGTCGGCATAGCTGCGCACCTGGTAGAGGACGCCGTGCTGGGCTTCCACCAGCGGCGCCAGCTCCGACAGCAGCATGTGGCCGACCGCGGAGAGGTCGCGCTGGCCCTGCAGCATGTTGGTGAAGCGAGCCAGGTTGGTCTTCAGCCAGTCCTGCTCGGTGTTGCGCTCCGTCGTCAGACGGAGGTTGCCGATCATCGTGTTGATGTTGTCCTTCAGCTCCGCAACCTCGCCGCGGGCTTCCACGTCGATCGAGCGGGTGAGGTCGCCCTTGGTGACGGCGGTCGCCACCTCGGCAATCGAGCGGACCTGGTTGGTGAGGTTCGCCGCGAGCTGGTTCACGTTGTCCG
>DATNEH010000105.1:0-11711 GCA_035553015.1 Caulobacteraceae bacterium | reverse complement strand
TGATAGTACTTCTTGCCCATGATCGTGCGCTCGCCCTGCTCGTGCGCGGCGGGGCGGAACTTGAACTTGCCGGCGTCCGGCTCCTGCAGGCCGCCAATGCTCCAGCCGGTCATCGCGCGGGCGAACTCGGTGACGTCGGCCTGCGTGTAGCCGGCCTCCACGCCCACCGTGTGCAGTTCCATGATCTCGCGGGCGAGGTTCTCGTTGAGGCCGGCGTGCTTGCCGCCGCGCGACATGAAGGTCGCCGCCATCGTATCCGGCCCGACCGACTGCGCCTGGTCGAGGTAGAGCAGCATAGCCGGGTGGCTGGACGAGGCGACCAGCATGTCCTCGAAGCGGCCGAACACATGCGGGCGGATGGCCTCGGCCTCGAACGGCCCCACCAGCGTCGCCACCTGCGCCTTGGTGGCCGACACCGTGAAGTGGTTGCACCAGAAGAGGGTCCAGCGCTCGCGAAAGCCCGCGTCGGTGGTCGCCGCCAGCTGGGTGCGGGCGAGGAAGTCCGCGCCGGCGTCGGCGAGGATCATCTTGCGGATTTCCTTCACCGGATCGAAGTCCTGGTGGGCCATCTCGGCTGCGCGCTTCTGACGCTGATAGTCGCGGAACTCGATCAGCCGCGCCGCCGCGTCGGGCGCCGGGGTCTCGGGCTGGTCGGCGCCCTGCGCGGGGCGGATCTGCGCCTGCAGCCAGCCACGTGGGTCGCCCTGGGCGGCGATGAGCTCGCCGGGCTTGGCGCCGAGCCCGAAGCGCGTCACCGCGATGGCGGCCGCGAGGTTGCGATCCAGCGCCAATTCGGAACTCCTTGTGCGGGTCGGCGGAATTTGCTGCTTCCACGGTGGAGCCCGCCGAGTTCCGTCGGGGTAGACTGAGCCCGATTGGGCCGTTCGGAGGTTGTGCGACCAGATGTCACTGCCCGGCCACTCCGCCGAGCGCATGCGGCGCTTCTATACGACCGCCGATGTCGCGCCGGCCGACGGCGGCGGCTTCGCGGTGCGCCTCGACGGGCGCCAGCCGCGCTCGCCCACGGGCCAGGCGCTGGTGCTGCCGACCGAGGCGTTGGCGCAGCTGGTCGCGGCCGAATGGGCCGCGCAGGGCGAGAACATCCTGCCCGAGACCATGCCGGCGACGAAGCTCGCCTGGGGCGCGTTGACCTTCGCCGACGGCCCCGCCAGCCTGGTCGAGCGCCAGGAGCGGCGCTGGGGCGCGGTGATCGACTGGGCCGCGCGCGAGCTGGGCGCCAGCTTCCACCGCACGCAGGGCGTCATCCACGAACCGCAGCCGCCGGCCACCATCGCCCGGATCGAGGCGCTGGCCGGCGCCGAGAGCAACTTCGCGCTGGCGGGCCTCGCCGCCGCCGCCTCGCTGTTCGGCTCGGCCATCCTCGGCTTTGCGCTGCGCCGCGGCGAGCTGACCCCGGAGGCCGCGTTCGAGCTCTCCCGCCTCGACGAGACCTTCCAGGAAGAGCGCTGGGGCGTCGACGCCGAAGCGGCCGCCCGCGCCGACGCGATGGCGGCGGAAGCCGTGATGCTGGGCGCCTGGTTCGCGGCGCTTTAGCGCGGCCCCGAGAGCGCGTGCCTTGGGGTGAGCTTGCCACCCCCGTCCAGCGCCGCTACGCCACGCCCGCCAGTTTACCTTCCAGGAGTGGGGCCGGGCCGATGAAGCATATCCTCGAGGAGCTCGAGCAGCGGCGTGCGCAGGCCAGGGCCGGCGGCGGCGAGCGCCGGATCGAGAGCCAGCACGCCAAGGGCAAGCTCACCGCCCGCGAGCGGCTCGACCTCTTGCTGGACGAGGACTCGTTCGAGGAGTTCGACATGTTCGTCGAACACCGCAGCCATGACTTCGGCATGGAGAAGCAGCGCTTCCCCGGCGACGGCGTGGTGACTGGGTGGGGCACGATCAACGGCCGCGTCGTCTACGTTTTCTCCAAGGATTTCACCGTCATCGGCGGATCTCTTTCCAAGGCTCACGCCGAGAAGATCGTGAAGGTGCAGGAGATGGCGGTGCGTAATGGCGCCCCGATCATCGGCCTCTTCGACGCCGGCGGCGCGCGCATCCAGGAGGGCGTCGACAGCCTGGCCGGCTATGCGGACATCTTCCTGCAGACCGTGCTGGCCTCGGGCGTCATCCCGCAGATCAGCGTGATCATGGGCCCCTGCGCCGGCGGCGACGTCTACTGCCCGGCGATGTCCGACTTCATCTTCATGGTGAAGGACACGTCCTACATGTACGTGACCGGCCCCGACGTGGTGAAAACCGTCATCAACGAGGACGTCAGCCACGAGGAACTGGGCGGCTACCGGGTGCACGCGCTGAAGAGCGGCGTCGCCGACGGCGCCTTCGACAACGACCTCGAGGCGCTGACCCAGGTGCGCCGGCTCGTCGACTTCCTGCCCGGCTCCAACCGCGAGAAGCCGCCGGCCCGTGAGCCGTTCGACGAGCCGGACCGCGCCGAGCCGTCGCTCGACACCCTCGTCCCTGAGAGCCCCAACAAGCCCTACGACATGAAGGAGCTGATCCTGAAGGTGGCCGACGAGGCCGACTTCTTCGAGATCTCGCCCGACTACGCCAAGAACATCATCACCGGCTTCGGGCGCATGGATGGCGAGCCGGTGGGCTTCGTCGCCAACCAGCCGCAGGTGCTGGCCGGTGTCCTGGACATCGACTCCAGCCGCAAGGCGGCGCGTTTCGTGCGCTTCTGCGACGCCTTCAACATCCCGATCATCACCTTCGTCGACGTGCCGGGCTTCATGCCCGGGACCAAGCAGGAGCAGGGCGGCCTGATCAAGCACGGCGCCAAGCTCCTGTTCGCCTATGCCGAGGCGACCGTGCCGAAGATCACCCTCATCACCCGCAAGGCCTACGGCGGCGCCTTCGACGTGATGAGCTCGAAGAACATCCGCGGCGACTTCAACTACGCCTGGCCGACTGCCGAGATCGCCGTGATGGGCCCGGCGCAGGCGGTGGAGATCATCTTCCGCGCCGACATCGGCGATCCGCAGAAGCTGGCCGAGCGCGAGCACGAGTACCGCGAGCGGTTCGCCAACCCGTTCTCGGCCGCCTCGCGCGGCTATCTCGACGACGTGATCATGCCGCACGGCACCCGCCGGCGCATCGTGCGGGCGCTGAAGTCGCTGAAGAACAAGCAGCTCTCCAACCCCTGGAAAAAGCACGACAACATCCCGCTCTGACGAGGGACGGGACGGATCGTCGCCGCATCCTCCGCGGTGACGACATCCGCCGCTGCGACGCCCCGAGCTACTCGCGGCCGCGCAGCAGGTCGCGCACGTCCTCGGTCGCCGATTGAGGGATGGCGGCGGTGCTGAACTCGGCGCCGGGCAGCTTGTCGCCGCGGTGCAGCGGGTCGGGAAGGGGGTCGCCCGTCTCCACGAACTGCAGCGAGACCGAGTTGATGCAGTAGCGCAGGCGGGTGGGCGGCGGGCCGTCCGGGAAGATGTGGCCCTGGTGGCTGCCGCAGCGCGCGCAGCGGGTCTCGATGCGGACCATGCCGTAGCTGTTGTCGCGCACGGCCACCACGTGGTCCTCGGCGTAGGGCGCGTAGAAGCTCGGCCAGCCGGTGCCGCTCTCGAACTTGGTCTTGTGCAGGAAGAGCGGCAGGCCGCAGAGCCGGCAGCAGTAGACCCCGTCCTCCTTCTGGCCCAGGAGGCCGCCGCAGAACGGCGCCTCGGTGCCGTGGTGCAGCAACACGTCACGCTCCTCATCGGTGAGCGCGGCTTCGAGGGGCGACAGTTGGGCGGGGGCCGGCGGCGTGATGTCGAAGCCGGCGGAAGAGAAAGTCCGGCTCTCGGCGGCTTCGGTCATTGTGTTCTCCTCAGGCCGGGTATGGCCCATGTCTGGTCACGGTGTCGCGGCTAACGCGACGTTACGGGTTGCAAGGCCGCGCTACCGCCTCTAACCCCCCCGAACATAATGGGTCAGACGCCCGCGGGTAGCCGCTTGTTCTCCAAAATCCTGATCGCGAACCGGGGCGAGATCGCCGTGCGCATCATCCGCACGTGCCGACGCCTCGGGATCAAGACCGTTGTCGTCTACTCCGAGGCCGACGCCGGCAGCCTGGCCGTCGAGATGGCCGACGAGACGGTGGCCATCGGGCCGCCGCCGGCCGCGCAATCCTACCTGGTGGCCGACAAGATCATCGCCGCCTGCAAGGAAACCGGCGCCGAGGCGGTGCACCCGGGGTTCGGGTTCCTCTCCGAGCGCGCCGACTTCGCCCGCGCCTGCGCCGATGCCGGGATCGTCTTCATCGGCCCCAACCCGCACGCCATCGACGCGATGGGCGACAAGATCGCCTCCAAGCGCTTCGCGGCGGCGGCGGGGGTTTCCTGCGTGCCGGGTCACATTGGCGAGATCGACGGCGCCGAGCACGCCGCCAGGATCGCTGGCGAGATCGGCTATCCGGTGATGCTGAAGGCCTCGGCCGGCGGCGGCGGCAAGGGCATCCGGGTGGTGCGCGAGCCCCGCGAGATCGGCGAGGCGCTCTCCGCCGTGAAGGCCGAGGCGGCCGGCGCGTTCGGCGACGACCGGGTCTTCATCGAGAAGTTCATCGAGAACCCGCGCCACGTCGAGATCCAGGTGCTGGGCGACAAGCATGGCCACGTGGTGCACCTGTTCGAGCGCGAGTGCTCGATCCAGCGCCGCAACCAGAAGGTCATCGAGGAGGCGCCGTCGCCGCTCTTGGACGCCGCCACCCGCGCGGCGATGGGGGCGCAGGCCGTCGCGCTCGCCCAGGCGGTCGGGTACGACTCGGCCGGCACCGTCGAGTTCGTCGCCGGCCAGGATAAGTCCTTTTATTTCCTGGAGATGAACACGCGTCTTCAGGTGGAGCATCCGGTCACCGAGCTGATCACCGGCCTCGACCTCGTCGAGCAGATGATCCGCGTCGCCGCCGGCCAGCCGCTGGCGTTCGGCCAGGACGACCTCGCCATCAAGGGCTGGGCGATCGAGAGCCGGCTCTACGCCGAGGACCCCTACCGCGGTTTCCTGCCCTCGATCGGCCGCCTCGTGCGCTACCAGGCCCCGGCCGAGGGCCCACGCGGCGAGGGCAGGGTGCGCAACGACTCGGGCGTGCGCGAAGGCGACGAGATCTCGATGTTCTACGACCCGATGATCGCCAAGCTGGCGACCTGGGGGCCGACCCGGTCCGCGGCGATCGACGTGATGGCCGTCGCACTCGAGGACCTGCACATCGAAGGTCTCGGCCACAACGCGCCGTTCCTGTCGGCGGTGATGGATCAGGTGCGCTTCCAGGACGGCCGGCTTTCCACCGGCTACATCGGCGAGGAGTTCCCGGGGGGCTTCCACGGCCTGGAGCCGACGCCGCGCCAGCTCGACCTGATCACCGCCACGGCCTGCGCCATGCAGCGCATCCAGGCGCGCCGCAACGGCCGCACGCACGCCGTGCTGGCCAGGGCCGCGCCGCGCGCAGAATGGGTGGTGGTGGTCGGCCACGCCAAGCGCCCGGTGCGGCTCGCCGAGGTCAAGGACGGGCTCGATATAGAGTTCACGGATGAAGGCCGGTCTATCCGCCTGGAGGCGATCGACTGGAAGCCTGGGCAGGCGCTGTTCCGCGGCGAGCTCGACGGGGTCCCGTTCGCCGCCGAGGCAGCGCCAGCGGCGGAGGGATTTCGCATCCGCCACCGGGCCGCCCGCGTCCACGCGCTGGTGCTGACCCCGGTATCGGCCGACCTGCACGGACGCCTGCCGCCGAAGAAGGCCGCCGACACCTCGCGCCTGGTGCTCTCGCCAATGCCGGGCCTGGTGGTCTCGGTCGAGGTGAAGCAGGGCCAGGAGGTGAAGGCCGGCGAGACGCTCTGCGTGATCGAGGCGATGAAGATGCAGAACATCATCCGCGCCGAGCGTGACGGGGTGGTGAAGGTCGTCAATGCGAAGGCCGGCGACAGCGTCAGCGCCGACGAAGTGCTCGCCGAGTTCGGCTAGTTAGGCTTGGGGAGCGACGGCGGCCGAGGGAGTGTCGCCGGTCGAAGCCGTCGGGCCCGTCGCGGCTGCTGCAGCGCCCGCCCCACCGAGCGCCATCATCTCGGTCATCAAGCGCTGCCGGATCTCATCACGCTTTTGGCGCATCATGCCAGGGATCAGAAAGGCGTCGATGAGCACCCAGGGAATCGAGATGAAGAGGCCGATCACGAAGATCGTCAGCAACAGTATGACGATCCCGCTCCCCGCCCGCCCCAGGTAGAACCGATGGCCGCCCAGCAGGCCCAGGAAGAACCATAGCAAATACGCGACGACAGCGTTCGGCGCGTCGTTCGCCACGCGTTGTTCGATCAGCTGAAGCTGCTGCGTATCGAGCGCCATTGTTGCCCCCAACGAACCCGATTGAACCGTAGGGTGCGTGCGCCCTTCCGGTCAACCTTCCGCCGATCCATGAACGTTGCAGGAGCCCGATCGTCCTCTGGCTGCCTCGCCGCCACCCTTCCGCGCCGCAGGTGACGCGCCTACACTCGGAGCGTCTGACGTTGGCGGAGCGGCTCTAAGTGGAAGGTCGGATCGGCTGGACGGATTTGCTGTTCTCGGCGTCGGGCCGGCTGGCGCGGACGCCGTTCCTGATCGGTTGCGCCGTGCTGATCGCGGGCGCCACGATCTACGAAGTCTGGGTTCCCGCGCTGCTGCACTGGCTCAGCGGCTGGTTGGTCTATCCGTTGCTGCTCTACATGGGCGCCTGCGTGCTCTCCAAGCGGCTGCACGACCGCGGTCGCTCCGGCTGGTGGGCGGCGCTGATCCTGTTCGCGCTGATCGCGGTGTGGCCCAGCCCGCATGGCGTCGGCGCGCTGATCTTCACGCTGATCCTCGGCTGGGCGGTGATCGAGCTCGGCGTCATGCAGAGCGAAGCCGGCGCCAACCGCTTCGGACCGAGCCCGCTGGCCGGCGCGGCCTGAGCGCCCGACCATGGCCCGCGCGCCCGCCCCGCCGCAGATCACGCTCGAGCCGACGCCCAGCGACGCCGATATGCGGCTGCTCGGGGAAAAGCTGAATGCGTACAACGAGGCGCACGCCGGCCCGCTCAACTTCGAGCGCGTGTTCCTCTCGGTCCGCGACGCGGACGGCGCCCTGGTCGGCGGCCTCCTGGGCGCGACCTACTGGGGCTGGCTTTTCGTGAGCGTGCTGTTCGTCGACGAGGCGCTGCGCGGGACCGGCGTCGGCGGCGAGCTGCTGTCGCGGGCCGAAGCGCTGGGCCTCGAGCGCGGCGTCACCCACGTCTATCTCGACACCTTCAGCTTTCAGGCCGGGCCCTTCTATGCCGCCCGCGGCTACGCTGTGTTCGGCACGCTCGACGATTTTCCGGCTGGCCACCGGCGCATGTGGATGAGCAAGGCGCTGCGGGCGCCCTAGGCGAGAGCGTCGAGCTACGCCGCTGACCAGCAAAGGCGTCGGCGCCCCTGTAGTATGCGCGCCACACGTGGCCCAGGTTCGCCCGGACCGAAGGAACATCCGCCCCTTGGCGAGGTTGCCCCGCGACGGCCGCGAACGGTGATGTCTCTCCTTCGCGGGCCGGTGTGCGGTGAGCCTGCCCCCGCAGGCCTCGCCTGAATTGAAGGGGTTTGTAATGAGAGTAGTGTTGTTTGCGTCCGCAGCCGCCGTCGCGTGCGTGGCGGCGGTGGCGCTGGCCGCCGGGCCGGCGAAGGCGCAACCGGACGGCTGGGATCAGCCACCCTCCGGGCCCTATATCGCCGGGGATGCGGGCTACCGCTTCCAGTCTTCCGTCGCGATCCAGAACTACTCGCCGCCGAGGTTGAGCACGACGGGCAGCGGCGGCAGCGCCATCTTCAGCGGGCGGGCCGGCTATGCCTTCAACCCGAACATTCGGGTCGAGATCGAAGGCGATTTCCGCCCCAACTACGGCAACCATCCGGCCGTCACGCGGAACTGGTCGCTATTCGGCAACGCCATCTACGACTTCGTTCCGCAGGCGCGCCTGCATCCGTTCGTCGGCGCCGGTCTGGGGGTCAACTGGTCCAAGGTGTCCGCTGCGTTCGCCAATCCGCCCCGGTTGGCGGACAGCGTGGTGGACGGCCATACCGAGCGCTTCGCCTGGCAGGCGTTCGGCGGCCTCAGCTACAAGCTGCAGCAGCGCTTGGATCTCGACCTGACCTACCGCTACATGCAGACGGAAGGGCATCCAGGCATCAACTGCTTCGGCTTCTGTCCGGCGCCTGCCAGGGTGAACTCCAACGGCGACAACACCCTGTCCGTGGGGCTCCGCTACCTGTTCGGGCCGGTGGCCGCGCCCCCGCCACCGCCGCCACCGCCGCCGCCACCCCCGCCGCCTCCGCCGCCTGAAGAGGCTGCGCCGCCGCCGCCGCCCGAGGCGCCGCCGCCGCCCCCGCCGCCGCCAGCGCCGCGCGCGCCGCGCGGCTGATCTGGAGAGTCGCAGCGCGGCCAGGGAGGGGCCGCGCTGCGGTTCGGCCGCCTCGCATCAGGCGCCGCCGCTGCCTGCCACGCCGGCTTGCAAGCCAAGCAGGCGTGGCAGGTTCGGCTGGCCGGTGTGGGCGGTGAGGCCGCCGTCGACCGGGATCGCCGCACCGACGATGTAGGACGCATCGTCCGAGGCGAGGAACGCGACCACCGCGGCGATCTCCTCGGGCGTGGCGAAGCGGCCGAGGGGCACGGCCTCGTCCCAGAGCTCGCGGATGCCCTGCAGCTGGTTGACGCCGGCGATCAGCGGCGTGTCGACCGGCCCCGGGCACACCGCGTTGATGCGGATCCCCTCGCGGGCGTGGTCGATGGCGGCGGCGCGGGTGTAGTTCACGACCGCGCCCTTGGCGGCGTTGTAGGCGGCGAAGCCGAAGTCGCCGCGCAGCCCGGAGATCGAGGCGGTGTTGACGATCGCGCCCCCGCCGCGCTCGCGCATCAGCGGGATCGCCGCCTTGCAGCCGTAGAAGACGCCGCTGAGGTCGATGTCGATCACGCGGCGCCACTCGTCGACGCTGAGGTTCGGCGTGGTGGCGAAGCTGCCGACGCCGGCGTTGTTGAAGAGCACGTCGAGGCCGCCGAACGCCTTGGCGGCGCGCTGCATCAGCGCCTCGACCTCCGGCCACGCGGCCACGTCGGCGTGGTGGTAGAGCGCGCGCTCGGAACCGAGCTCGCGCACCACCGCTGCGCCGAGCTCGTCGTTGAGGTCTGCGATCACCACCTTCGCGCCTTCGCGATGGAAGCGCCGCGCCGCCGCCAGCCCGATGCCGGACGCGCCGCCGGTGATCACCACCACCTTGCCGTCAAAACGCATGCGTCCGCTCCTTCACCCGGGGCGTGGGTCGCGACCGACCGCGCGCAGTATCAGCCGCGTCCGGCCGTTTCGTTCGGCGGCCCTCAAGCCGCGCGGCGACCGGCCATCATGAAAAGGGCGCCCTCGGCCGCTATGGTGCCGAGCCAGCCGAGCTGGGTGGCGATCCGCGCCGCGTGCGAACTCGGTTTGGAGGCGGTGAGCAGGCCCTTCGTTCCTTCCGACTTCGCACCGATGATCGGGGGGTAGCAGTTCAGGTAATCGATGTCGTTGGCCTCGAACCAGCGCATCACCTCGTCGACCGAGTGCCAGGTCTCGTGTGGATTGTAGTACTGGTCCTTCGCCCAGATCTCCGCCTTGCGCGCATCGCGGATCTTCCTGTCGATCACCGGATCGATCTTCATCCCCATGGCGCGGATCAACTTGGAGCGCACCCAGGTCGGCACGCGGGCGTAGTAGTTGTAGAGGCCGACGATCACCACCCCGCCGGGCTTGGCCTTGCGCACGATGCAGTCGAAGGCTTTGCGCGCGTCCTTCGTGTGGTGCAGCACGCCGGAACTGATGACCACGTCGAACGCCTCGTCCTTAATGGCGAGGTCGAAGATGTTCATCTGCGTGAAGCCGGCCCGCGGCACGCCGTTGCGGGTCTTGTGCTCCAGGGCAAGCTTCAGGCTCGAGATCGACAGGTCGATGCCGAGCACGTTGTTGTTGTTCAAGGAAAGGAAGTGCGACAGCTGACCGGTTCCGCAGCCGCACTCCAGGATCAACTTGTTGTAGCCGATCGCGTCGAGCAGGCCCTGTGCGTAGGCGTTTTTCTGGCCGCGATTGACTAGTTCGCCGAAGTCGTCGAGACCCTCGTAGCTGGGGAAGGGGTAATCCTCGTAGAAGGCCTTCACCCGTTCCGTCACCCCCTTCGCGTCGTCCACGCCGAAGCCGGTGAGCAGTGACGGAACGCCGTCGAAATCCGGGTAGACCTCGCCCGTCTCGACACAGCGATAGGCGCCTTCGATGCGCACCAGGCTCGAATCCTGCGGCCCGCCAGGCGCCTTCAGGCACACAAGCAGGCGCTCGGGGATCAGACCGTCGCCGGCGCGAGCCGACGCCGGTGCGGGGGCCGGCTGCTGGCGCCCCTTGCGAAGCACGTGGTTGCCAATCACCAGCATGTCCATCTCGGACGCCATGAAGCAGCGATAAGCGTCGTCGGGCGAGCAGACGATCGGTTCGTCGCGCACGTTGAAACTGGTGTTGATCACCACGCTGTAGCCGGTGCGCGCCTTCAACGCCTTCAGCAGTGCGTGGAAGCACGGGTTCGTCTCGGGCGATACCGTCTGAATGCGCGCCGAGTAGTCGATGTGGGTCACCGCTGGGATGTCGCTGCGCGGCACGTTCAGCTTGGCGATGCCCTCGAGCGCCTGCTGCTGCGGCGTCATCGCGATGCGACGGCTTTCCTTCACCGGCGCGACCAGCAGCATGTAGGGGCTGTCGGCGTCGAGCTCGAAGTAGTCGGCGACATCCTCGCGCGCCACCGCCGGCGCGAACGGGCGGAAGCTTTCGCGGTACTTGATCTTCAGGTTGAGCTGCGCCTGCAGCTTGGGCGAACGGGCGTCGCCGAGGATGGAACGGCTGCCCAGCGACCGCGGGCCAAACTCCATGCGGCCCTGGAACCAGCCGATGACCTCCTCGCGCTCCAGCGCGGCGACTGTCTCTTCCAGCACCTGGTCGTCGTCCAGCGTCTCGTAGACGGCCCCGCGCGCGTCGAGCGCGTCGCGGATCTCCGCGTCGGTGTACTCGGGACCAAGATAGCCGCCGGACATGCCGTCTCGGCCGTTGTTCGGCGCGCGGGGCTGCTGCTTGTGAATGTGGTAGGCGGCGAGGGCCGCGCCGATCGCGCCGCCGGCGTCGCCGGCCGCGGGTTGCACCCAGATGTCCTCGAACGCCCCGTCGCGCAGCACCTTGCCGTTCGCCACGCAGTTGAGCGCGACCCCGCCGGCCATGCACAAGTGCTTCATGCCGGTCTCTTTGGCGAGCGAGCGGGCCAACTGGAGCACCACCTCCTCGGTCACCGCCTGCACGGAGGCGGCCAGGTCCATGTGTCGTTGGGTGAGCAACTCGCTGGAGCGCCGCGGCGGCCCGCCGAACAGGGCGTCGAACTTCCCGTTCGTCATTGTCAGGCCGGTGCAGTAGTCGAAATAGTCCATCGCCAGTCGGAACGACCCGTCCGGCTTGATGTCGAGGATCTCGTCGAAGATCAGCTTTGCGTACTTCGGCTCACCATAAGGCGCGAGGCCCATCACCTTGTACTCGTCGGAGTTGACCTTGAAGCCGGTGTAGTAGGTGAAGGCCGAGTACAGGAGGCCGATGGAATGCGGGAAGTGGATCTCCTTGGTGATCTCCAGCTCCCGTCCCCGTCCCACGCCCGAGGTGGTGGTCGCCCACTCACCGACGCCGTCGA
>DATNEH010000104.1:0-17332 GCA_035553015.1 Caulobacteraceae bacterium | reverse complement strand
CAACTTTGTCAAATCGCCGTCACGAGGGCGGCTTTCCTGCCAATTCCGGTCACATCGGCGCCCTAGGCTCGTCGCCGCTGCAGCAAACGGAGGCAGCCGATGAACACGCAGGAAGTCGCGCAGGACTTGGTGTCGCTGTGCAGGAAGGGTCAGTTCGGCGAGGCCGGCGAGAAATACTGGGCCGAGGACGTACTGAGCGTCGAAGCGATGGGCGACGAGCGGGAGGCTCGCGGCAAGAGCGCCGCCCGCGCCAAGGGCGAGTGGTGGTCGCAGCACCACGATGTCCACGACGTGAAGGTCGAGGGCCCGTACGTGAACGGCGACGAGTTCACCGTCCGCTTCGTCATGGACGTGACCGACAAGGACAACGGCCAGCGCATGAAGATGGACGAGGTGGCGCTCTACCGCCTGAGGGCCGGCAAGATCGCCGAGGAGCGGTTCTTCCTCTCGGCCTGAATCGAGGCCCGCGTTGGGGCCTGTCGTCCCGCTCTGGGTGTAGACGGCCGCGGGGGATGCTAGGCTGAGGCGAACCTATCCTGGGGGGCCTCATGCCGCAGGTGTCGCTCGCGGCCATCCTCGCGCTGGCTCGCTGGTAACGGCGGCGAGCGCTGTCGCACTGCCGGGCAGCGCGTCCAGCCCGATCCCGCTGCAGATGAAGCGCGGGACCGACTCGGTCGTGTCCGCGGCGTGCTCGGGCAGACCGTCAATCTCCAGCACCGGGACGCTGGCCATGCCGGCAAGATCGTGCGACCCGTTCCGGCGGAAGCTTCGCCATGGGGGTCAGTCATGACAAAGCGATGGGCAGGCGCTCTCGCGCTGGCGGCATCGGCGGCCGTGGCGCCGGCGGCCGGCGCTGCGCCGATCGCCAGCGGGGCCTACGACAACACGCTGCTGCTGGCGGTGGGGCCGGGCGGCCAGCTCACCGGCTACTTCAGCATGAGCCAGCCCGGCCCGCCGCAGATCGACTGCATCGCCTCTTTCCGGGGCAAGCTTGCGGGCGCCAGCGGGGCAGTGGCCGCTTATGACGCCGCCGATCCCAAGACCGACGTGATCAATGGCCGGATCACGGGCACTGGCGCCGGCGCGGTGCGCATCACGCTGCCGCGCGAGCCGCCCGGCTGCGGCAACATCTGGTCGTTCGCCAACAAGGACAATCCGGCCGACTTCACGCTGCAGACAGCCAAGCCCTGGACCTCGGTGCGGGTGGTCAAGGCCGACAAGGCCTACTTCTCGCCCACGCCGGGCGCGGCGCACGGGCGTGCGTACATCGTCAAGGGCGACGGTGTCGGCGTCCGCGCCGCGCAGGCCGGCTGGGTGCAGGCCGACTTCGTCGGCGAGACGCACACCAGCTCTGGCTGGCTGAAGGAGACCGATCTCTACCCGCCGTGAGCCGCGCCTTACGCGGCGGGCGGCGACAGCACCACCGAGGCCTCCGTGGTGAGCAGCAGGAAGGTGAAGGTCTCCTGCAGGTAGAGGCGCACGCTCGCGTCCGTGTGGCTCAGGTAGCCGATCGACACGTCCTGGCCGAGGTAGAGGCCGAAGTCGCCGCCGCGCGTGGTCATCGCGAACGCGCCGTTGATCGCCGGAGCCCAGATCAGCTCGCCGTCGACGATGCGCCGCACGTGCTCCAGCACCGGAAAGCCGTGATCGACCGTCTCGGCGAGCGCGGTGTAGGCGTCGGCGCCCAGCACCACCGAATAGGGGCCGTTGACGCCGGCCAGCCGCAGCTGGCTCAGCGCCTTGGCGATCGCGTCCGGATAGGCGCGCACGTCGGCCGGCAGCGTCAGCACCGGGTTGCTTGAGCCCTCGCGCACACCGCCGATGCCGCCGGCCGCGTAGCCGTCGAAGATGGCGCGGTCTTCCGCGAACGCCATCAGCCGCGCGGCGTCCTTCACCGGCTGCCAGTCGGAGTCGTTTGCGCCGCGCTCGACGTCGTCGATCTGCTGGCGGTCGAGATCGAACGGGATGCGCACCTCGACCAGCGGATTCACGATGCGCTGGCGGGTCAAGACGCCGTCCATCGGCGACTGGATGTTGCGCAGGTGTCCCGTGCCGACCGCCGAGCGCGCGACGCCGTCGGGTCCGTCGACGTCCACCACGCGCCGCCCGGCAAGGTGGCGCTTCAGCGTCCGCGTCGCCTCTTCCTCGATCTGGGACCAGGCCGCCTCGGAGATCGGGGCCAGCTCGCGATGCAGGTTGTTCATGAGGGGGCTTTCGTCTTGAGGGAGCCGATGCCGAGCGAGCCGTCGCGCTTGGCCGTCGCCGGCGTGGGGATTGGGTCGGGCGGGGCGGGCGCCGCCGGGCCGGCCGGCGGCGCGGCCTCGCCGACGCTGTCGAGGAAGCTGGCGGCCGGGACGAAGAACAGGGCGCCCGTCACGGCTCGGCTGAAGTCCAGCAACCGGTCGTAGTTCCCGGGCGGATCGCCGATGAACATGTTGTCCAGCATCTGTTCGATCGTCCGCGGCGATTTGGCGTAGCCGATGAAGTAGGTGCCGAACTCGCCCTGCGAAACGCTGCCGAACGGCATGTTGGCGCGCACGATCTTCACTTCCTGGCCGTTCTCCTCGATCGTGGTCAGCGCGTTGTGCGCGAAGCTCGGCTTGACCGCGTCGTCGAGCTCGATGTCGGCCAGCTTGGTGCGGCCGATGATGCGCTCCTGGGTCTCGGTGGAGAGCGCGTTCCAGCCGGGCAGGTCGTGCACGTACTTCTGCACGATCACGTAGCTGCCGCCCGCGAAGCCCGCGTCCTCCGCGCCGATGTGGACGGACGCGAGCGCCTCCTGGTCGGTGGGGTTCTCGGCGCCGTCGACGAAGCCCAGCAGGTCGCGCTCGTCGAAATACTGGAAGCCGTGCACCTCGTCGGCCGGCGAGACCGCGTCGCCGAGGCTGGCCATGATCTGCGTCGCCAGCTCGAAGCAGAGATCCATCCGCTTCGAGCGGATGTGGAAGATCAGATCGCCGGGCGTGGAAGCCGCATGCCGGCCGCCTGCGACGATCTCGCGGAACGGGTGCAGCTCGGCCGGCCGCGGCTCGCCGAACAGCCGGTCCCACGCCTCGGACCCGATGCCCATCACGCAGGAGAGGTCGCCGTCGATGTCGCGAAAGCCGACGGCGCGGACCAGCGGCGCCACGTCCGCACAGAACGAACGGGCCTTCGCGGCGGCGCCGTCGCCGGCGTTGATGGTCACCACCAGGAAGATCGCCGCAGGGGTCAGCGGCCGCACGACGGCTTGCAGGACAGGCGGCGGGCTGGTCGTTCCGGCTGTGGTCATCTGGCTCCGCCCGGTCGACACGCGTCCGCGCCAACGCCGGGCTTCCCTGCCCGGACCTGCGGCCCGCGGTCAAGTTAGCCATTGGTATGGCTGGAGCTTCAGCCCGAGCGACGGGAAGCAGCGGCGCGCGTCAGGCTTTCTCGACGAACGAGTCGATCACCTTTTTCTCGCCGGCCTTCTCGAAGTCGACGGTCAGCTTGTTGCCTTCGATCTGCAGGATGCGGCCGTAGCCGAACTTGACGTGGAAGACGCGCTCGCCGCGGGCGTAGGCGCCGGTCGCCGAGGGCTCGGAGACGGCGACCAGCCGGCCCTCGCCCTCGATCACCTGGGTCACGCCGGCCGGGCCGCCGCGGTAGTTGCGCTGCTGGGCGCGCCGCCAGCCGGGCGAGTCGTAGCCGGAGCCGAACGAAGCGCTTTCCGTATCCCAGCGCGAGTTGGGCTCGCGCATGCCGGGGCCGCCGCCGTAGTAGCCGGTCTCCGAGGCGGCCTCGACGTTGGCGGGCGGCAGCTCGTCGACGAAGCGGCTCGGCAGCTGGCTGGTCCAGCGGCCGTAGACCTGGCGATTGGCGGCGAAGGAGATGCGCGCCTCCTCGCGGGCGCGGGTGATGCCGACGTAGGCCAGGCGCCGCTCCTCCTCGAGCCCCTTCTCGCCCTTCTCGTCCATGCTGCGCTGGCTGGGGAAGACGCCTTCCTCCCAGCCGGGCAGGAACACCAGCGGGAACTCCAGCCCCTTGGCCGAGTGCAGCGTCATGATCTGCACCGAGTCCGCGCCGCTCTCGCGGTCGAGGTCCATCACCAGCGCCACGTGCTCCAAGTAAGCCTGGAGGGTCTCGAAGGCGCCCATCGACTGGACGAGCTCCTTGAGGTTGTCGAGCCGGGTCTGGCTGGTGGGCCCTTTGTCGAGCCGCAGCGCGTCGGTGTACCCGCTCTCCTCGAGGATGGTCTCCAGCAGGCGCGGGTGCGGCATGGTCTGCGCGGCCGCGCTCCAGCGGTCGAGGTCGCGCAGGAAGTTGGAGAGGGCCGTGCGCGTGCGCGCCGGCAGCTCGTCGGTGCGGACCAGCTCGCGCGCCGCCGCGGCGGCCGAGACCCCGGCGCCCCTGGCCACCGCCAGCAGCTTCTGCACGCTGGTCTCGCCGATGCCGCGCTTGGGCACGTTGACGATGCGCTCGAACGCCAGGTCGTCGTCCTCGGACTGCACGAGCCGCAGGTAGGCGTGCGCATCGCGGATCTCGGCGCGCTCGAAGAAGCGCGGGCCGCCGATCACCTGGTAGGGGATCTGCAGCATCACGAAGCGCTCTTCGAAGGCGCGCATCTGGAACGAGGCGCGCACCAGGATCGCCACCTCGCGATAGCGCCGCCTGTCCTTGATCCAGCGCTCGATCTCGTCGGCGATCAGCCGGCTCTCGGCCTCGCCGTCCCAGACGCCGCGCACCCTCACCTTGTTGCCGCTGTCGCCTTCGGTCCACAGCGTCTTGCCGAGCCGGTCCTTGTTGGCGGCGATCAGGCCCGAGGCGGCGGCGAGGATGTGGGCGGTGGAGCGATAGTTGCGCTCCAGGCGCACCACCTTGGCGCCCGGGAAATCGCGCTCGAACCTGAGGATGTTGTCCACCTCGGCGCCGCGCCAGCCGTAGATCGACTGGTCGTCGTCGCCGACGCAGCAGAGGTTCTGCCGCCCCTGCGCGAGCAGCCGCAGCCACAGGTACTGGGCGACGTTGGAGTCCTGGTACTCGTCGACCAGGATGTAGCGGAACCGGCGGTGGTAGTCGGCCAGCACGTCCGGGTGCTGGGTGAAGATGGTCAGGTTGTGCTGCAGCAGGTCGCCGAAGTCGCACGCGTTCAGCACCCGCAGGCGGTCCTGGTACATCGCGTAGAGCTTGCCGCCGCGATTGTTGGCGAAATGCGCGCCCTCGGCCGGCGGCAGCTTGTCGGGCGTCCAGCCGCGGTTCTTCCAGTGGTCGATCAGCCCGGCGAAGTGGCGCGGCGTCCAGCGCTTGGGGTCGATATTCTCGGCCTCCAGCAGTTGCTTGATCAGCCGCTCCTGATCGTCGACGTCGATGATCGTGAAGCTCGACTTCAGCCCCACCAGCTCGGCGTGCCGGCGCAGGATCTGCGCGGCGATCGAGTGGAAGGTGCCGAGCCACCTGAGCCCTTCAGCCGCCGGCCCGATGATGTCGGTGATTCGCACGCGCATCTCGCGCGCGGCCTTGTTGGTGAAGGTGACCGAGAGCAGCTCCCACGGCCGCGCGCGGCCGCTGGCCAGGATGTGCGCCATCCGCGTGGTCAGCACGCGCGTCTTGCCGGTGCCGGCGCCCGCCAGCACCAGCACCGGCCCCTCGGTCGCCTCGACAGCCTCGCGCTGCTCGGGGTTCAGGCCAGTGAGGTAGTCGCCCACCGGCGCGTCGACGCGGGCGAGGTCGGAGAGGCGAGGGGCGGGGGTGTCGGACAAGAGGCGGGGCTCGGGGCGGCGGACTGATTCAGCGTTCGGAACATATGTAGCACGCGCTGGCGCAGGCAGAAGGCGGGAGCGCCGACGCCATGGCGCCGCGCCCATCTCGCCATTAAACCCCCGGCTCGAACACGGGAGAAGCGCGATGGCCGATCTGCTCGGAATGTCGGAGGCGATCATCGAGGGGCGCGCCAGCGCCGCCGGGGTCGGGCCGATCAACCGGATCAACCACGAGCTATCCGAGATCGGCGACGGCGTGGCGATGGTCGAGGCCTTCTCGCATTGCATCCTGTTCGCCACCGACGACGGCCTGCTGGCCTTCGACACCTCTGGCCCGCAGGGCGGCGGGCGCGTGGTGGAGGCGGTGCGCGGCTGGCGGGCCGATCGCTTCAACACGCTGGTCTACACCCACGGCCACGTCGACCACGTCGGCGGCGCCGGGGCGTTCGTCGCCGATGCGGCGGACAAGGGCCAGCCGAAGCCGCGCATCGCCGGCCACGAGAACGTGCCCAGGCGCTTCGACCGCTACAATCTGACCGACGGCTACAACCGCATCATCAACGAGCGCCAGTTCGGCCAATTCCGCCGCGCCGGCTACTCGATCGGCGGCGAGCAGCGCTTCCTGCCGACCACCTCGCCGAAGCCCGACATCACCTATGCCCACACGCTCGACATCGACGTCGGCGGCCTGGCCGTCGAGCTGAAGCACGCCAAGGGCGAAACCGATGACCACACCTGGTCGTGGATCCCCAGGCACAAGGCGATCTGCGCCGGCGACTTCTTCATCTGGAACTTCCCGAACGCCGGCAATCCGCAGAAGGCGCAGCGCTATCCGCTGGAGTGGGCCGGCGCGATGCGGGCGATGGCGGCGCAGGGCGCGGAGCTGTTCCTGCCGGCGCACGGGCTGCCGATCGCCGGCGCGGCGCGCATCCGCCGGGTGCTGGACGAGGTCGCCGACGCGCTGGAGAAGCTGGTCGGCGAGACGCTGGCGATGATGAACGCCGGCGCCCGGCTGAACGACATCGTCCACTCGGTCTCGGTCGATCCGGCGGTGCTCGAGAAGCCGTACCTGCGGCCGATGTACGACGAGCCGGAGTTCGTGGTGCGCAACATCTGGCGGCTCTACGGCGGCTGGTGGGACGGCAATCCGGCCAACCTCAAGCCGGCCCGCGAGCGGGCGCTGGCGCTCGAGATCGCGGCGCTGGCCGGCGGCGCCGACCGGCTGGCTGAGCGGGCGCTCGCCGTGGCCGACGACGACGTGCGGCTCGCCTGCCACCTCGTCGAGCTGGCGGTGCAGGCCGAGCCCGACAACCGCCGCGCCCACGGCGCCCGCGCCGAGGTCTACCAGCGCCGCCGCGACGCCGAGACCTCGCTGATGGCCAAGGGCATCTTCGGCTCGGCGGCCAACGAGTCGAAGGCCCGGGAGTAGCTACCGCGCGTAGTCGCAGTCGCCCTGGCTGCGGCAGCGCAGGAAGCTGACGCAGAGCGAGTTGACCAGTTCCGGCGTGCGCCCGACCTGATCGGCGCCGTAGATGTCGGCCATGTTCACGCAGGCCGCGCCGGCGTCCATCGACGAGCAGTGGTCCCGCTCGACCTTCTGCAAGGCGCTGCGCACGTCGGTGGGCAGGCCGTCCAGGTAGTCGTCCAGCCCGTCGCGCAGGTCGCGCGCCGACAGGAGCTGCAGGTTCTTCTCAGGGCACTGACGGCTGAGCTCGTCCAGGAACCGCGATTGCGCCTCGTCGGCCGACGTCTGGGCCTGCGCGGACCAGCCGGCGGCGGCGACAAGGCATGCGAAGAAAAGCGGACGAAGACGCATCCAATGAGAACCCCGGAACCCGATGACCTGGCGCCCTATGGCCGATCAGATGGTGAAGATTAATGGCAGACTCGGCAGCTCACATTTCGCAATGGAAACGCGTGAAGGGAAGCCCCGAGGCGCGTCCGCGGACGCGCGGCAACCTTGACGCGGGAACCGCCCTCGCCGCCTGCCGTTCCATTGGCGCGGGGGAGCTCAGATGGAGAAGGCAGCGTTATGGGACCCGGTAGGTACGGGGGCATGGGTGCGTCTTTGGGCGCAGTGGCGGTGACGTTGGTGGTGGCGCTCGTGGTGATCGCGATCGTGTCGCTCAGCGGCGCCGCCTTCCACCCCCTGGTGACCCACGATCCAGCGACGCTGGCGGCGGCGGCGCCCCGGGCCGGCCAGAGCTGACCGCCCAGAGCCAGCGCCAGGGGCGGCTACGCCCAAGGACTACAGCCAAACCGAGAACGTTGCGTCCGCCCGTCGCGAGGGGCAATTTCCTTCGTGGCGGGAGAGGGCGCATGACCGACGATGATCCATACCGGCCCAAACAGACCGAAGCCGAGGCCCAGAGCGAGGAGACGATCATGCCCTGGATCTGGGGCGCGATCGGTATCGTGCTGATCGCGATCTTCGTGGCCTGGACGGTCTACGGCGGGCCGCATAGCCGCCTCCGCCAGCCGGCCGCCGCCGCGCCGCTGACCCGGCCGCCGGCGCATAACTACTGAGCTTCGCCGGGGCTCTTGCCGTTCAGTGCGTGCGACAGCGCCGCCAGGCGGCAGGCCGAGGCGAGCGGCCGCGCGCCGCGGGCGCCGTCGATCTGGCCGACCAGGCCCGCCAGGCTCGAGGACCGCGCCGCCGCCATCACCTCCAGCACCCGCCAGAACTCCGGCTCCAGCGCCAGCGAGGTTCGGTGCCCGGCCAGCGAGACCGAGCGCTTGACGAGCTTGGCGACTGGGGGCGCGGCCATCAGACGCGCGCCGCGCGGCGCAGCGCCTGCGGCGGCTGGCCGAAGGCGCGCAGGAAGGCGCGGCGCATGCGCTCCGGATCGCCGAAGCCCACCTTTGCGGCGATGCAGTCGATCGGCTCCGGCCCCGCCTCGATCCGCTCGCGCGCGGCCTCGACGCGCAGGCGCTCGATCGCCTTGGCGGGGGTGACGCCGGTCTCCGCCGCGAAGGCGCGGGCGAAGTGGCGCGGGCTCATCGCCGCCTGGCGGGCCAGCTGCTCGACGCTCAAGGGCTCGGCCAGCCGCTCGCGCGACCAGCCGAGCAGCGAGGCGAAGCGCGCGCCCGGTCGCTCCAGCTCGAGCAGCGCCGAGAACTGCGACTGGCCGCCGGGCCGGCGGCGGTAGACGACCAGCTGCTGGGCGGTGCGCCGCGCGACCTCCTCGCCGAGGTCCTCGGCGATCATGGCGAGCGCCAGGTCGATGCCGGCGGTGATGCCGGCCGAGGTCCAGACTTCGCCCCGCGCATCGACATCGCGCACGAAGATGCGGTCGGGCTCCAGCCGCACGGCGGGGAAACGGCGCGCGAAGTCGGCGGTGCGCGACCAGTGGGTGGTGGCGCGCCGGCCGTCGAGCAGCCCGGCTGCCGCCAGGATGAACGCGCCCGAGCAGACGCTGGCGACCCGGCCCGCGTTCGCTGCTGCGCCCCGCACCAGGCCCAGCAGCGCCGGGTCGTGCGAGCCGGCGCGCGTGCCGTCGCCGCCGGCGATCATCAAGGTGTCGTAGTGCGCGCCCGCGTCCAGCGCCCCTGCGATCATCGCAACGCCCGACGAGCTCGCAACCTCGCCGGGCGCCGCGGCGACGACATCGATCGCGTACCGACCACCCCCATGGCGGCTCGCGATCTCGAAGGCCGCGATCGGCCCTCCCGCGTCCAGGATCTGGAAACTCGGGAAGATCAGCAGCGCAAGCCGGTGCATGGCGTAAAACGAGGGAAGATTGTCATTTCGGACGCAGGCTAGGCCGGGCAGGATGCACCCGTCAACGCAAGAGGAGAGCGCGTCATGGCCGAGGCCCCGTTCCGTATCGTCGAGGTGATCTACGAGGGGATGACCCAGCTCGATTTCACCGCCCCGCACACGGTGTTCAGCCGCATCCCGAACGCCGAGACGATCGTGGCCTCGCAGCCCGGCGGCGCAATCACGTCGGACGGCGGCCTGACCTTCGCCGGCACGACGCGGCTGGCCGACATCGACCGTTGCGACCTTATCTTCTTCCCCGGCGGCCTGGCGACCACGCGGGTGATCAACGAAGCAGCGTTCATGGGCGAAGCCACGCGGCTGGCGTCGGGCGCCAAGTACCTGACGTCGGTCTGCACCGGCTCGCTGATCCTGGCGGCGACCGGGCTGATCAGCGGTCGCCGCGCGGCCTGCCACTGGGCCTGGCGCGACCTGCTGACGCTGTTCGGGGTGACGCCCGACCCGGCGCGGGTGGCCAGGGACGGGAACGTGATCACCGGCGGCGGCGTCACCGCCGGCCTCGACTTCGCGCTGGTGGTCGCCGCCGAGCTGGCCGGCGAGGACTTCGCGCAGGGCCTGCAGCTCAATCTCGAATACGCCCCGGCGCCGCCGTTCAACGCCGGCCGCCCGGAAACCGCGCCGCCGCACGTGCTCGCGGCGGTGCGGAAGGGGATGGACGCGATCCTGCCAAAGCGCAGGGCCCAGGCGCAGGCCGCCGCGGCCCGGATTCAGGCCGATCAAGTGGCGTGAAGGCGACGGCGGCCAAGCAGGAAAGCCCGCCTCGGCGGCCGGGCCGCTCGCCGGAACCGCATCAGATTGTGCGCGGCTAGCCGCCACGCCATGAACAAACTGAGCCGCCCAGCCCAATCCCAACGACGCCGCTCACATGGCATTACTCAGACAGGCTCCTAGTCCTGCGAGTGCGGCTCGCCCGGCTGGCCCCGAGCGCTGTTGTCCGGCGCTTCCTTCGGTGGCGGTTTGGCGGCGCCAGGGTTGGTCTTCTGCTGGGTGACCGGGGCGTGAGGCGCCTGAGCCGGCGGAGGCGGAGGCGGCGGCGTCCGGGCCGGGCGCCCGGGCGGCGGATGTAGCGGCGCAGCCCCCGGCGGCGGCGGATGTGGCGGCGCCTCCGGCGGCGGTGGCGGCGTTCGGGCTTTCAAAGCGGCCGGCGGGGGCGTGCGCGCCTTCGGGGCGGCGGCCGGCGGGCCGGCGTGCGTTTCGGGTGGGGCCTGCGGCCCAGCGGCGGGCGGCGACGTCGGGCCGGTCCGACGGCGGGCCGTGGGCGCTGCCGTTGGCGGGCCGGCGTGGAGCGGCGGCGTCTGCGGTTCGCCCGGAGCGATCCGGGGTCCGTTCGGCGCAGCGCCGGGACGCGGGGCGAGCGGCTTCGGCGGCGGCTGGCGACCGGACTTGGCCGCAGGGGCGATCGGGGCCGCCGCGGCGCCCGCCGGCGGCATTGCGGCGGCCCTGTGCACGCCGGGGATCGGCGGAGGCGCAGTGGACCCCTTCGGCGCCTGCGCGACCGCTGCGCGCAGCTGTTGCACCCTGGCAGGCGGCGGCGGGGCGGCGCGCAGGCCAGCCGGGGCCGTGGCCGCGCCGGCGGCTCTCGGGCCGCCCGGGACGCTCGGCCTGGGCGGCGGCGGCGCGGCGGTCGGCGCCGCGCGAGCCTGCGCCAGGGCTTGCGGCGTCACGCGGACGGCCGCCTGCTGCACCTTTGCGCCCCGGCCCAGCGCATCGGTCGAGATCGCGGAGACGGCCGCTGCGTTCCTCAGGCGAGCAGGCTCGACGACCGTCGCGTTGTTGATGTTCGCATTGTTGATGACCGTTGTACTGACGCTGGCGACGTTCACCTGGCGGACGTAGGCGTCGCTGACGCGGTATGGAGGAATGTAAGGCTCGTCCGGCGCCAGCGGCACCCACGCGAACGCGCCGCCCCCGGCGCCAATGCTCGCCGCGAAGCCCGCGCCGCCGATGAAGGCCACGAGGGCGGGCGCGTATACGGGCCGCGCCACGCGTCGACCGGGCGCCCAGCCCCAGCGGCCGTCGATCATGACCCAGCGGCCGTAGTGGAATGGCGTGAAGCCCCAGGCCTGGTCGTCGATCCACGTCCAGCCCCATGGCTCGACATACGACCACTGGCCGAATCGGTAAGGCGCCCAGTCGGGGGGAACATCGGCTGGGTACCAGACCTCGCCGTAAGTGGGGTCCTGAACGAACTGGCCGAAGTTGGCGAGGTCCGCGTAGCCGGCCTCGGTGTCTTGGTCCCAGTCGACGCGATCATACCGAAGCTGCGCCTCGCGCTCACGCGCCCAGTCGTCGATGGACGCCTCTTGCGCGTCCTGAAGTTGCGGGTCGTAGCCCGCGTAGATCACCGCCGCCGCGCCTTGCGGAACGCCGACGAAGCCGCCGGGACCCGGCGCTCCGGCGTCGCCGCCCTCCAACGCGGTCACTTCCACGGGCGGGTACTCGCCGCTCTCGTCAGGCGCGGCCACGTCGATCCGGTAGGCCCCAGGCTGCGCGATCTGCACGTCCCCGGCCGGGGTCGCCACCGTCACGCCGCCCTCGGGCACGCGCCACACGCGAATATCGACCGACCCCTGCGGGATCGAGAGGCGCGTGTCGCCGTAGTCGAGGTCCACCACGTCGAGCTCGGTCTCGGAATCGACGCTGGCCTGCACTCCGCCGAACTGCAATTGCACCCGACCCTCGTCGCCGGTCCAGAAGGCTTCGCCGGACGTCACCGGGAAGTTGCGAAAGGCCTCGACCCATTCGGGCTGAGCCGGCGGTAAGAGCGAGACCTGGCCCTCGACGTCGCTGATGCGTCCAACCCGCGCGGGCGGATCGGCGAGCGCGGCGCCAGCCAGCGCTGCAAATGCGCAACCGGAAAGAAGGGCGATGGGCAGGCGGCTGAGCATGTCGGAGACTCCCTGCGATCGCGCCGATGGGGCCCCCGGCGCCGTGAACCGTGGCTGAACGCCATCTTTCAAGCCTGCAACGCGGCGGCGGCCGAACGGTTCAGTCCGCGCCCTGGCCTCCGGCGCGTCCGCGCCCTCGAGTCGTGAGCGGCCGCGCGTCGCCATACAGCTTTGCCGGTGCTATGGGCGACGTGCTCAAGGTTCGGTCGGCGCGATGGCGAACGACGTCTTCATCAGCCACTCATCGAAGGACAAGCGCGCCGCGGACGCCGCCTGCGCGGCGCTGGAAGCGGCTGGGATCAGCTGCTGGATGGCCGCGCGCGACATCCTGCCGAGCGCCGACTGGGGCGCATCGATCGTCGGCGCCATCACCGGCGCCAAGGTGTTCGTGCTGATCTTCTCCGAGAGCGCCAACCACTCGCCCTACATCCTGCGCGAGGTCGAACGGGCGGTGAGCCAGGGCGTGCCGATCATTCCGCTGCGCATCGAGGACGTCACGCCGGACGCTTCGCTGGGCTACTTCCTGGGCGCGCAGCATTGGCTGAACGCCTACGAGCCGCCCTTCGAGCGCCACCTCGGCTATCTGGTCGAGGTGGTGCGGCTGGTGATGGACGGCGGTCGCGCCGCCGCGCCGGGCGCCTCGATCCGCCCCTCGCCGAGGATCGCGCAGGCGTCGGCCGCGGCGCCGCCGCCTCGCGCTGCAAAGCCGCGGCGCTGGCCACTCGTCGCGGCCGCCGGCGTCGTCGTCGCGGCGACCGTCGTGGCGGCGTTCTTGCTCTTGCGGCCGGGGTCGCCGGCGGCTCCGGCGGCCGATCCCAAGTGCCTGGTCACAGTCCCCAGCCTGGCCGACGCGTCCGCCTGCCGGACGCTGGTCGACCAGAGTCCGGCGTGGGAAGGCTGCGCAGCCAGCTACGCCGACGGGGACATGGCCTCGCGCGAGCGGCAGGCGCGGCAGCTGATCGCCGCCGGCCGCACCGGCTCGGATCTCTACGAGGCCTCGCCGGAGTTCCGCGAATACGGCGCCGTCAGCCACTACTGGGAGATGGTCGGCCTCTGCGTGGCGCAAGGCGACGTCAGCTTCCCGGCGCTCTCCGGCGCGACCAGCTTTCCGACCCACTACTGGCAGGCGACGCGGAGCCTGCGGCGCGACATCGGCAGCAACTGGAGCGGCCGCGGCCAGGCGCTCCCCGACTTCCTCAGCAACCTCGAGGCGCTCTGCCAGCGCTACAAGGCGGCGCGCGACAAGCTGAGCCCCGGCGGCAGTCGAAGCCTCGACTGCACTTTCTGACGCGCCGCCGCCCCGGGCGTTCGACACCTGGGGCTCACGACACCGGAGCTTACGACACCTGGCCGCAGAAGCGCTGGATGCGGGTGCAGGCGTCCTCCAGCACGGCGTTGGAGGTGGCGTAGCTGATGCGGAAGTGCGGCGAGAGGCCGAAGGCCGCGCCGAACACCACCGAGACGCCCTCGGTCTCCAGCAGCTCCACCGCGAAGTCCTCGTCCGAGCCGATCGGCTTGCCCGACGGCGCCGTCTTGCCGATCAGGCCCTCGACCGATGGATAGACGTAGAACGCGCCCTCCGGCGTCGGGCAGCGGATGCCGCGCGCCTGGTTCAGCATCGAGACCACCAGGTCGCGCCGCTGCTCGAACAGCTTGGCGTTCGGCTTGATGAAGTCCTGCGGCCCGTTCAGCGCCTCCACCGCCGCCCATTGCGAGATCGACGAGGGGTTGGAGGTGGTCTGGCTCATCACCTTGGCCATCGCCTTGATCAGCGGCTCCGGCCCTCCGGCGTAGCCGATCCGCCAGCCGGTCATCGCGTAGGCCTTGGAGACGCCGTTCATGGTCAGCGTGCGCTCGTAGAGCGCCGGTTCGACCTGGGCGATGGTCCAGAACTCGAAGTCGCCGAACACCAGGTGCTCGTACATGTCGTCGGTCAGGATCCAGACCTGCGGGTGACGCATGAGCACGTCCGCCACCGCCCGCAGCTCCGCCTTGGTGTAGGCGGCGCCCGAGGGGTTCGACGGCGAGTTGAGGATGATCCACTTGGTCTTGGGCGTCATCGCCGCCTCGAGATCGGCGGCCTGCACCTTGAAGCCGGTGGCGGCGCTGGTCGGGACGAACTTCGGCGTGCCGCCGGCCAGCAGCACCATGTCCGGGTAGCTGACCCAGTAGGGGGTGGGGATCACCACCTCGTCGCCGGGGTTCAGCGAGGCGACCATGGCGTTGTAGATCACCGCCTTGCCGCCCGGGCCGACGTTGATCTGGGCCGGCGCGTAGGAAAGGCCGTTCTCGCGCTTGAACTTGGCGCTGACGGCTTCCTTCAGCTCCGGGATGCCATCGACATTGGTGTACTTGGTCTTGCCCTCGCGGATCGCGCGGATGCCGGCTTCCTTGACGTTGTCCGGCGTGTCGAAGTCGGGCTCGCCGGCCGCCAGCGAGATCACGTCCTTGCCCGCCGCCTTCAGCTCGCGCGCTTTGGCGTCCGCCGCCAGCGTGGCGGAGGGCTTGACGCGGGCGAGCGCGGCCGACTGGGCGAACATGGTGGGCTCCCGTTTGAGTGGGGTTGAAAGCGGGCGGCTGTTTACGCGGGGTCGCCGCGCGGGGCAACATCGCCCAAGCTTGGCGATTGCGATCGCCGGCCTCGCCCCGGCTGCTGGACGCGGCCGACGTCGGGACCGACAAGCAGACCGGCTTCAACGACGACCCAACGCCGCCTGGCGCTGGGACGCCGCCCGCCGCCGCTTCGAGCCGGCCAGTTCCAGCCTCGATGGTCTGGAGGCGCTGAACAAGAAGCTGTTCGAGTAGGCCTCGGCACGTGACGGCGCGCGCCCGGCCGCTATAAGCCCCCGCCGTGGGCCGCATCAGCCAGTTCGTCACCAACATGGACGCCAAGGCGTGGCGCTCGCTCGTCGTGTCGTTCGTGCTGTTCGGCGGGGTGGGCCTGGTCTTCGTGCTGGGCGCGCCGGAGCTGGGGCTGACCGGCAAGGCCGGGGTCGAGCACTGGCTGGCGCTGGCCAAGGGCCCTTGGGCGCTGCCGGTGGCGGTGGCGGCGTTCGCGGTGCTGGCCTTCCTCGGCGCGCCGCAGGTGGTGCTGATCGCGGCGGCGGCGGTGGTGTTCGGGCCGTGGACCGGCTCGCTCTATTCGTGGATCGGCACCTTCGTCTCGGCGCTGATCGGCCTCGAGCTCGGCCGCCTGTTCGGCGGCCGGCTGATCCGCGACCTGAACAGCCGCGGCGTCGACCGCTTCATCGCGCTGGTGGGCCGCAACGGCTTCATGGCGAGCCTGATCATCCGCCTCGTGCCCGCCGCGCCGTTCATCGTGGTCAACATGGCCGCCGGCGCCGCGCGCGTGCGCCGCCGCGACTTCGCGCTCGGCACCGCCATCGGCATCGTTCCGAAGATCCTGCTCACCGCTTTCACGGGCGGCGCGGTGACCGCGGCGTTCAGCGGCGGCGGCGTCATTGAGATCGCCCTGCTGGCGCTGGCGGTGCTGCTCTGGGTGGGCTCGGCCTGGCTGGCGCGGCGCTGGCTGCGCGCCCGCGAGGCGGCGGCGCTGGCCGAGCGCGCGCAGGAACCGGCGTCGGCGGAATAGGGCGACGCGACCTATGCGATTTCGCATGGGCAAGGTACGAACTCATAGAATTGTGAATGGGATGTCGTCCGGGCATACCTTCGTTCGTCTAACGGACAGCCGCCGATGACCGGCGGGCGACGAACCCAAGGAGCCTACCCATGAACGCCTTCCTCACCCGCATCGGCAACGCCGGCCTGACCGTCCTGATCAGCGTCTCGATCCTCAGCTTCAGCCTGGCGGCGTGGAACATGACGACCTTTGGCGCCTAGCGCCCGGTGGTCGTTACGCATGATCCTCGAGCCGAGCCCGGTCGGCGTCGGCGCCCTCAGCCAGGACGCCGGCCGGTCGCCCTGCAACCCGGGGGACCTTTCCGTGGCCCCGCTAGTTGCTTTTGCGGGAGAACGGCAAGGGGTCAGGCAGATGCCCGGGAGAGCGATGGGTGACGAACTGGTCTGGGGGGTGGTCGACCGGCTGCAACGGGAGACCGATCCGATCCGCAAGTACGCGCTGCGCAGTCTGCTGATCGAGCAGGAAGACCGCTTCGGCACGATGGCCGAGAAGCTCGACCGCGCGGACGCCCACATCGCCGCCGGCCACTTCAAGATCAAGGAACTGGAGACCGCGACGGCTTCGCTGAGGGCGCGTGGCGCGGACGTCGCCACCGCCGAGAACGTCCTCCAGAATCTTCGCGAAATCCTCGAGACGTTCGACATGTACCGCGAGCTCGTCCAGCAGGAGCTGCGCCGCCGCGCGTTCTGAGGCGAGCCAACCGCCGCGACCTTGCTCCGCCAGGCGGATCAGTCTACACGCCAAGGTCATGCGCCGTCGTCCGGGCAACCTGCTTCTTCTCGCGCTGGGGCTTAGCCGCCCCTGGGCGCACTCCTAGGCGCGCGTTCTTCGCGGGCCGGGCGCTCAGGGGACCAAACCCGCCGCCCAGACTGGCCGCCCTGGCCGACACCCTTGCGAAGAGACTGATTTTCCAATGACTTCCGACGTAGCGGCAGACGCCGCCGACAAGAACCGCGTCATCATCTTCGACACCACCATGCGCGACGGCGAGCAGTCGCCCGGCGCCTCGATGTCGTTCGACGAGAAGATGGAGCTGGCCAAGATCCTCGAGGAGATGGGGGTCGACGTGATCGAGGCCGGCTTCCCGATCGCCTCCAACGGCGACTTCGAGGCGGTGCGCGAGATCGCCAAGATCGTCACCGAGGCGACCGTCTGCGGCCTCGCCCGCGCCGGCGTCGCCGACATCGAGCGCTGCGCCGAAGCCATCCGGCCGGCCAAACGCGGCCGCATCCACACCTTCCTCTCCACCAGCCCGCAGCACCGCGACTACATCCTGCGGATGAGCCAGGAGGACGTGCTGAAC
>DATNEH010000103.1:0-6924 GCA_035553015.1 Caulobacteraceae bacterium | reverse complement strand
GCGGCGCTGGTCTCCATCTCATAGGTGAACGAGGCGTCGTTCAGGCGCAGCCGGCCGACCGCCGCGCGCAGGTCCTCGAAGTCGGCCGCATCCACCGGGAAGAGGCCGCAGAACACCACCGGCTGCACCGGCTTGAAGCCGGGCAGCGGGGCGGCGGTGAGGCGGCGCTCCTCGGTGATGGTGTCGCCGATGGCGGCGTCGGCCACCTCCTTGATCTGGGCGGTGATGTAGCCGATCTCGCCGGGGCCGAGCGCACCCGTCTCCACCTGCTTGGGCCGGAAGACGCCGATGCGGTCGATCTTGTGGGTCGAGCCGCGCTGCATCATGCGGATCGTCTGGCCGGCCTTCAGCTGGCCGTCGAACACCCGCACCAGCACCACCACGCCGAGATAGGCGTCGTACCAGGCGTCGACCAGCAGCGCCTTCAGCGGCGCGGCCGGATCGCCCTTCGGCGGCGGCAGGCGGGTGACGATCGCCTCCAGCACCGCGTGGATGCCCTTGCCGGTCTTCGCCGACGCCTCGACGGCGTGCGAGGCGTCGAGCCCGATCACGTCCTCGATCTGCTGGCGCACCCGCTCCGGCTCGGCGGCCGGCAGGTCGACCTTGTTGAGCACCGGCACGATCTCGTGGTCGTGGTCGAGCGCCTGGTAGACGTTGGCCAGGGTCTGCGCCTCGACGCCCTGGCTGGCGTCCACCACCAGGATCGAGCCCTCGCAGGCCGAGAGCGAGCGGCTGACCTCGTAGGCGAAGTCGACGTGCCCGGGGGTGTCCATCAGGTTGAGCACATAGTCCTGGCCGTCGTCGGCGCGGTACTCGAGCCGCACGGTCTGCGCCTTGATGGTGATGCCGCGCTCGCGCTCCAGCTCCATCGAGTCGAGCACCTGCTCCTTCATCTCGCGCGCGGTCAGCGCCCCGGTCTCCTGGATCAGCCGGTCCGAGAGCGTCGACTTGCCATGGTCGATGTGCGCGACGATGGCGAAATTGCGGATGTGGGCGGGGTCGGTCATGTGAGGGGCGGCTTCTTAGAGCAATTCGGGCGGGGCCAGAAGGCCCGCGGGCGCCGCAGCGCGCCCGGCGCCGTCCCTCCCCCTCGTGGGGAGGGTGGACGATGCGAAGCATCGGCCGGGTGGGGATGTCGCACGCGTCAACCTTCGATGGCCGGCTGGCGTCGCGGCAGCTCCAGCCTTCCCCACCCGGTCGCTGCGCGACCACCCTCCCCATGAAGGGGAGGGACCGGAGGAGGGGAGGGACGCGAACCGTGCGCGAAAATCTTCCAACCCTTTACCCCCGTTAACCTTTCCGCCCCATTCCGGGCGCAGAATTGCGGTGAGGGATCTCCAAGAAGTTCCGGAGTGATTCGTATGGACCGCCGCAAAGTCATCGTCTCGGGTCTGGTGACGGGGCTCGCCGCCGGGATAGGCGCCGCGGGCGGACCGGCGCTGGCGCAGGGCGACAGCGACTATCGCAAGGAAGGTGACGGCCCGGACTATCGGCAGGGCGACGGGCGGCAGGGCGACGGCTCGCAGTACCGCCAGGACGGCGGCTCCGAATACCGGCACGGCGACGATCAGGGCCGTCCCTACGGCGGCCCCGGCGACCATCCGGCGCAGACCTATTCGCGCGACGAGATCGTGCGCAACGTCTCCGACTTCTTCGGCGTCACCGCCGAGAACGCCGGCGCGATCATCGAGAAGATCTTCCACGAGAACGGCCGCCCCACCGCCTACATCGCCGGCGAGGAGGGCTCGGGCGCCTTCTTCTTCGGGCTGCGCTACGGCAAGGGCCTGATGTACATGAAGGACCGGCCGCGGATGGACGTGTTCTGGCAAGGGCCGACCGGCGGCTTCGACTGGGGCGGCAACGCCAGCCGCACCTTCACGCTCTGCTACAATCTTCAGTACCCGGACGCGATCTTCCGCCGCTTCCCGGGCGTCGAGGGCTCGGCCTACCTGGTCGGCGGCCTCGGCGTGAACTACCAGCGCGCCGACGGCATCGTGCTGGCCCCGGTGCGCGCGGGCATAGGCCTGCGGCTGGGCGCCAGCCTCGGGTACCTGGCCTACTCGCGGCAGCGCAACGTCATTCCGCTGTAACCATCGCTCCCCATCATGGGGAGGGATGAGAGCGCGTTACCCCCGCAGCGCCGCCCCGGTCGCTTTTGCGGCGGCGCCGACGATCCTGGCGCTGATCGCCTCGATTTCCGAGTCCTCCAGCGTCTTGTCGCGCGGCTGCAGGGTCACCTCGACCGCCACCGACTTCTTGCCGGCCGCGACGCCCGGGCCCTCGTAGACGTCGAAGACGCGGGCGCCGGCGATCAGCTGGCGGTCGGCGGACTGCACGGCGCGCACCACGTCGCCGGCCGCCGTCGCCTGGTCCACCACGAAGGCGAAGTCGCGCGTCAGCGGCATCAGCGGCGAGAGCGCCAGCGCCGGCTTCGTCTTCACCGCCTTCTTCTTCGGCTCCGGGATCGCCTCGATCCAGGCCTCGAACGCGTAGATCGGGCCATCCACATCCAACATCTTCAGCGCCTTCGGGTGGATCTCGCCGAACTCGGCCAGCACCGCCTTCGGCCCCAGCTGCAGCCGCGCCGCGCGACCCGGCCGCCACCACGGCCGCGTCTCCGCCTGTGCGGTCTGCAGGTTGGCCACCGGCGCGCCGAGCTGATCCAGCAGCGCGACGAGGTCGGCCTTCACCGCGAACACGTCCTCCTCCGGCGCGTGGTCCCAGCGCCGCGGCCCGTGCGGCGCCAGGATGCCGGCGACCGCCGTGCGCTGGTCGCCCGGCTCGGTCCCGGCGAACACCGGGCCGATCTCGAAGAGCGCCACGTCGGCGAAGCCACGCCGCGCGTTGCGGCCGGCGGCCTCGATGAGGCCCGGCAGGATCGAGGGGCGCATGCAGTCGAGCTCGGCGGAGATCGGGTTCTCCAGCACCAGCGTCTCGGCGCCGCCGCCGAACGCCTCGGCCGCCGCGCGGCTGGTGAACGACCAGGTCATCGCCTCGGCATAGCCGGCCGCCGCCAGCGCCCGCCGGCCGGCGCGGATGCGCGACTGGCGCAGCGTCAGCACGCCGCCGGCCTTGCTTGGCAGCGGCGGCAGCGGCTCGGCCGGCAGCGCGCCGTAGCCGGCGATGCGCGCCACCTCCTCGACCAGGTCGGCCTTGCCCTCGACGTCGCGCCGCCACGTCGGCGGCTGCACGCGCGCTCCCTCGTAGCCGAAGCCGAGCGCCTCCAGGATCGTCCGTATGCGGTCCGCCGGCAGGTCGAGGCCGGCGAGCTTCTTCACGTAGGCCGGATCGAAGTCGACCGCGGGCGGCGGCGCGGGGATGGCCCCGGCCAGCGACACCTCCGACGGCTCCCCGCCGCAGAACTCCAGGATCAGCCGCGTCGCCAGCTCCAGCCCCGGAACCACGAAGCCCGGATCGACGCCGCGCGCGAAGCGGTACTGGGCGTCGGAGATCAGCGAGAGGTCGCGGCCGGTCTGCGCGGTGCGGATCGGGTCGAACCAGGCGCTCTCGATGAACACCTCGGTGGTCGCCAGCGTCGAGCCGGTGGCCTCGCCGCCCATCACGCCGCCGAGGCCCACCGCGCCCGACGCGTCGGCGATCACGCACATCTCTTGCGTCGCGGCGTAGGTCTTGCCGTCGAGCGCCTCCACCTGCTCGCCCTCGCGGCCCAGCCGCGCCTCGATGAAGCCGCCCGTGAGTTTCGCCGCATCGTAGACGTGCAGCGGCCGCGCACGGTCGTAGGAGAGGAAGTTGGTCACGTCGACCAGCGCGTTGATCGGCCGAAGCCCGATGGCGCGTAAGCGGTCCTGCATCCAGGCCGGCGAGGGGCCATTCTTCAGCCCACGGATCACCCGGCCTGCAAACGCAGGGCAGGCGTCCGATCCGTCGACGCGGATCTCGATCGGGTTGGCGAACCTGCCCGGTACGGGCGCCACCGACAGGTCCTTCAGCTTGCCGATCCCGGTCGCCGCCAGGTCGCGGGCGATGCCGGCGACGCCCAGCCAGTCGGGCCGATTCGGCGTCACCTCGAAGTCGATCACCGCCTCCAGCCCCAGCGCCACAGCGGCCGGCGTCCCCACCGGCGCCTCGGCCAGCTCCAGGATGCCGTTCGACTCTTCGGCGGTCTTCAGCTCGGCCGCCGAGCACAGCATGCCGTTGGAGACCACGCCCCGCACTGCGCGCGGCTCCAGCGTGATGCCGCTGCCCGGGATGTAGGTCCCGATCGGCGCATAGACCGTGTAGAGGCCGGCCCGCGCGTTCGGCGCGCCGCAGACGATCTCCTTCAGCCCATCCTTGGTCTCGACCTGGCAGACGCGCAGGCGGTCGGCGTTCGGGTGCTGGACGGCCTCGATCACCTTGGCGACGGTGAACGCGCCCAGCGCCGCGGCGGGGTCCTCGACGTGCTCGACCTCGAGCCCCGCCATCGTCATCGCCTCGACGATCTCACCCACGGTGGCGTCGGTTTCGAGGTGCGTCTTCAGCCAGGAAAGGGTGAATTTCATGCAGGCGCACTCCAGCGCCCTTCTCCCCTTGCGGGAGAAGGTGGCCGCGTAGCGGCCGGATGAGGGGTTGACGGGCGGACGGCGGTTGGCGCGGCGCAGGCCAGTCCCAGCGGACGGCGCGACCCCACATCCGTCGCCTTCGGCGACACCTTCTCCCGCAAGGGGAGAAGGATTGCTCTCGCGGACTGCATCAGCTCAATCCCGACGCCGGGTTGGGGTCGGCGAAGGCGGAGAAGCCGTAGTGGTCGAGCCAGCGCACATCGGCGCTGAAGGTGTCGCGCAGGTCGGGCATGCCGTATTTCAGCATCCCCAGCCGGTCGACGCCGAGGCCGAACGCGAAGCCCTGCCACTCCTCCGGATCGAGGCCGCAGATGCGCAGGATGTTGGGGTGCACCATCCCGCCGCCGAGGATCTCCAGCCAGTCGGCGCCCTCGCCGATCTTCACCGTCTCGCCGGAGCGGTCGCACTGCACGTCCATCTCGGCCGACGGCTCGGTGAACGGGAAGTGGTGCGGCCGGAAGCGGGTGACCACCGTGTCGATCTCGAAGAACCGCCGGCAGAAGGCGTCGAGCGTCCACTTCAGGTGGCCCATGTGGATGTCGCGGTCGATCACCAGGCCCTCCATCTGGTGGAACATCGGCGTGTGGGTGGCGTCGCTATCGCAGCGATAGACGCGGCCCGGCCCGATGATGCGGATCGGCGGGTCCTGGTGCACCGCGAACTGCGGCGCGCCGACCGCCACGTTGGCGCGGCGCATCACCCGCACCTGGATCGGGCTCGTATGGGTGCGCAGCAGCTTGCGCTCGCCGTCGGGCGCGGGCTTCAGGAAGAAGGTGTCGTGCATCTCGCGCGCCGGGTGGCGGGGCGGGAAGTTCAGCGCCGAGAAGTTGTGGAAGTCGTCCTCGATGTCAGGACCTTCGGCCACGCCGAAGCCCAGCTCGGCGAAGATGGCGGTGATCTCGTCCATCACCTGCATGGTCGGGTGGACGGAGCCCTTGCGGCGCGGCGGCGCGGGCAGCGACAGGTCGAGCCGGCCGGCGGCGAGCTCGGCCTCCAGCTTGGCGTCCTCGAGCTCGGCCTTGCGGGCGGCGACGGCGGCGCCGATGCGGTCGCGCAGGCCGTTGATCGCCGGGCCTTCGGTGCGGCGCAGTTCCGGGCTCATCTGGCCCAGGCTCTTGAGCAAGCCCGAGACCACGCCGGTCTTGCCCAGCGCCGAGACGCGGATCTGGTCGAGGGTGTCGAGGTCGCCCGCCGCGGCGATCTGCGCGGCGAGGTCGCGTTCGAGTTCGGAATGGTCGGTCATCGGTGGTCCTCTAGCGAGGGCGAGGGCCAGCAAAAAGCCCTCCGGGCGGTTCCGCCGGAGGGCTCTTCACGAGAACTCAGGTCGAGCGGTCTCGTCAGGCCAGCGCGGCGCGAACCTTGTCGGCAATGGCCTTGAACGCGGCTGGATCGGACCCGGCGATGTCGGCAAGCACCTTGCGGTCCATCTCGATCCCGGCCTCGACAAGGCCGTGAATAAATCGGGAGTAGGTGAAGCCTTCCAGGCGCGCCGCCGCATTGATGCGCTGGATCCAGAGCGCCCGGAACGAGCGCTTGCGGACCCGCCGGTCGCGGTAGGCGTACTGGCCGGCCCTGTCGACCGCGGCCTTGGCGGCGCGGATAGTGTTCTTGCGGCGGCCGTAGAAACCCTTGGCCTGCTCGAGAACCTTCTTGTGCCGGGCGTGGGCGACGACGCCCCTTTTAACGCGTGCCATCTGTCATCCGCTCCTTACGGCAGACCGTTGGGGATGTAGGTCTTGATGATCTTGGCGTCGGACGCCGACATCACCTTGGTCCCACGGTTCTGGCGGATGTACTTGGCGCTGTGGTGGAGCAGGCGGTGCCGCTTGCCCGCCACGCCGGCCTTGATCTTGCCGGTCGCAGTGATCTTGAAGCGCTTCTTGGCGCCCGATTTGGTCTTCAACTTCGGCATTTCGCATCGGCGGCTTTGCAGCGCGCCGTCCTCTTGAAAGGAAAAGCAGAATGAGCCGCCATGGCATGCCTTGGGCCAGGCGGCTCGGATGGAAGCGCGGGCTTTTAGGGGAACCGCCGTCCGAACGCAAGGGCGGCGGGCGGCGCTGATGCCTCAGCTTGCTAGGCGTCGCCGCGCCAGAAGCCACAGATATCCGAGTGCCGGCGCAACGACCGCAAGCGGCATGCTGATCCAAAGGGCGCTCGCGAGGAACGAGCGCTCCGTGGCCAGGCTGTCCAGCTTGGATTCGTTGGCGGCTAACTCGGCTTGGCTGAGCTTCGCGGAATTTACGACATCGTAGAGGCGGTCAATCTGACCCTGCTCCTGCGAGACGCTGTAAGCCAACAACCCAACGAAAGCTAAGCCGGCGAGAAGCCAGAGGGCGAAGACCAGCGTCCAGGGATCACGCCG
>DATNEH010000102.1:0-7297 GCA_035553015.1 Caulobacteraceae bacterium | reverse complement strand
CCGTCATCGCCGACCGTGACGGATAGAGAAGTGTGGGAGAGAGCTGACTACTTGCCTGGCGCGACCAGGATCTTGATCTGGCTCTTGTCGGTCTGCAGGCGGACGAAGGCGTCGGGGGTCTGGTCGAGGCTGACGACGCCGGTGATGATCTCGTTGTAGCGGGTGCGGCCCTCGGCGAGGTTGTCCAGCGACTTGGCGAACTCGTCGCGCGTGTAGCCGAGCACGAAGCGCAGCTCGATCTCCTTGGTGATGTAGACCAGCGGCTCGATGCGGTCGCTCTCCATGCAGACGCCGGCGACGACGATCCGCGAGCCGCCGGGCGCCGCCTCGGCCAGCGCCTGGATCATGCCCGGCATGCCCACGCATTCGAAGATCAGCGGGCGCTTGACCGAGCCGCCCATCGCCGCGGCCATCATCGCCTCGGCGCGCGTGCCGGGCACGCCGTAGTCGGCCCAGGCGGCGTGCGGAGAGACGGCCGCCGGATCGACGATCTTGTCGGCGCCCATCCGCTCGGCGGCGGCGCGGCGCTCGGCCGAGTAGTCGGCGGCGATCACGGGACCCAGGCCCCGCGCCTTCAGCGAGGCGATCACCGCAAGGCCCACCGGACCGCAGCCGATCACCATGAAGACGTGATCCGGACCCGGATCGCCCATGGCGACCGCGTGCTCGCCCACCGCCAGCGGCTCGGTCAGCGCCGCGTGCTCGGGCGCAAGGCCGTTCGGCACAGGCAGGGTCAGCATCTCGGAGAGCAGCAGGTGCTCGGCGAAGGCGCCGGGCGTGTTGCTGGAAAGCCCGATCGCATCGCCGCCCGTGGCGCTGATCAGCATCGGCAGCGAGACCACCACGTCGCCCGCCTTGAACGCGCCGGCGCTCTCGACGACCTCGCAGCAGAACTCGTGGCCGAACACGGTGTCGGCGCCCTTGCGCATCTGGCTTATCCCGCCGAGGCGCGTGGTGAGGTCGATCATGTGGTCGTAGTGGTCCAGGAGGTGCAGGTCGGACCCGCAGATCCCGCAGACCAGGCTCTTGGCCAGCAGCTGGCCCGGCCCCGGCGTCGGGGCGGCCATCTCGTCGACAACCAGCTTGCCTTCCCGGCGAATGACGGCGCGCATGACTATTCCGCGGCCTCTTCTTTCTTATCCAGGCCCATCATCTGGGCGATCATCGGGTTGATGTTGGCCGCGCCCTTCTCCTGCGCGTGCTGGGCGATGCGGGCGCCGACCGCGGCCATCGATTGGGCGGTGAAGTCGGCCTTGTTGTCCTTCACCCAGGCCATCGAGGCCTCGCGGCCGACGTTCAGCGACTGGAACTTCGGCGCGACGTAGCGGGCGAAGAGCTCATAGGAGCGCTTGGTCTGCGCCCAGGGGGCCCAGTTGTGCGCCATGAACAGGAAGGCGCCGAACCCGCCGGACTGCTGGATCAGCGCCTCGATCTTGGCGGCCGCCTCGTCCGGCGTGCCCACCACCGCCATCGGCATCTCCAGGAACGCCTTGACCGGATCGTCCCCGGTGGTGGGCGCCAGCGGCAGGTTGGCGACCTCGCGGAAGTAGAACAGCCACTTCTCCAGCCCGAAGCGGACGTCGGCCATCGCCTGCTCCTTGGTCTCGGCGATGTGCATCGGGCCGACCAGGCGCCAGGCGGCGCGATCGACCGACGTGCCGTTGTCCTTGGCGAGCTCTTCGGCGATCGCCCAGTTGGAGGCCAGCGCATTGAAGCCGCCGTCGGAGGTGGCTCCGATCGAGAGCAGGCCGAGGCCATGGCGGCCGGCCGCGCGGGCGCCGGTCGGCGAGACCTGGCTCGCCACCGCGATCTCGACGCTGGGGCGCGAATAGGGGCTCATCTGCAGGCGCGCGCGGTTCAGCTTGAACCAGTCGCTGTCGTGGGTGACCTCCTCGCCGCGCAGCAGGCGGACGAGAACGTCGAGCGCCTCGTCCATCATGTCGCGCTGCCGGGCGATCGGGATGCCCATCATGTAGGCGTCGGACGACAGCGCGCCGGGGCCGACGCCGAACATCACGCGGCCGCGCGTCATGTGGTCGAGCTGGTTGATGCGGTCGGCCAGCATGAACGGGTGGTGGTAGGGGAGCGAGGAGACGCCGGTGCCGAGCCGGATGTGCCTGGTGCGCTCGGCCGCGGCGGCGATGAACACCTCGGGGCTGGCGATGAGCTCGTAGGACGCCGAGTGGTGCTCGCCGATCCAGGCCTCGTCGTAGCCGAGGTTGTCGAGGTGCTCGACCAGCTCGAGGTCGCGCTGGATGGCCAGCGTCGGGTTCTCGTCGAGCGGATGGAAGGGGGCGATGAAGGCGCCGAAGCGCAGGCGTGCGGGCAGCATGGGGTCGTCCCGTTCAAACGGCTGTTCGGGGATGAGACCCTAAGGAAAACGCAGGCCGCCCGCCAGTGTGACCCGCGGTCAAGGCGGCCCGCGCCGCCGCCGCGTCGCGCGCTGGCTCACGCCGCCTTCGCGCCCCGCTCAGGCGCGGACAGCAGCTTCAGGAGGGCGCGTTCGGCGCGGGCGCTGCCGTCGGCGAGGTCCTCCGAGAGTCGGCCGGCTTCGTAGGCCACGAACACCGAGGGGTGGATGTAGGACGCGCGGCAGACGGCCGGCGTGTTGCCGAGGAGACCCGCGACGGCCTTCACGCAGGTGGTGATGGTCTTCCTGGTGGGGGCGTGATCGTCCGCCGACTCCAGGCAGAGCGCCCGCGCGGCCGCGAGGGTGGCGGCCCAGGTGCGGAAGTCCTTGGCCGAGAAGTCCTCGCCCATCGCCTCGCGCAGGTATTCGTTGACGTCGTCGCTGTCGACATGGCGGCGCTCGCCGTCCGCGTCGACGTACTGGAAAAGCCGCTGGCCGGGGAGTTCCTCGCACAGGCGCAGCACGCGGGCGAGGCGCCGATCCTGGAAGCGGGTCTGGAAGGCCTTGCCCGACTTGCCGCGGAACTCGAACACCGCGCCGGCGTCAGTGAGGGTCACGTGCCTCTTGCGCAGCGTCGTCAGCCCGAAGCTCTTGTTGGCCCTGGCGTATTCGTCGTTGCCGACCCGGATCAGGGTGATCTCCAGCAGGCGCACCGCGGCGGCCAGCACCTTCTCGCGCGGTAGGCCCCGCTTGGCGACGTCGGCCTCGACCCGCGCGCGCAGCTTCGGCAGGGCGCGGCCGAAGGCGGCCATGCGGTGATACTTGTGGGCGTCGCGCACCGCCCGCCAGCGCGCGTGGTAGCGGTACTGCTTGCGCCCGCGCGCATCGCGGCCGACCGCCTGGATGTGTCCGCGCGGATCGGGGCTGATCCAGACGGAGGTCCAGGCCGGCGGGATGACGAGCGCGCGGATGCGCTCGAGCGTCTCGGGGTCGCGGACCTGGCGTCCGTCGGCGTCGCGATAGTCGAAGCGGCCTGGCTGGCCGACGCGGCCTATGCCCGGATCCTGGTCGTTGACGTATCTGAGGCCCGCGCTCGCGGCCGTCTCCAGCCCGATCTCAGCCATGTCCCGCGCCACTTGCACCTCCGTGGTCGCCGCTCAACGCGGGGCTGGAGGCTGGCGTTCCTGCCGCGGGATCAATCGGTTGCGAGCATCGCCTGGAATGCCGTGAGGATGCGTTCGATCGCCGGGTTCTTGTGGGCGAGCGGGCCGTCGTCGGCTTCGGGATGGACCAGCATGGTGGCGTTGGCCTCGAACAGCAGCACGCGGCCGTCCGGGAGCAGCGAGAAATCGACGCCGGCGTAGTCGAGATCCATCGCCGCTCCGACCTTGGCCACGGCGGCCCAGGCGTCAGCGCCGAGCGCGGCGGCCGGGTCCTCGAGAAAGCGCATCTCCTCGGCGAGGCGGGCAGGATCTGCCTCCATGCCGGCGCTCTCGTAGTGCACCATCCAGGCCGGCGAGATCGCCAGGTGGTAGGGCAGGGGGCGACCGCCCACGAAGATCGCCCGGTACTTGCGGTGGAAGCCGTCGGCGCTGCGGAAGTCGGCGAACTCGGTGAGGTAGTAGGCGCCAGCCGCGGTCAGCGGCTCGTCGGGGGCGCCGCCGCCGACCAGAGCGAGGCCCTTGCCGCCGTGCGAGCCGATCGGTCGCACCAGGAACGGCTCGGCGACCCCGGCGCGGCGCGCCGCCTCGCGGACGCCGCCGGCCGCGACGTCGGCCGCCTCCACGCGCACGCTGTTCGGCACCACCAGGCCGTCGATATGGGCGAAGAGGTCGCCGGCCAGGTCGCGGCGGGTGCGGGCGATCTTGTCGGGGTGGTTCAGCAGCCGCTGGCCGGTCAGCGCGGCGAAGCGGCGGGCATTGTCGGCGGTCGGGCCGGCGAGGTCCTCGTCGCCGATCGCGTTGAAGGCGACGTCGTACGCCGGCAGGTCGGCCAGCTGCGCTTCGCTGGCGTATTCGACGAACCAGAGCAGGCGCGTGTAGTTGGCCGGCGGGATCAGGTGGCGGTCGGGCGTGTTGCCGCTCTCGGTGGTCGAGAGGATCAGCACCCGCGCACGCGGGTTGGCCGAGGTGACGACCACCAGGTTGCGCTCGCCGTAGGCGCGGTCGCGGTGGGCGCGGGCGGCCTCATGCTGCTGTTCCTCGGCGAGCAGCGCGGCGAGGTTCTGGTGCGCGCTCATGAGCTTCGGTTCGAGCGCCAGCGCGCGGTAGGCGTGCGACTTGGCCAGCGACTTGCGGCCGGCCAGGTAATAGAGCGACGAGAGGTTGGCGTGCGCGGTGGCGCTGGAGGGGTCGATCTCCAGCGTGCGGGTGAGACAGGCGCGGGCCTCATCGGCCCGTTCCAGCTCGATCAGCACCAGGCCGAGGTTCAGGTGGACGACGGCGCGCTCCGGCGCCAGCGCCAGGGCGCGCTCGAAGGCTGCGGCCGCCGCGGCCGGGTCGTGCAGGCCGCGCATCGCCGAGCCCAGCGCCAGCCAGGCGTCGCAGAGCGCCGGATCGAGCGTGGTGGCCCGCTCGGCGGCGATGCGCGCCAAGGACGGCTCGCCGGCGTCGGTCAGCGCCAGCGCCAGGCCGACGTGCGCGGTGGTGAGGTCGGGAGCCAGCCGCACGGCCTCGGAGAACGCGGTGATCGCCGCCTTGACGTCGCCGAGCCCGCGCTGGGCGGCAGCGAGCGCCAGGTGGGCGGCCGGATCGGCCGGCGCCAGCTGGACCGCGGCCTGGGCGGCCTCGAGCGACGCGGCATGCTCGCCGCTTTCGGCGAGCGCGCGAGCAAGACCGATCTGCGCGGCGCCGTGGGTGGGGCTGAGCTGCAGCGCGTGGCGGTAGGCGGCGATCGCCGCAGCGCGGTCGTCGCGCCAGTGGCGGATGCTGGCCAGCGTGAAGTGGGCCTCGGCGTGGGCGGGGCGCAGCTGCGCCAGCCGCGCGATCAGCGCCTCGGCCTCCGCCGGCGCGCCGACCTCGAAGCGCAGCAGGCCCAGCAGGTACAGGCCGGTGGCGTTGTCGGGCTCGATGTTCAGCGCCTGACGGAACAGCCACTCGGCGGCGGCCGCATCGCCGCCGCGGCGCAGCTCCAGGCCCGACGCCAGGAGGCCGTCGACGCCGGCGTCATCGCCGCCTGGCCCCTGAGGCTCTGGCCCCTGAGGCTCTGGCTCCTGAGGCTCTGGCTCTTGGGGCATCCGTAGCGCAGCCGATCCCATGGCGGCCATTCATGCGGACAGATTCTTGCCATCGCGTTGCCGAATGGCGCCGGCAAGGTTTTCCCGTGGCAGGCGAGAAAACCAGCGTGGCGCGGGCGCACGGGCGTGTTATGCTGCGCTGCAACATCGCGGTGCGCAGACTGGCGCCGCGCGGACTTTCAAGGAGCAGAACATGGCTTGGACGCAGGCATTCCCGAGCGCAGCTGCGGTCGAGGACCGCGCCGAGCAGGCGCTGCGATGGCCGATCGGGGCGGTCTCGCCGCTGTGGGCGATGTTCGGCGCCGCAGCAGGCGCAGGCGTGGCCTGGTGGTGGATGACACGCTGGGCGCAGGCGGTGAACGTCGAGGCGCTGGCCGGCTTTGCGGCCGCGCAGGTGAGGCAGGCGGCCGAAAGCGTCGCCGACACCGAGTTGCGGGTCGAAGAGGCCGTGGTGGTGGCCGATGTGGCCGCCGCCGAGGCGGCGGCGGACGAGGCGCCCGCGCCAGTCGTGGCGCACGAAGCGGCGCCTGTCGCCGCCGGGGCTGCGAACGACGCCGCCGAAGAAACGCTCGGGGAAGCGCTCGAGCCGATGGCCGAAGCGTCCAAAGCGATCGTCGCGGACGATCTCACCCGGCTCACCGGCATCGGGCCGAAGCTGTCGGCGGCGCTGGCCGAGCGTGGCGTCACCTGCTTCGCCCAGATCGCCCAGTGGAGCGCCGACGACCTCGCCGAGGTCGACGCCGCGCTCAGCCTGAAGGGCCGCGCGGTGCGTGAGGCCTGGGTCGCGCAGGCCAAGCGTTTCGCGAAGGCCGCGAAGGACTAGGCGCCGCTGGGCCGGATGATCGCGAGCGCTCGGTCGGCGACTGTGCCGATCGGCTCGTCGGCGCGGACCTCGAGCCTCGGCAGGCCGAGCCGCAGCACCGCCTCGACGGTCAGCCGCTGGTAGCGGCGCGCGCGCTCCAGGAAAGCGTCGATCAGCGCGCGCCCGTCGGCGTCGGCGTCGGCGTAGCGGCTCTCGGCGCGCATGCGCGCCGCCAGCAGCGCCTCGTCGGCAGTCAGCCAGAGCGCGGCGACGTCGTCGCGGCCTAGCTCGGCGATGTGCGCCGGCAGGAGCGCCGAGCCTTCGAGCACGAGGCCGCTGGCCTGCGCGTCGGCGGCGCGTCGTACGACGAGCTCGCGCACCATCGGCCACATGCCCTCGTAGTGGCGCATCACCGAGGCGATCAGCGCGTCGGGCGCCAAGGTCGAATAGTGCTCCACGACATGTGGCGGGACCGCTTCGCCATGTCGCCAGGGCCGGCCGGGATGGCGCGCCAGCTGGTCGGTGGAGAGCGCCTCGTAGCCGAGCCGGTCGGCCAGCACGCGCGCCAGGCTCGACTTGCCCGCATGAGACGTGCCGCCGATCAACACCACTCTTGGGCGTTCCGCGTCGTGTCCGCGCGAGAGCTTCCCGGAAGCTTCAGCTTCGCTCATGCCATCTGAAAACCTTGTTATTTCAGTCGGATGATCCTGAATCTTGGGGTCGACGCAATCCTTGAACGACAACCGGTCGTCGCTATCTTGGGAGGGTGTGGGGGCGTGCAAACGAAGGCTTCACCGCATCCTGGTTCAATGCCGGTCTGCCGACGCTCAACATCGGAGCAGGCCATTTGCATACCTCTGCGCCGGTGACGTGCGACGCCGCCCACCGGGCCTGGCTGGCGGCGGAGAGG
>DATNEH010000101.1:0-20947 GCA_035553015.1 Caulobacteraceae bacterium | reverse complement strand
CTCGAAGGCGGTGAGCGCCGCGCCCTGGTTCCGCGGCCGGGTCTCATCCACCCAGACGTGGACGTCGATGCCGCGCTCGCGGGCCACGTAGATCGGCGCGGTCGCGGAGCCCCAGTCGACACAGGCAAGCCAGCCGGCGTTGCAATGGGTGAGCACGTCGACGCGGCCGCCGGGCTTCGCGGCCGCCGCCTGGGTGATCAGCTCGGCCCCCGCTTCGCCGATCTGCCGGCACGCGGCCACGTCCTCCTCGGCGATCGCGCCGGCTTCGGCGAAGGCGGCGGCGGCGCGGTCAGCGGGCGCATGCGCCTTGGCCGCCCGGCCTGTGCGAGCCAGCGCCCAGGCGAGGTTCACGGCGGTGGGCCGCGTCGACAGCAGCGTGAGGGTGGCGCGCTCCAGCGCGGCGTCGGACGGATCCTCGCGCAGCGCCAGGGCAAGGCCGTAGGCGGCCGTCACGCCGATCAGCGGCGCGCCACGCACCAGCATGTCGGCGATGGCGCGCGCCGCGTCCTGCATCCGCGCCAGCCGCACGTGCTCGAGCGACCACGGCAGCCGGGTCTGGTCGATGATCTCTACCGTCCCGTCCGCCAGCGGCCGGATCGTGCGCATCGGCTGGCCGAACACCCGCATGCCGCAAGGTTTAGAGCACGGTGCGATCCGGCGGAACCGCCTGAGCGTGAGCGGCTAAAGCAGCGCGCCAAGGTTTCGAAGGCGGCTCACGGGCGGCGAAGCGGGGCCGGAAAGGCCTAGTTCGTGCGCACCGTGAACTGGTGTTCGCCCAACCGCCTCACCTCGATTTCGGCTACGCCGCGCTCGCCCAGCAGCCGCGTTGCGACGTCGCGGACCCGCTCGCCCGGCGCGCACGTCAGCGCCTCGAAATGCGTCGAGCCGTTTCTGTCGGTAAGATAGAGCTCGTAGGTCTGGTGTAGCGACACGGCGAGAGCCTGCGCATTTTCATTCCCTCTTGCACCTACGGGATTTTCCTTAGGTCTTCCCAGCGCGGCGGCCCGCGCCGCAAAAAGGCGCGCCGCGTTCAGACTGCGTTAGACCGCGGCGCGCGCCCAGAGCGGCCGCACCGCCTGCCGGTCGGCTTCCTGCGCCCGCTGCCGGGCGTGGACGCGCAGCAGGTCCTTTCGGGTGACGAGGCCGACCAGCCGCCCGTCGTCGCCGACGATCGGCACGCGGCCGATGTCGCGCTCGACCATCTGTTCGACCAGCTGGCCCACCGCCTCCTCGGGGCGCGCGGTCAGCATCGAAGCGTCGGAGATCACCTCGCCGAGCGTCGCCTCGCCATGTGTGCCCTCCGTCAGCCAGCGGACGATCTCGGCGCGCGGCGCGAGGCCCACGACGCGACCGGCCGCATCCACCACCGGATAGCTCTTGTGGCGCGCTTCGGGTCCAGTGAAGAAGGCGACCGCCGCGTCGAGCGACATGCCGGCCGGCAGCACCTCGACGTTCTCGGCCATCACATCGCGCACCCGCATCATCTGGAACGGATCGACGCTGTATTCGCGGGTCAAGTGCAGCCCGCGGCGGGCGATCTTTTCGGTGAGGATCGAGCGCTTGAGCAGCAGCACGGTCAAGCCGTAAGCCGCCGACGACGCAGCCAGCAGCCCCGGCAGCGCCTCGAACTGGCCGGTCAACTCGGCGGCGAAGAGGGCGCCGGTGAGCGGCGCGCGCATCGTGCCGCCGAGCATGCCGGCCATGCCGACAAGCGCCCACCAGCCAGGCCCGCCGGCCAGGAAGTGGCCCTCGATCGCGCCCAGCGCGCCGCCGAGGATCAGCAACGGGGCGAGCACGCCGCCCGAGGTGCCCGAGCTCAGCGCGACGATCCAGATCGCCGCCTTCACCACCAGCAGGAGCGCAGTGGCGTTCATCGGCATGTGCCCGGCCAAGAGGTCGCCGATCACGTCGTAGCCGACGCCGAGCGCGCGCGGATCGCCGAGCCCGCCGACGCCCACCGCCAGGCCACCGATCGCCGGCCACCACATCCAGTGCAGCTTCAGGCGACTGAAGGCGTCCTCGGCGCGGTAGAGCACCGTGGTCAGGAGGCCCGACTGCAGACCGGCGACCAAGCCGACCCCGGCGCAGACCGCCAGGCCATTCCAGCCGAGCGCGGGGACGGCCGCCATATGGAACAGCGGGCCGGCGCCCAGCAGGAAGGGCCGCGCGCCTGCGGCAATCAGCGCGGCGACGGTCACCGGCAGGAAGCTGCGCGGCTTCCATTCGAACAGCAGCAGCTCGACGGCCAGCAGCACTGCGGCCAGCGGCGTGCCGAAGACACCGGTCATGCCGGCTGCGGCGCCCGCCACCAGCAGCGTCTTGCGCTCGGCAGCGCTGAGGTGGAAGAACTGCGCGAACAGCGAGCCCAGCGCGCCCCCGGTCATGATGATCGGGCCCTCGGCGCCGAACGGACCGCCCGAGCCGATGGCGACCGCCGACGACAGCGGCTTCAGCACCGCAACCCGGGCCGACATGCGGCTGCCGCCGATCAGGATCGCCTCGATGGCCTCGGGGATGGCGTGGCCGCGGATCTTCTCCGAGCCGTAGCGGGCCATCAGCCCGACGAAGAGGCCGCCGAGCGCCGGGGCGGCGACCATCCAGAGGCTGGGCCGCACGCCGGCGAACGTCATCGGCGCGACGGAGAACTCGCCATGCCAGATCACGTTGGAGAAGAGTGCGATCAGCTTCAGCAGCGCCCAGGCGCCGATGAGGCCGCCGGCGCCGACGATGGCGGCCATCGCCACCAGCACCAGCATGCGCCGGTCAGCTGTGAAGTCGCCCAGCGCCATGGCTCCGCCGCCATGGCGCGCGCGGCCGGCCCGCGCGGTCGGGATGTCTGCCATCGTGCTCCGTTCGGATGACTCACCTCGGGGGAGGAGGCGAAACGCCGGGCATACATCAGGGCGTGATACAGATTCAACCTTTGCTGCGCTTTGCGGACCAAATGGCGCAATCCTTGCGGGGCGAGGGGTCCGGCGCACGGCCCCGTCTCAGCAATGAACCCGGGTCCGGCATCGGTGTTCGAACGGGCGGCGGAACCCCGACGCCTGGATGACATTTCCTCTTGGTCCAGCCTGCTGGCTGGAGGGAGGGCGACATGGGCCGGTTAGCAGCTCTGACGGTCGCAACGGTGGCGCTGGCCGCTCTGCCGACGCTGGTCCATGCAGACCCTGCGCCCGCCACAACGGTCGCGCCGAGCGCGATCACCTACAGCGTCCCGCCGCCGTCGAGCCACGGAACCATGCCGCAGGGCTGGGGCATGTTCGCCACCCTCAACGGGCGCTCGACCGACCTCGGCGCGCGGGACTTTCAGTGGTCGGAAGATCCGCACGTGCAGGCGCACGACGTCGAGGCCGGCTACGGCTGGCGACGCGGATCGACCACGGCGATCATCGGCTACGAAGACCACGACTTCGGCCGGGGCGAACAATACACCGCCCAGGAGCGGCAGGACCGCGACGTCCACCGCTTCAGCGGCGGGTCAGGCGTGCTGGGCCTGAGCCTGGTCCTGCATGGGCACTGAACGCCGCTAAGCGGCGTCAGGCGGCCGGCGGCCCTGTTCAGCGGGCAGGAAGGCCAGCAGCGGTGCGGCCAACCGCTCGATCTCACAGCGGTCCAGGCTGGCGGCGTCCCGCCGCGCGATGCTTTCGGCGAGCGCGGTGACCGCGCCACGGAACACCAGGTCCGAGCGTGTGCGCGCGATGCAGCTGAGCTGGTCGACCTGCGCCCGCATCGAGCGCAGCGCCTGGCGCGGCTCGCGGTCGAGCGCCGCCAACCCGGCTTTCAGGTTGCGCAGCGCCTGCAGAATGCGCGCCTCGTCGGGCGTCTTGGCGTGGTCGACGCGGCGGCGCAGCGGCCCGGCGTAGTTGCCGGAGTTGAAGCGGCGGCGGTCAGGTCCGACGTAGTCGACGCCCTCGATCCACTCGCGCGAGCGGCGCGACACCGCCTCCAGCCGCCGCGTGAGGTCGCCGATCGTATAGGGCCGCCGCAGGAACTCGTGCGCGCCGGCGTCGCGCGCGCCGATGATGGCCGCAGCCGTCGCCTGCGAGCTGACCAGGATCACTACTGACTTGCGCGCGGCCAGGTAGCTGCGGCGCAGCGCGCGGGTGAAGCCGATGCCGTCGAGCTCGCCGTCGTGCTCCACGAACACCAGCTGGGGCTGGGTGGCCGCTGCCACCTCGAGCGCGCGGGCCGGGTCGGTCGCGGTCCATATCTGGCAGGGATTGATGCTGCGCAGGAGGTCGGAGAGCAGCTTGGCCGACGCCGGCTGCGCGGCGACGATCAGCACACGCTGCATCAGCGCGCCGATCTGCTGACGGACGTTGGCCTCGACTGTTGTCGCCACGCGAGCCCCCGTTGATGGAGTGCCGGCTAAGCTGAGCCATGCGTGGTAAAGATCGGATTTAGGATAAATCGCGCGCTGGTTCAGTCCTGGAATGGATCGCGCATGACGATCATGTCGTCGCGCTCCGGGCTGGTGCCGAGCAACGCGACCGGGGCGCCGATCAGCTCCTCGATGCGGCGGACATACTTGACCGCCTCGGCCGGCAGGTCGCGGAAGCTGCGCGCGCCACGGGTGGAGCTGCGCCAGCCCTCGATCTCCTCGTAGACCGGCCGGATCGCGCTCTGCGCCTTCAGGCCCGCCGGCATGTGGTCGAGCTGCGCGCCGTCGGCCTCGTAGCCGACGCAGATCTTCAGCGTCTCGAGCCCGTCCAGCACGTCGAGCTTGGTGAGCGCGATGCCGTCGATGCCATTGATCGCCACCGACTGGCGGGCCAGCACCGCGTCGAACCAGCCGCAGCGGCGCGAACGGCCGGTGACGGTGCCCACCTCCTGGCCGACCTCGCCGAGGTGGCGACCGATCTCGTCGAAGAGCTCGGTGGGGAACGGGCCCTCGCCGACGCGGGTGGTGTAGGCCTTCAGGATGCCGAGCACGTAGCCGGGCCCCTTCGGTCCCAGCCCCGAGCCGGCCGCGGCCTGCCCGGCCACGGTGTTGGACGAGGTGACGAACGGATAGGTGCCGTGGTCGACGTCCAGGAGCGCGCCCTGCGCGCCCTCGAACAGCACCCGGTCGCCGCCCTTCACCGCTTCGTTGAGCAGCTTCCAGGCCGGCTTGGCGTAGGGGAGGATCTGCGGGGCGACCGCCTCGAGCGAGGCCATGATCTCGTCGGGGTCCGCCTCTGGCAGGCCGAGGCCCCGGCGCAAGGGGGCGTGGTGGGCCAGCAGCCGGTCGATCTTGGCTTCCAACGCCTCGCGGTCGCCCAGGTCGGCGACGCGGATTGCGCGGCGCCCGACCTTGTCCTCGTAGGCCGGGCCGATGCCGCGGCCGGTGGTGCCGATCTTGGTGGCGGCCGCGGCCTCGCGGGCCACGTCGAGGTCGCGGTGCAGCGGCAGGATCAGCGCGGCGTTGTCGGCCAGCACCAGCACGTCGGGATTGATGATAACGCCCTGCGACCGGACGCGGCCGATCTCGTCGAGCAGCGCCCACGGGTCGACCACGACGCCGTTGCCGATCACCGACAGCTTGCCCTGCACGACGCCGGACGGCAGCAGCGAGAGCTTGTAGACCTGGTTGCCGACCACCAGCGTGTGCCCGGCGTTGTGGCCGCCCTGGAAGCGCACCACCACGTCAGCGCGCGCCGACAGCCAATCGACGAGCTTGCCCTTGCCCTCGTCGCCCCACTGGGCGCCGACCACCGTCACGTTGGCCATGGGTGCAATTCTCCACCCCGCCGGGTGGTCCCCGACCGCCCTTCGACAGGGACTCGGCGGCGGGAGCGCTCGGGGCTCGGTCCGAGGCGGGGGGCGTTTAGACCGCAGCGATGCGGAGCGTCAAGGGCTCACCCGTGACGCCAGCGCGGGTCCCACGGGATGGAAGCCGGACGCCCGGAGCGATCGATCCACCCACAGATCGCCGTGTGGTAACGACCACTTCCGCACTGCACCGGCATCGGCAGGTTGGTGAAGAATATCCAGACGACGCCGGCCAGCACGACGCCGCCGACGATGGCGGCGAACGCGATCAGGTAGAGGTCCCAGTCGAAGATCGTGACGGGAGGCTGCGTGGGCCGCCGCCCCGACGACGACGGGATCTCGTCCGCTCGCTGCTTTACCTGGATCGTCGGCGCGCCGGCTAAAGCTCCAGCTCGCCGCTCAGCATCGCTTCGGCCATCGCGCAGTGCATGGCGATGCCGCGGCTCATGACGGTCTCGTCGAGCACCATGCGGTTGGAGTGGAGCGGGCAGCAGGTGCGGTAATCGCCGCCTTCGGGCGAGGCGCCCAGCATGGCCATCGCGCCTGGCGCCTTCTGCAGCACGTACGAGAAGTCCTCCGCGCCCATCAGCGAATGCGCCATGCGGTGGAAGCCGTCGTCGCCGAAGAGGCGGGTGGCGACCGACTCGATGACGTCGACCACGCGCCCGTCGTTGACGGTCACCGGGAAGCCGCGGTCGATATTGACCTCGGCCGTCGCGCCGTGCGCCTCGGCGATGTGGCGGGCCACCTTCTCGATTCCCTCCAGCGCGATGGCGCGGGTGCGCTCGGAGAGCGTGCGGCAGGTGCCCCAGAGCCGGGCGACCTCCGGGATGATGTTGTCGGTGGTGCCGGCCTCGATCCTTGCGATGGTGATCACCGCCGGGTCGGCGACCGCGATGCGGCGGGTGGCGAACACCTGCAGGGCCATGACGATCTCGGCCGCGATCGGGACCGGGTCGATGGCGTCCTGCGGCATCGAGGCGTGGCCGCCCTTGCCGATCACCTTGATGCGCAGCTTGTCGGACGAGGCCAGCATCGCCCCGGCCTTCGCGGCGATCACCCCGCGCGGCATGTTCGGCGAGATGTGCAGCGCGAAGGCGGCGTCGGGGATCGGATCGATCAGCCCGTCCTCCAGCATGAAGCGGGCGCCGTGCCAGCCCTCCTCGCCCGGCTGGAACATGAACATCACCGAGCCGGTCAGCCGGTCGCGCCGCTCGCAGAGCGCCCGCGCCGCGCCGGCCAGCATGGCGACGTGGGTGTCGTGGCCGCAGGCGTGCATGGCGCCGTCGTGCTCCGAGGAGAACGGCAGGCCGGTGTCCTCGGTGAGCGGCAGCGCGTCCATGTCGCCGCGCAAGAGAACGGTGCGGCCGTTGGCGGGGCCCTTCAGGATGGCGACGACGCCGCTGGTCGAGGGGCCCTCGCGGATCTCCAGCGGCAGCCCGGCCAGCGCGGCCTTCACCTTGGCGGTGGTCTTCGGCAGGTCGAGGCCGAGCTCGGGCTCGGCGTGGATGGCGCGGCGCAGCTCGATGGCGCCCGGCAGCAGCGCCTCGCCGACCGCCGTCCAGCCATCCGGGTCCAGGGTCCTGGCGTCCATGCGCTTACTCCGTGAGTTGCTTTGCGGGACCATGGCGCCGCGGGACGCGATAAGTCCACCCGGCTTGGAGCCGACGCAGGCGCGCTTTAAGGAGCGGTCATGGACAGGCCCCGTTTCCACCTGGCGTTTCCGGTGAAGAGCCTCGCCGAGGCGCGCGGCTTCTATGGCGAACTGCTCGGTTGCCCGGAGGGCCGCTCGGCGGACGACTGGGTCGACTTCGACCTGATGGGCCACCAGATCGTCGCCCACCTGGCGCCCGGCGAGTGCGGCGGGGCAGCGACCAGCGCGGTCGACGGCGAGGCCGTGCCGGTGCGCCACTTCGGGCTGATCCTGGCGCCGCAGGACTGGCGCGCGCTGGCCGATCGGCTGGCCGCGGCGGGGGCGGACTTCATCATCGCGCCGCAGACCCGCTTCGCCGGCGGCCCCGGCGAGCAGTCGACCCTCTTCGTCCGCGACCCCTCCGGCAACGCCCTGGAGTTCAAGGCCTTCGCCGACGAGGCGATGATCTTCGCGAAGTGACTTCAACCGCTCTTCCCCGGGGATGAGCCGCGTCAGAGCCGCCGGAACATCGGGGCCCCGCGCCCCATCGCCTCCAGACGCTCGATCACCGCGTCCAGCGGCTCGACGACGACGGCCATGTGGTGGGGGTTGGCGTGGATGAGGCGGGTCTCGTCCAGCAAGAGGCCAATGTGGCCGCGCCAGCCGACCAGGTCGCCGCGGGCCGCGTCAGCGCGGGCGATCACGCGTCCCTCCGCCAACTGCAGGTCGGCGTCACGCGGGAAGGCGCGGCCGCAGGCGTAGAGCGCCTGCTGGATCAGGCCCGAACAGTCCAGCCCCAGCCCGGTGCGCCCGCCCCAGAGGTAAGGCGCGCCGAGCAGGCGCTCGGCGACCGCGGCAGGGTCCCGCTCGAACGCGCCGATCGGCGCAAGGTGCGCGGTCCAGAACCAGGCGCCGTCGGCGGACCGGCTGTACCCGCCTTCGGCCGCCTCGACGCACACCAGCGCGTTCAGGCTGAACGGACCGCTGGCGGCGGCTTTGAACGAGGCGGCCGCGAACGCGTAGGTGTGGATCGCCGCCACGCGGTGGGTCGGCGGCTCGCCGGCCGCCGCCAGCGCGGCGGCCGGCACGTAGCCGACCTGGCCGTCGCGCCGCGCCTGGCCCCAGGCGAAGTCGCCGGCGACGTCGCCCGCCCCGGCCAGCGCCGCGAACGTCTCGCCGTAGAGCAGCTCGTCGATCCGCTCGCTGGCGGGATCGGGCGCGCGGAGGATCGGCGCGGCGGCCGCGACGACGCGCATCAGCCGCGCCGGCTCGTAGCGCGCCGCCCGGACCAGGCCCTCCAGCCGCGCGTCGGCCAGGTCCGGCCGCGCCAGCGTCAGCCTGGGATCGGGCGCGCTGGGGTCAGACGGGCTGGGATCGGGCGCGGCGGGCTCGCTCATGCGTAGCGGGTTTTGAGCATCCGGAAGAGGCCGCGGATGGCTTGCGCCTCGGCTCCCGACGGCCAGCCCGGCCGGCCGCGGCCGTTCCAGGCGAAGATGTCGAAGTGCGCCCAGGCGCCGGGTGGCGCGAAGCGCTTGAGGAACAACGCCGCGGTGATCGAGCCCGCCTGCGCCCAGGCGTCGGGGTCGTTCTTGACGTCGGCGATGTCGCTGTCGAGGGCGGCGTCGTAGGGCGCCCAGAGCGGCATCCGCCACACTGGGTCCTCGGCCGCGCGCGCCGCGGCGTCGATCGCGCCCGCCAGCGCTTCGTCGTCGGTGTAGAACGGCGCGATCTCCGGCCCGACCGCGGTGCGCGCCGCGCCGGTCAGCGTGGCGAGATCGATGGTCAGGTCCGGCTCCAGCTCGGCGGCCCTGGCCAGCGCGTCGGCGAGGATCAGCCGGCCCTCGGCGTCGGTGTTGCCGACCTCGATGGTCAGGCCCTTGCGCGAGCTCAGCACGTCGCCCGGGCGCATAGCGTCGCCGGCGATCGCGTTCTCGGCCACCGGCAGCAGCACGGCGAGGCGGATCGGCAGTTTCGCCGCCATCGCCATGCGGCCGAGCGCCAGCGCATGGGCGGCGCCGCCCATGTCCTTCTTCATCGTGCGCATGCCGGCGGCCGGTTTGATGTCGAGGCCGCCGGTGTCGAACACGACGCCCTTGCCGATCAGCGCCACCAGCGGGCGGCCCGCGTCGCCGTCGCCCCACCTGATCTCGATGAAGCGCGGCGCGCGCTCTGGCGTCGCCGCGCGGCCCACCGCGTGCACGGCCGGGTAGCCGGCCTCGATCAGCGCGTCGCCGACCGGCACGGTGATCGAGGCGCCGAACATGTGGGCGACCTCGCGGGCGATGGTCTCGATCTGCAGCGCGCCCATGTCGCCGGCCGGCGTGTTGATCATGTCGCGGGCGAGCGCACAGGCGTGCGAGACCGCGCGCAGCTCGGCGAGGTCGACACCGTCCGGACAGACCAGCCGGGCGCCCGCCTCGCCGCGATCCTTCTTGTAGCGGTCGAAGCGGTAGGCCCCGAGCGCGAAGGCCAGGGCGACGTCGGCAGGACTTGGGGCCGACGCGGGGCCCTCGCGCGCCGCCAGCGCATAGAGGCCGGGCGGCAGCCGGACCGGCAGCGCACGCAGCGGCATCGCCGCGCCGCTTTCGCCGACCCCCGCCAACACCAGCTCCGGTCCCGCCTCGCCCGCCAGGGTGAGCGTCTCGCCGGGCTTGCCACGGAACTTGGCGAGCTTCGCCTGCGCGCGCAGCGGGGCCGGCAACGCCTCGACCGCGGCCTCCGCCTCCGACGGTGCGACCAAACGAATCGGGGTCGCGGGCTCATCGGAGGGGGCGACGACGGCGTCGGACATCGGCGATGCTGCTTCTTTGCGTAAGCGAATAGACGGGCCGGCTTATGCTTAACGCTTCCTTGACGCTAGCGCCGCGATGCTGGGGCGAGAAGATTCCGCGGGGGCCAGCTCATGTCGTCGAAATCCATTGTGGGCGTCCTGGTGGCGGGCGTCTTTGCGACGGTCGCCTATGCCGCTGTCCCTTGGCCGGCGCTGGCGTTCACGCTGCCGTTCGGCGCGCCGGCCGCGAAAGCGGCGGCCACGCAGTCGCCGGGCGCGCAACCGGCTGGCGCCCCACCCACGGCAAGCCCGGGCAAGGCCCCGGCCCCACCGCCGAAGCCGGTCAAGGCGACGCCTGAGCAGCGCGCCGAGGCCGAGCGGTTGAACCCGCTGGGGCGTGCAGCCTTCTGGGCCCGCGAGGTCGACATCGACCCGACCGACAACGACGCCCGCCTCAAGCTCGCCAAGGCGTTGCGGGCGCTCGGCAAGTACGAGGAGGCCGGCGCGGCGGCCGACCAGATCCTGGTGATGCAGCCCAACAACTACGAGGCGCTGCTGGAGAGCGCCCGCGCCAAGATCGACGCCAACCAGGGCTTCTACGCGATCGACGACGCGCAGCGCGCCGAAGCGATCGCGCCGCGCGACTGGCGGCCGGTAAGCCTCCTGGCGGTGGCGATGGAGCAGTCGGAACGCGAGCCGGAGGCGCTGGCCGCCCACCAGCGGGCGCTGGAGCTGGCGCCCGACAATGCAGCGACACTGACCAATCTCGGGATGTACTACGCCACGCACGGCGACCCGCAACGGGCCGAGCCGCTGCTGCGCAAGGCGGCGGCCGCCCCCGGCGCCGGCGCCCAGGAGCGGCAGAACCTGGCGCTGGTGCTGGGCCTGGAAGGCCACTTCGACGAGGCCGAGCGGCTCGAGCGGCAGGACCTGCCTCCGTCCGTGGTCGACAACAACCTGGCGTACCTGCGCGCCGCCGCCGACCCGGCCCGTCCGCACACGTGGGATTCGCTGCGCGCGAATCAGTAACGAAGACCAGCTACGTCTCTCCTGCGAAAAATGGCGAAGGCGCGGAACCAAAGCAGGTCTTCGTCGTTGGGCCTGCGTCAGGGTCAAGCTCAGGGGATGGGAAGGGGCGGCGCAAGCATGATCGGCGGTCTTGCAGGTCGACCCTCGCGGCGGCGCGCCCCTGCGCGGCGGACGCTTGCCGACTCGCGCCGCACGTGCGCAGAACCAGAGCGTGCTTTTCAGCCGGGCTCGGCCATACCAAAGTTGATTGCCGAAACGGCATTGTATAGCTTGGGCGTCGCCGCTTCAGACGGGGCTATTTGTTTGGCGGTGTGTCCGGTGCGACACTTTCGCGCGCAGGTCGGCTTGATATAACGCTGCTCGGTCTATTCGATCGCCTCAGAGGGCAAGGAAGGACTTCGAATGAAACTGAAACTCCTAGCGGGTGCGGCCGTAGCCGGAGTGTTTGCAGCGGCGGGCGCCTACGCCCAGCCGGCGGACAGCGGCTGGTATGGAGCCATCGACGTCGGCGCCCACCAGGCGATGCCTCTCAACACGACGTCGCAGTTCTCGCAGTTCCCCGGCTCTCCGCCGGCGGCGCTGACGGTCTTCACCAACGATAACTTCGCCGGCTTCGCTCGGATCGGCTACAAGATCTCGCCGCACGTTCGGGTCGAACTGGAAGCAGGCTATCGCCCGGCCGATTTCCGCAGCGTGCTCGAACGCCACAATGCGGGCCGTCCGCCGGGCAGCATCGAGGGCATCTGCAACTTCTTCTCGGTGCCGGTGGGCGCAGCCTGCCCGCCGCCGACCGGCAACAACGACACCTGGACGGCGATGGCCAACCTGCTGGTCGACCTGCTGCCCAACAGCCCGGTCGATCCGTTCATCGGCGGCGGTCTCGGCGCCGCGCACGTGCGGCTCTCGATGAACGGCCGCGCGAACGTGACCGAGAACCCCAACCCGCCGGGCACCGCCCTGCAGGACTTCGTGGTGAACAGCGCCCAGAACGCGTTCGCGTACCAGGGGATCTTCGGCCTGGCGATCCGGATCAACGACCAGCTCAACCTGGACCTGACCTACCACTACCTGGAAACCCAGACGATGCGCTGGCCTTCCAGGCAGTTCGCGCCATACAAGCTTGGCTTCCTGCAAGGTCAGTATCGGGACAGCGCGGCCACGGCCGGTCTGAGGTATCTGCTGGCGCCGCCTCCGCCGCCGCCACCGCCGCCTCCCCCGCCGCCGCCGCCGCCGCCTCCCCCGCCGCCGCCTCCCCCGCCGCCGCCGCCGCCTCCGCCGGCGAAGGTGACGAAGGAGTTCATCGTGTACTTCCCGTTCGACCAGTACGTCCTCACGCCGGACGCGCAGTCGGTCGTGCAGGAAGGCGCGCAGTACGCGACCGGCGAACAGGCCTCGCAGCACGTGACCGTGGTCGGCCACACCGACACGTCCGGCGGCTTCGCCTACAACATGCGTCTGTCGGAGCGCCGCGCGAAGGCCACCGCCGACCAGCTGGTCGCCGACGGCGTCTCGCAGTCGGTCCTGGACGTCAGCTGGAAGGGCTACACCGAGCCTGCCGTGCAGACGGGCCCGGGCGTGAAGGAGCCGCTCAACCGCCGCGCCGTGATCACGGTGCAGTTCTAAGCAGCAACTTCATCCGCGTAAGATCGAAGCCCGGCCGAAAGGCCGGGCTTCTTTCGTATTGGGGCAGGCGCTCCAGCCGTCGGCGACTGACGTGCTGCCCGATCATCGAACAGACGCCTGCCGGCTCAGGTGGGGTCGACGATGCCCATGCCGATCATGCGCAGCGCGGTCATGCTGGGCGCGAAGAAATACTCGCCGCCGCGCGGCTCCACGAACTGCGGCACGCCCTTGCAGACGAACGGCGTCGCCTCTCCCGCCGGATCGACTGGGATCACGTGGTTGGCGGGCGCCTGGCCCGGCTGGCCATGGTTGCCGACGATCGGGCAGGTGTCGCTGCCGACGTTGAAGTCGAGTCCGTACTGCACCCACTGCTGCTGCACGAACTCGAACTGCCGGAAGAGGCTCGAGCACACCGCCAGGAAGACGATGCCGTGCTCGCCCGCGTCGCTCGGGCTGGCCGGATCGACCGAGCCGTAGGGCAAGCCACGCCGCAGGATCCGCCGGCGGTTGACCAGCGCCGAGCCGCTGTTCGCGACGGGCCCCAGCGTCATGCGAGGATTGACCCGTCGCATGTGGGACGTCAGCGGGCAGACCGCGCCCGCCGCGTCGTCGGCATAGGTGAAGTTCACCAGCTGGGCGGCGATCGCCTTGAGGGCGTCCTTGTCGCCGGCGCGCTGGGCGTCGGCGAGCCGGGCGTTGAACGCCCGGTGCGCCTCGGCGTCGGGCGCGGCCGAGAGCGGCACGCCATCGTCCCAGCGTCCGACCAGCTTGGCCGAGACGGTCGCGCGGGCGTCATCCTCGTCCGCGCCGGCGACCTTCGCCATCAGCGCACCTTGCGCCGCCATGTAGCTGGCGAAGCTGGCGACGTTCTCATGCAGCTTGCGATAGGCCACGAACGTGCCGTTGCGGCTGAACTCGATCGGCATGGCCGCGCCGGGGATCTCCTGCGCCTCGTCGGGATAGCCGAGCAGGAACTCGCCGGTGGCGATGGGTCCCCAGCTGCCGTCGGGCAGCAGCTTGCCGCCACCGATCTGCTTGATCGCCTCGGCCCTCGGTCCGTACTGGCCGGCAAACACCGGATCTCCGAAGCCGTCAGAGAGACCGAAGTGCTCCTTGTTGGTCGGGACCGCCTTGCCGTCCTCCTGCCGGAGCACGGCTGACATCGCCTGGTAGTCCGGTTCGCCAGGTCCGTTGCCCGGCAGGATCTCGACACCGCCTTCGGACTCGGCGCAAAGGCCGCGCAGCCAGGCGGTCTCGGCCTCGAGCTCCGGGATCGGCTCGCCGGCGTCGTCCATCTCGGCGTTCATCGACACCATGATGTGGACCGGCCGGGTCCTGGCCTGCCGCCAGATCGCGTCGCGCCGGTCCAGGAACGGCGTGTCGCCGAGCATCGGGGCGCGGTTCTCCATCCCATCGACGAACTCGTCGGGCATGCCCCGCAGCGTCCGGGTCGGAACCTGCAGGGCCAGCAGGCCGAGGAAGCTGAAGCCGACGTTGATCGCCACCTTGGGCTTCACCAGCTGCACATCGCCCGGATAGTCGGCGATGCCAGCGGCGCGAATGGCGTCGGTGAGCTTCGGCCGGCGCGTGCGCAGGAGCGGGGCGCCGCGGTGGGGGTCGACCCAGCGGGCGGCCGTCGTGATCCGCGGCCGCAGCCGCTCGACCAGGCGACGTCCCTGCTCAGCGTTGGTGACGGTCAGGAAGAAGGTGCGGCCCTTCGGAAAGCCGAGGCGGCCGTAGGCGCGCAGGATGCCGCCCTGGATGTCGGCGAGATCGAGCAATGCCATCAGGCCTCTCCGGCAAAGCGGCTGCGGATGACGCCCGGCGCCTGGGTAGGCCCGTCGAGCGCGTCCGGCAGCGTCTCCGCCACGAACCGGACGAAGGCGGCCTGCAGCTGGCCAGGCTCGGCGCCCTGGTTGTCGGCCGCGAAGCGGGCGAACGCCTGCTGCAGGTAGAGCGCCTTCAGGACGTCGCGCAGGGTCGAGTTCGGGGCCGCCGGGAAAGGCCTCGCGCCCCGCGTCATGATCTGGCGGTACGACATGAAGACGCCGACCGCGCCAAGGGCCAGGGCAAGGAACGCATCGCCCACCCATGGCCACCCTGCGATCGCGCCCAGCGCACCGCCCGCCACCAAGCCCAGGGCCGGCGGCGCGGCCAAGAGACTGAGCGACAGGGTCGGGAAGGGCGGCGGGACAGTCCAATAGTCGTTGAAGGGCATGGTCGTCTCGACCTGCCCTCTCGCGACATAGCCGGCGAAGGCCGCGGCGTCGAAGCCTTCGTCGAAGCCGTAGCAGTAGTGGAACACCGAGCAGAGCTCGGGCTTGGCGAGAGTCCACAGCTCCTCGAGCCAAGCGCGCGGCTCCTCTCCCACCGGATCGAAGTCGCCGATGAAGGCAAGGTAGGGCGTGGAGATCTGGTCGATCGGTGGCGGCTTCAGAAGGTCGGTCGCTTCGATCGCCGCCAGGATCGAGTCGTTCGGATCGCGGCCGTTGTAGTTGGGTGCGTCGATGACGAAGATCCGCACGAAGTGGGTGCGCAGGCTCCGCGCAAACGGCGCCGGGATGCCGATCTCCTCCGAGGCCGGCGACTGCAGCGCCGTCGGCAGCGCCTCCAGCGCATCGCGAACCATGTGCACGGGCGAGCTCTTCAGCCCGGCGTGCTCGACGATGCCCCGATTGTCGATCGGGATCAGCGCCGTGAAGAAGTAATGGCCACCGTCGAGGTTAGGCATCCAGGCGCTCGCTCACGTCGCCGGCGAACGCCAGGGACCTGGTGACAGCCGGTGGCCCCGAGCCGTGCACGCCCCAACGCTCGCGGACAAAGCGGCAGCGATGTTCGTCCGCCCGCTCGGTGTCGAGGCTGGCGACCGGGGCGTAGCCCGGCGCGCCCATCGCCCCCTGCGCCTGGCGCAGCAAGCGGCTGTATGCCTCGGCGAACGCGTTGGGATCGGATGGCGGCGCGGCCGCCAGCGCGCGGATCGCGGCGGCCAGGCGCAGGGCCTGCTTGATGTCGCGCTGCCCCGAACCGGGCGTTGCATTGTAGTAGTAGGTGGTGTCGACCTGGTTGCCGCGGATGTAGTTCTTGAACGGCGTGATGGGGATCGAGTGCGGATATTTGGTGCTCGAGTACCAGAACAAATCGAGCCCGCCAGGAATGCCGTCGGCGAAGGCGTCGATGTACTGATCCCAGGTGCCATTGAAGTTGCTGCAGAACAGCACGTAGTCGTTCTTCAGCATGCTCTTCGGCTGGCCGAAATCAGCCCATGCATCGCGCTTTATGATCACCCAGCGCGCGAAGTGAATCAGCGACAGGCCCAAGAGGCCGGACAGCGTCGCCGGCTGGGCGCGCGCAAACATGAAGATCAGGCGGTTGATCCACGTCCGTCCCGGCGGGATCGGCGTGAGGACGTTCATGGCGTAAGCCTTGCCCGCCGTGTTCGACATTGACCTCGCCTCCTCACCCAGCCCGCCGCCCGACCAACCTTCACCTTGCCGATCGCCAGGGTGATTGACCACCGTAAGCCGTTACTTCGAGGGCGACCCCCCGCTACGGCGTCGAAGCACCTTGAGCTTTTCGCGATCGATCTGAGTGCTCAGCCAAATGGCCGCGAGCAAATACGCGAGCGCGTAGACCATCACCCATGCGGCCACCAGGCTGTCGCCGCCCCGGTTTAGGAGCAACCAGAAACCGCCTCCGATCCCGGCCACAAGCCCTATCAAGCCAGCGTCGAGCAGCTGCGGCAAAGACCGGTCCACCACGTTTGCGCGAAGCGTAGCCGCTAACCTCGACCACGCCAATACCAGCAGCTGCATCCGGGCCACACTTGCGGGTAGGCTGTAGCCACCCTGGGCCGAAGCTGTTCGGTCCCGTGCTTGGCTCGGCCGCCGAGGTCGAGGCTAGGCGGGCAGGCCGAGCGCCTTCAGGGCCTCGGCGCGGACGCCCTTGTAGTCGAGCTTGCCGTTGGCGGCGCGGTTGATCGGGGCGACCACCAGTTCGCGCGGCGCCTTGTAGCGGGCGAGGTGCTGACGCACGTGCTCGGCAAGCTCTTCGAGGCTGGGCGCGGGCCCGTCGCCGCTGTCGACCACCGCGCAGATGCGCTCGCCGAAGCGCGGATCCGGCACGCCGACCACCGCCGCATCGCGCACGCCGGGATAGCGCTTGATCGCCTCCTCGACCTCTTCCGGGAAGACCTTCTCGCCGCCGGTGTTGATCACCTGTGAGCCGCGGCCGAGCAGCTTCAGCGAGCCGTCCGCCTCGACCGTGGCCCAGTCGCCCGGCACCGACCAGCGGCGGCCCTCGAACACCTTGAAGGTGCGGTCGGTCTTTTCCTGGTCCTTGTAGTAGCCCACCGGCAGGTAGCCCGAGACAGCCAGCAAGCCGCGTTCGCCCGAGCCGGGCTCGACCCGGCGGCCGTCCTCGGTGAAGCAGGCGCTGTTGGCGGTGACCATGAACTTGGCGGTCTCCGCCGCGCCGCCGGCGGCCGCGCCGGACGCCGAGGCGCCGAGGCCGACCGCCTCCGAAGAGCCCAGGCTGTCGAAGATCTGGCAGTCGGGCAGGTGGGCGAGCAGCCCCTGCTTGTTCTCCATGCTCCAGACCGTGCCGGACGAGCCGATGCGGCGCAGCGAGGAAAGGTCCCAGCGGCCGGGATTGGCGTCGAGCGCGGCCAGCATCGGCTGGGCGAAGGCCATGCCGACGATCGAGATGGCGTTCACCTTCAGCCGCTCCACCTCGCTCCACAGCTCGTTGGCGTCGAAGTGGCCGCGCGACGGCAGGCAGGCGGACGCGCCGCCGGCGGTCAGCCCGATGATGGCGGTGAACTGGCTGGTGCCGTGCATCAGCGGCGCGGCGGCCAGCGTGGTCTGCGGTCCGCTGATCTGGTCGCCCGAGGCGATGGCGGCCAGCACGCGCTCGGCGGCCTCCTCAGGCCGCGACGCGGGTGGCGTGCCCAGGAAGAAGTTGCCGGCGCCGCCCAGCACGAAGAACAGGTCTTCCTGGCGCCACATCACGCCTTTCGGCATGCCGGTGGTGCCGCCGGTGTAGAGGATCAGGAGGTCGTCGCTGGAGCGTCCCCACGGCGCCAGCACCCGACCCTCGCGGGCGGCGACAATGGCGTCGTAGTCCCCGGCGAACGGCGGGACGGGATGGCCGGGCTCGGCCACCGCGATCCAGGCCTTCACCTTCGGCAGCTTGCCGCGGATGGCGTCCACGGTCGGCGCGAACGAAGCGTGGAACACCACCGCCTCGGCGTCGGCGTTGTCGAACAGGTAGATCAGCTCGTCGGCGACGTAGCGGTAGTTGGTGTTGACCGGCGCGAGGCCCGCCTTGAACGCCGCGTAGTAGGTCTCGAGGTATTCCGGGCAGTTGAAGAGGTAGGCCGCGACCTTCGACTGGCGGGTCAGGCCGAGATCGAGGAAGTGGCGGGCGAGCGCGTTGGCGCGGCGGTCGAAATCCGCCCAGCTGAGCACCCGGTCGCCCTGGATCTGCGCCGGCCGGTTGGGAATGGCGGCGGCGATCGGCTCCCAGACGTTGGCGTAACTCCACATGGCGGCTTCCTCCGGAACTGTTGTCTTTTTCCGGAGCTTAAGCCGCCGTCCGCGGCGTCAGGTCAAGGCAGGGAACGCCCTAACTGTGATGGCCCATGGTGTCCTGCACCTTCATTATGGCGGGACCCAGGATGACCACGAACAGCACCGGCAGGAAGAACAGGATCATCGGCACGGTGAGCTTGGGCGGCAGCGCGGCGGCCTTCTTCTCGGCGGCGGCCAGGCGCAGCTCGCGGTTTTCCTTGGCCATCACGCGCAGCGCGTTGCCGAGCGGCGTGCCATAGCGCTCGGCCTGGATCATCGCGGTGACCACCGCCTTGATGCCCGGGTGGTTGGTGCGCCTGGCCAGGCCGTCGTAGGCCAAGCGCCGCTCGGGCAGGTAGGACAACTCGGCCGACAGCAGGCTCAGTTCCTCGGCAAGCTCGATCGAGCTGCCGCCGACCTCCTGGCCGACCTTCATGATCGCCGCTTCGATCGACATGCCGGACTCGACGCAGATCAGCAGCAGGTCGAGTGCGTCGGGGAAGACCGCGACGATCGAGTCGCGCCGCTTGGACGCGATGTTCGAGATGTAGAGGTTGGGCGCGTAGTAGCCGCCCACGAAGGCTGCGACGCAGGCGGCGATCCGCTGCATCAGCTGCAGATGCAGGCCGTGGATCACGAACACGTAGAAGGCCGCGGCGGCCAGCAGCACGAACGGTGCGACCAGCCGGAAGAAATAGAAGCGTGAGATCGCGCTCGGACCTCGAAAGCCCGCCTGCGCCAGCTTGTCGGGCAGGTTGGGATCTTCGAGCAGTCTGGAAAGCTGCAGCCGATCGACGACGCGCTTGTAGACGCTTTCGTCGGTCTGCCGCAGCGAGGCCCCCTGTTTGCCGGCCATGGCCTCGCGCGAGCGTCGACGGAGTTCCTCGCGCCGGTTGGCCACCGACTTCAGCCGGCTCTCCAGGCCGGAGCGCTGGAACGCCGGGGAGACCACCGTCACGATGGTGCTGAACACGACGATGCCCGTGACGACAGCGATCACGTTGTCCGGGTTGGTGGCGGTGTCGACCCAGCTCACGACGACCGCCCCTAGAACTTGAAGTTGATCATGCGGGCCATCACGAAGATGCCGATGCTCATCCAGATCGCCGAGCCGCCCAGCATCAGCCAGCCGCGATGGTCGCTGATCATCGGCGCCATGTAGGACGGGGTTGTCACCGAGATCAGCGTGACTACGCCCGGCGGCAGCGCGCCGATAATCATCGCCGAGGAGGTCGCTTCCGCCGAGAGCGCCTTGACCTTCTCACGCATCAGCTTGCGCGAGCGCAGCACCGCCGAGAGGTTTCCCAGCGCCTCGGCGAGGTTGCCGCCGGTCTTCTGCTGGATGTTCATCACGATCGAGAAGAACCGCACCTCGGCCGTCGGCATGTGCTCGTAGAGCTTCTCCAGCGCCTGATCGAGGTTCATGCCCATCCCGATGTTCTCGACCAGCCGGCGAAACTCGCCGGCCAGCGGCTCGGGCGTCTCGCGGCTGATGATCTTCAGGCAATCATGCACCGGCAGGCCGGACTTGATGCCCCGCACGATGATGTCCATGGCGTCAGAGAAGGCGGCGGTGAACTTGCCGGTGCGCCGCTTGCCGAGGAAGCCCAGCACCCACTGCGGCAGCCCGAAGCCGGCCGCGCCGCCGAGGCCCAGCGCAACGAACGGATTGGCGCGCACCAGGAAGAGCAGCAGCGCGACGACAATTCCGAAGCCGCCGCTGGCGATCCAGAACTGCATCACCGTGGCGTTGATGCCGGCCTGTTTGAGCTTATTCGCGAGGGTCAGCCGCGCCTTCTTCTGCTGGCGCTCCTGCTCCTGCAAACTCTTCATGATCTGCTTGCGCCGGACCTCGGCATTGTTGGTGGCCGGCGTGCGCGCGCGCTGCGCACCGCCGCGGGCGCCGCCGGTGATGGTCTGAGCGCGCTGGACCGCGCGCTCCTGACTGGTGCGGCCGCCGGCGAACGCGAAACCCAGCGCGACGACGATCCCGAAGGCGACCGCCGCGACCCCGAGAATGGCGATTGTCTCTCCCAACGACCTACTCCGCCGCGTCCAGGGCTTCGGCCAGTTCACGCTCCAGGCCGTAATAGCGCGCGCGGTCCCAGAACCGGGGCCGGGCGATGCCGGTGGAGCGGTGGCGGCCGACGATGCCGCCGTGCTGGTCCTCGCCGGTGATCTCGTAGACGAACAGGTCCTGGGTGACGATGACGTCGCCTTCCAGGCCCACCACCTCGGTGACGTGGGTGATGCGGCGCGATCCGTCGCGCAGGCGGGCGGCCTGGATGATCACGTCCACCGAGCCCACGATCATCTCGCGGATGGTCTTCGACGGCAGGCCGTAGCCGCCCATGGTGATCATGGATTCCAGGCGGCTGATGGCCTCGCGGGGGCTGTTGGCGTGCAGCGTGCCCATCGACCCGTCGTGGCCGGTGTTCATCGCCTGCAACAGGTCGAACGCCTCCGGTCCGCGCACTTCGCCGACGATGATCCGTTCTGGGCGCATACGCAGGCAGTTCTTGACCAGATCGCGCATGGTGATCTGGCCGGTGCCTTCCAGGTTCGGCGGTC
>DATNEH010000100.1:0-9375 GCA_035553015.1 Caulobacteraceae bacterium | reverse complement strand
GTCGTCGGTCGGCGCGAAGACGCCCGACGCCTCCCAGGTGGCGTAGAGGCGCGGTTCGACGGCGGCGGGATCGAAGGTCTTCTCGAGCATGGACGGATGCCTATAGCGCCTCCCTCCGCTTCATGGGGAGGGACGATCGCGAAGCGATCAGGTGGGGAAGTCAGGGCCGCGCCGCAAATTCGCGGGTCGGCCCCCCCCCCCGTCCGCCGCTTCGCGCCGGACACCCTCCCCATGGAGGGGCGGGAGAAGCGCTAGCGTACTCGGCTGCGCGAGATGCGCTCGACTTCCTCGGCGACCTTGGCCTCGACGATGCGCGGCAGGTTCTCGTCGAGCCAGCTCTTCAGCAGCGGACGCAGCAGTTCGCGCACCACATCCTCCAGCGAGTGACCGGCGGGCGGCATGGCGATCGCGCCGGAGAGCTGACCGAAGGCGGCGGCCGCGGCTGACGCGCTGGGCTCGCTGACCAGCCGCTCGTCCTCGCGCGCGGCGATCAGCGTCGGCGCTGGCGCCGGCGTCGCTGGCGGGGGCGGCGGCTCGGGCTCGGGTTCCGGCTCGGCCTCGGCCTCGGTGTAGGCTTCTATGTCGCCGACCGTCTCGGTCTTGGCCGGCACCCGGTCGGTCAGCTCCAGCACGTCCTCGGCCGGCTCCGGCGCCGGCTCGAACGCCGCCACGGGCTCATGCGCAGGCGCAGCCGCAGGAGCGGCCTCCGCCTCGGCCGGGCCGTCGTCCTCGGAGATGATGCGCCGGATGGAGGCGAGGATCTCCTCCATGGTTGGTTCCGGTGCGGCCTGTTCCGACATCGCTCACTGCTTCCCGCGGAGAATCCCTGTTCACGCAGGCTACCTGTGATGCGGGCATCCTGCAAACTCTCCGCCTGCGGCGAATTCATGGCGTCGCGGGGCGCGCCAGTTCAGGGCGACCCGGGCGCTCCGGTCTTCACCACCTCGCCCGGCGGCGACGGCGGCGGGGCCGGCGTCGGCTTCGGGCCGCCGAGCCGGTCGATGGCGCCGACCGCGCCTTCCCACGGCACCCAGCCGACTGCGTGCCGGACCCGGTCGGCGTTGACCTTCGGATCGTAGCGCGGCTCGTTCGGGATCAGGTTCCTGGCCTCCAGCGCTCCCATCGCAGCCAGCACCGCGGCGGCGGCGACGTATTCGTCGTGGCGCGCGCCGACCAGCGCCAGTTGCGACTGCTCGAGCTCCTGCTGGGCGTTCAGCACGTCGAGGATGGTGCGCAGCCCCACCTTCTGCTCCTCGCGCACGCCCTCGTAGGCCACGGTGTCCGACTTCACCTGCTCCTCGTCGGCGGCGAGGCTGGCCCGCGCGCCCAGCAGCTGGTTCCAGGACTGCGAGACCGCCTGCAGCACGTCGCGGCGGGCGCCCTCGACCCCGATGCGGTTGACGTTGTCCTGTTCGGCGGCCTGGCGGATCTGCGAGGCGTAGAGACCGCCGGCGAACACCGGCACGCTGACGTTGGCGCTGACCACGCCGCCGGTCTCGCTCTCCAGGAAGGTGGCGGCGCCGCCGAAACCGGTCGAGGAAAGCGCGCCGACGTAGCCGTACTGGCCCTGCACTGAGACAGTCGGCCGCATCTGCGCCTTCTGCTGGGCGAGGCGCGCGGCGCTGGCTTCCTCGGCGTAGGTCGCCTGCCGCAGCTGCGGATTGTCGCGCTCGGCCGCGTCGAAGGCGGCGTCGACGGACGGCGGCAACAGGGCCGCGATCGGCGGCTCGGGCGCGAGCTCGCCGGGGTTCTGGCCGACCACGGCGGCGTAGCCGGCGCGGGCCTGCGCCAGCGTCGACTGCGCGGCGGCCAGTTGCGAGCGGGCCTGGGCGAGCCGCGCCTGGCTCTGGGCGAGGTCGGTGCGGGTCAGCACGCCGGCGTTGAACTTGGCGGTGGTTTCCTCGAGCTGACGGGCCAGCACGTTGACGTTGTCCTGCGAGATCGCCAGCTGCTCCTGGTCGCGGCGCACGTCGAGATAGGCGCCCACCACGCTCTGCAGCACGCTGATCTCGGTGCGGCGCAGGCCCTCGCGCCCGGCCAGGATGTCGGCCTGCGCGGCGTCGATCTTCGCGGTCGCCGCGCCGCCGGTGTAGATCGGCTGGTTGACGGTGACGATGGCGTTGCCGGTCGGACCGGCCACGGTGGCCGACAGCGACGTGCCGCCCACGCTGATCTGCTCGTGCTGGTACTGGTACGAGCCGGTCACGCTGACGGTGGGGCGAAGGCCGGCCTCGGCCTGCACCCACTCCTCGTCGGTGGCGCGCAGCTGGGCGCGTTGCGACTGCAGGGTCGGGTTGGTCTGGTAGGCGAGCGCGACCGCGTCGGTCAGCGTCTCGGCGGCGGCGGGCTGGCCGGCGCCGACGGCGGCGAGCATGGCGATGCAACCGGCCCTGGCGGCCCGACCAAGCGCGCGCATGTCCCCTCGTTTCCCCGACGCCCGCGGCGGCTTTTCCGTAGCAGCGCCAAAGCTATAGGCCGCTTCGCCATAGGCTAGTGAAGGTTTCGTCATGTCGACGCGGCGTCGAGCGCCGCGCGGAACGCGCTGCCCGGCGACGACCTGAGCGCGAGACCCCTCAGACGAGAGGGTTGAAGGCGAACCCGCTAGAAAACGAACGCGCTTTGGGGCTCGAAACCGGCCATGGTCGGCGGCCCGCAGTCGAAGAGGTCGCGCCGGCCGAAGCCGTTCTCGGTCTTCAGGTAAAGCACGGCTCGGCCCACCGGCCCCGACCGTTCCACTGCGCCGAGCCGCGCGCCGGGCTCGCCCAGCGCCGCCAGCCAGCTCTGTGGGACCTTGGCGACCGCGCCTTCGCAGATCACCAGGTCGTAGGCGCCGGCCGGCTTGCTGAGATCCTCGCCGTCTAGCCGGGTGACCGTCAGCCCCATCGCCTCCAGCACCTGCGCCGCATACGGCGCCGCGATCGCCAGCGCCCGCTCGCCCGCCTGCGGGCGCAACGCCTGCAGCAGCTTGCCGATGTCGCGCGGCTTCAGCAGCCAGCGACCGGCCGCGTACGGTACTTCGACGTCGGCGTAGGCGAGGTACGCGCGTTCCGCCGGCAGCAGCGCCTCGCGCGGAACGACGCGCATGGCGTCCTGGATCGCGTAGTCGGTGACGTCCGCCGTGCGCACCTGACTGTCGACCATGATCGCGCGCTGGGTGGCGTAGTCGACGCTCATGTAAGGTGGCCGCCTCGATGGGTCTGGTTGCGAACGCGGGCTTATAGGGCCCGCGTTAAGGCGCGCGCAATCGCCTCGCCTTATTCCTCGCCACCTTCCTTGCCGGGTCAGGACGCTTCTGTTAGCGATCCGCCCCTCGCGAGGGCCTGGTGGCGGAGTGGTGACGCAGCGGACTGCAAATCCGCGCACCCGAGTTCGATTCTCGGCCAGGCCTCCAGCGTGTTTCCCTTCCGCAACAGTTGTTATTGTTCGGCGGCCCTCTCGAGCCGCGGCCCGCGCCTCCAATCCTTGCAGTATAGCTGAGTTCTATCTGTAGTAGAGGCGGCCAATCTATCCGGCCGAAACTGAGGCTGGGTCCCGTTCAACAACCGCCGCGCGCTCTGCCAAACAGCCGTCCGCGCCTGCGTGGTGATGCCAAGACACGCGCAGCGCGCACGTGCGTTTTCAATAACAACCTAGTCGCTGACAAGGACTGGCTGGTCTTTGCGCCTGCGAAATCACGAAAGCGTGCTGCCGTCCCCGAGGCGGGCATTAACGATCCGCAATGTTTCTGTTGACGACACTACGGTGACTATTCAAGTCTCTGACATGTCACCGGTGATGTAGGCCGGTAGACCAAAGACAAAGAGCTTACCCGGAGGAAACCTCAAGCTAAGATTGGGAGGGGGCTACATGTTTAAGCGTGTACTGCTGCTGTCGTGCGCGTCTGGGTCGATCGGCCTGGTCGCGACAGCAGCTCAAGCGGCTACGGCCACGGCGAGCGCGGCCGCATCGGCCGCGGGTGCTTCTTCCGTGACAGAACTGGTCGTGACGGCTGAGAAGCGCGAGCAAGCGATCCAGCACGTGGCGATCGCCATCACCGCGTTTACGGCAGCCAAACGCGACCAGATGGGGATCAATACGATCCAGGACATGACCAACTTCACGCCTGGTCTGAGCTACTCCACATCAACTGACCGAATCACGCTGCGCGGCGTCGGCCGCACGACCAACGTGCTGTCGGCCGACGCGCCGGTCGCCAACTACGACGACGGCCTCTACGAAACCTTCGCGGTCGCCGCCGGCCGCTCCTCGCTCGAGTTGGCGCAGGTGGTCGTGCAGCGCGGCCCGCAGGGCACGCTCGGCGGCCGAAACGCGCTGGCCGGCTCGCTCGACGAAGTCACCCAGCGGCCGACGTCGACCCAGCAGGGCGAGTTCCGCTGGACGGTCGGCAACTATGGCCACCTGACCGCCGAAGCGGCGTTCTCCGGCCCGCTCGGCAAGAGCGACGTCTGGCAATACCGAATCTACGGCAACTGGGACTACCAGTCGAAGGGCTACATCAACAACGTGATCCCCGGCATGGCGTCCGAGGGCAACAACATCAATACCTGGTACGTCGACTTCCAGATCCAGGCGCACTTCAACGATCGCCTGGATATGTGGACCAAGATCCAGGGCGCCCAGTGGTTCAACGCCAGCGGCGGCCCTGGCGACCAGTCGGCCGGCTGGACGCGGCTGGGCGGCTACCCGAGCTACCAGTTCTCCGTCGCCAGCACCGTGCCGAACGGCGGCTACGCTTGTGCGCCGGGCGCCGCGGCCAACGGCGTCACCAGCGTCGTCAACGTGTCGCCGCTGGGCTGCTTCAACCCGGCGATCAACTCGCCCTGGTCGGAGGCCGAACAGATCGACCACCAGGTCGAACTGCCGGTCTACATCTCGCTGAACTCCCAGTGGACGTGGCACAATGACGGCTTCGATATCAAGTATATCGGCGGCGGCACCTACTACCACTATGCGCTGTTCGGCCCGACCGGCGGCTCCAACTCGCCGATCATCGCGTACAATGAACCCAGCGGCCAGACGATTCACTCGTCGGACTCGTTCGAATACCAGGAGTTCAACGGCTTCTGGAGCGACGAGCTGAACTTCATCTCGACAGACAACGGCCCGCTGCAGTGGGTGGCCGGCGTTTATCAGTTCTATCAGCACTACCAGCAGCCAGTCAGCGCCGAGAACCTGCAGCAGCCTGAGTACAGGGGGCCGCTGTTGGCGCCTGGCGTTTTCTGCCCCTTCACGGCCGGCGTCTGCGCGCCGGTCTTCGGCTCGCGCTGGTTCGACAACCGTCCGGACGTGCAGGATCAGTCGTACGCCGCTTACGGCCAGATCGACTACAAGTTCACGCCGCAATGGAAGCTGACGCTCGGCGTTCGCTACTCGTATGACAAGAAGTACGGCACCGAGAGCGTCCGGCTGCTCTGCTTCGCGCTGCCGGCCTGCCTCGGGGGCTTGCCGCCGGAGTTCTTCGCGGCCCCGGTCGACCTGACGCAGACGCCGACGGTGGTCGACGCAGGTCCGCCGTTCAACCCGCTGCCGAAGGGCGTCACCGGCCCCACCACCTACGGGACCAAGTACGCCGGCCTCGCCACGCGCGGCTACAACTCCTCGTGGGAGGCGCCCAGCGGCACCGCCGGCATCGAGTGGACGCCGGACAACGACAGCCTCTACTACTTCAAGTACGGGCGCGGCTATAAGTCGGGCGGCTACAACATCGGCATCTTCACGGTGCTGAGCTTCCAGCCCTGGACCGACGCCGAACACGTCGACTCATTCGAGATCGGCGCCAAGCACACGTTCGGCCACTGGCTGACCGCGGACGTCGCCGCGTTCTACTACAGCTACTCCAACCTGCAGATCCCGCTCTCGACCATCCAGACGGCGGGCGGCCTCGCGCAGTCGGAGACGGCCTTCTACAACGTTCCCGAGTCGGTGTCGGAAGGCGTCGAGCTGGAGACCACCTGGACGCCGATCGACCACCTGTCGATCCTGTTCAACTACTCGTTCAACGACGCCCACGTGACGCGGGGCCAAGGCGCCGACCCGGCCGACCCGAACGCCATCCAGCCGGGCGCCAAGCCGCTGTTCACGCCGGCCCAGTGCATGGCGACGGCAGGGGCGGCGCACCCGGACTGCACGGTCGACGTCTACACGGCGACGCTGAACCAGGTGACGGCGGTCGCGGCCGCCACCGGCATTCCGCTGTCGGTCTCGCACCCGAACACCTTGTTCACCAACGCGCTCATTCCCGGCAACCCGAACCAGGGCTGGAACATCCCCCAGAACCTGGCCGGCAATCCGCTGCCGAACGCGCCGCGCAACAAGGTCGCGATCAACATCCTCTACGATTACAAGACCGACAGCGGCATCAAGATCCAGCCGTCGCTCAGCTGGGTCTGGCGTGACAGCCAGTACGGGCTCTTCTTCAAGGACCCGAACTACATCGCGCCGTCGTGGGACGAGTGGGACGCCCGCGTCACCGTGGCCTCGCCAAACGACCGCTTCGAAGCGATCTTCTTCATCAAGAACATCGCCAACACGGTCGGCTACGACCAGGGCGCGCTCGCCTTCCGGGCGGCGGGCACCGTGGACACCGCCGCATCGGGCTTCCAGGCGGTCAACTATGTGCAAGGCATGAACGGGCCGGCGGGCTTCAACACCCATCTGGCGGGCACCGACAAGTTCGGTGTCTTCCAGACGCTCTACGTGATCCCGCCGCGCACCTACGGCATCGAGCTGCACTACAAGTTCTGGTGAGAGCCGGCTCGAACGAGGGGACTGGGGCCGCGGCGCAAGCCGCGGCCCTTTCTCTTTCAGGCGCCTTCTGGAGCAGATTGATATCTGAGCTGCATCGGGGATCGCTCAGGCCAGCGCCTGGTCGAGGTCGGCGATCAGGTCGGCGGCCGTTTCCACGCCGACCGAGAGGCGCACGAGCGAGTCGGCGATGCCGATGCGGGCGCGGACCTCCGGCGGGATCGAGGCGTGGGTCATGATCGCCGGGTGCTCGATCAGGCTTTCGACGCCGCCGAGGCTCTCGGCCAGCGTGAAGAGCCGCACCCGCTCGAGCATGCGGCGCGTGCCCTCCAGGTCGCGGTCGAGGATCACGGTCACCATGCCGCCGAAACCGCCGCGCATCTGGCGCACGGCGAGTTCGTACTGCGGATGGCTGGCGAGGCCAGGATAGATCACCTGGCGCACGTCGCGGCGACCCGCCAGCCAGGTCGCGATGGCCAGCGCGTTCTCGCAGTGCCGCTGCATGCGCAGCGCCAGCGTCTTCACCCCGCGCAGGGTCAGGAAGCTGTCGAACGGCGAGGCGATCGCCCCCACGGCGTTCTGCAGGAAGGTCAGCTGCTCGGCGAGCTCGGCGTTCTGGCCCACGATCAGCGCGCCGCCGACCACGTCGGAGTGGCCGCCGACGTACTTGGTGGTCGAGTGCATGACGACGTCGAAGCCGAGCTCCAGCGGCCGCTGCACGTAGGGGCTGGCGAAGGTGTTGTCGGCGGCCGCGATGATCCCGCGACGCCGGGCGATCGCCGCGATCGCCTCGAGGTCGGCCAGGCGCAGCGTCGGATTGGTCGGGGTCTCGGCCCAGATCAGCCGGGTGCGCGGCGTGATCGCGGCTTCGACCGCGGCGAGGTCGGCGAGGTCGACGAAGCTGAAGTCGAGGCCGGCGGAGCGGCGGCGCACGCCCTCGAACAGCCGGTAGGAGCCGCCGTAGAGGTCGTTGCTGGCGATCACGTGATCGCCGGCCGCCAGGGTGTCGAGCAGCGTGGCGATGGCCGCCAGGCCCGAGGCGAACGCCAGCCCCTTGGTCCCGCTCTCCAGGTCGGCCAGCGCCCGCTCCAGCGCAAACCGGGTCGGGTTCTGGCTACGCGAGTACTCGAAGCCCTTGTGAACTCCCGGGGATTGCTGCGCGTAGGTCGAGGTGGCGTAGATCGGCACCATCACCGCGCCGGTGGTCGGATCCGGCTCCTGGCCGCCGTGCACGGCGCGGGTCTCGAAGCCCAGCTGGTTGCGCCCGTCCCCCTCCCCGCCTCCGCTCACGGCTGCCGCCTCAGGTAGTTGATCAGGTCGATGCGGGTGATGAGGCCCAGGAACTCGCGGCCCTCCAGCACGATCGCCACTTCGTCACGCTCGAAGATCGGCAGCAGCGCATCGAGCGGCTGGCCGGCCTGCAGCGTGTGCAGCTTGGCGGTCATCGCAGTGGAGACCGGCTGGCGGAAGCGGCCGTCGGAGCGCCGGTCCTCGACGGCCTCGAGCAGGTCGCTCTCGTCGATCAGGCCGATCAGCCGGCCCTCGTCCAGCACCGGCAGCTGGCTGACGTCGGCGGCGCGCATGCGGCTGTAGGCGGTCAGCAGCGTGTCCTCCGGCCCGACCGTGATGGCGTCGGATGCGCCGTGGGCGATCAGGTCGCGCAGGTCGCCGTGCAGCTCGCGCTCGGCCAGGCCCTGCTCGAGCACCCAGCTGTCGTTGTAGACCTTGGAGAGGTAGCGCGAGCCGGTGTCGCAGACGAGCGTGACCACCCGCTTCGGCGTGGTCTGCTCGCGGCAATAGCGCAGCGCGGCGGCCAGCAGCGTGCCCGACGACGAGCCGCCGAGGATGCCGGCCCTGGTGAGCAGCGCGCGCGCCGTGGCGATGCTCTCGCTGTCGGGGATCTCGTAGGCCTTCTTCACCAGCGACAGATCGCAATTGATCGGCACGAAGTCCTCGCCGATGCCCTCCACCACCCACGCGCCGGGCTGGACGTGCTCGCCGCGGGTCACCAGCGGGGCGAGGATCGAGCCCACCGGATCGGCCAGCACCATCGCGGTCTTCGGCGAGGCCCTGGCGAAGAAACGGCCGAGCCCGGTCAGCGTGCCGCCGGAGCCGACGCCCACCACCACCGCGTCGACGTCGCCGCCCATCTGCTCGAGGATCTCCGGCCCGGTCGTGGTCTCGTGCGCCAGCGGGTTCGCCGGGTTCTCGAACTGGTTGATGTAGACCGCGCCGGGAATGGCGGCCGCCAGCCGCGCCGCCATGTCCTGGTAGTACTCGGCATGGCCCTTGCCGACGTCGGAGCGGGTGATGCGCACGTCGACGCCCATCGCGCGCAGGTGCTGGATCTTCTCGCGCGCCATCTTGTCCGGCACCACCAGCAACAGTTCGTAGCCTTTCAGCAGCCCCACCTGCGCGAGGCCGAGGCCGGTGTTGCCGGCGGTCGCCTCCACCAGCGTGCCGCCGGGCCTGAGCCGCCCGTCGGCCTCCGCCGCCTCGATCATCGAGCGGGCGATGCGGTCCTTGATCGAGCCGCCCGGGTTGGCGCTCTCCAGCTTGACGAAGAGGCGGCAGGGCCCGGTGTCGAAGCCGGTCAGCTCCACCATCGGCGTCTTGCCGATCAGGTCGAGG
>DATNEH010000099.1:0-15122 GCA_035553015.1 Caulobacteraceae bacterium | reverse complement strand
GCTCGACCTGGTGATCCGGCTGAAGGTCGACGATGAGGCGCTGCTGATGCGGGTCGCCGGCCGTTTCGCCGAGTCCGGCCGGCCGGACGACAATCCCGAGGCGTTCAAGGTGCGGCTGGCGGCCTACAACAGCCAGACAGCGCCGCTGCTGCCCTACTACGAGCACCACAACAAGCTGGTCACCGTCGACGGCATGGGCTCGATCGACCAGGTCGCCGGCGCCATCGACGACGCCATCGACGGCCCGCGGGTCTGAGCAGCGCGACAGAGAGCGCCCGCCGACCAATACCCCAACGTTCGTCATGGCCGCCCGCTCGCGCCGGCCATCCAGGAGCACCCTGCGCGCAATGGCCGCGCGGCCGCACGGCCATTGCGATCATCGTGTGCTTGGGTCGCCGGGACTGACACCCGGCGATGACGGTAGTTTGGAGAAGGAGGCAAGAGCGGGCGGCAGAAAACCTCAGCCCAAGTCCTAACTTAACCTTGCACGGGCATTGACGCGGCCCCCCTCAGACCTATATGGGGACCCTTCCGCGAAAGCGCGCGTCGCCGCGCCGGCGCCGCGCCTCTCTGGTGCGGAAGCCGGGCGCGTGCTTCGCGCTTTCTCGGCGTGACCAGGAGAAGATCGCGCGTGGCCCGTATTGCAGGCGTCAACATCCCGACCAACAAGCGCGTCGTCATCGCGCTTCAGTACATTCACGGCATCGGCCCGGCTCGGGCGCGAGAGATCGTCGGCAAAGTCGGCCTCGACGATGCGCGGCGGGTCAGCCAGCTGACCGACGCCGAGGTGCTGCAGATCCGCGAGACCATCGACCGCGACTACCAGGTCGAAGGCGACCTGCGGCGCGAAGTCGCCGTCAACATCAAGCGGCTGATGGACCTCGCCTGCTATCGCGGGCTCCGCCACCGCAAGGGCCTGCCGGTCCGCGGCCAGCGCACCCACACCAACGCACGCACCCGCAAGGGCCCCGCAAAGCCGATCGCCGGCAAGAAGAAGTAAGAGGCGCCCGATGGCCAAAGAACCGGCTCGCGTAAAGAAGCGCGAGCGCAAGAACATCACTTCGGGCGTCGCGCACGTGAACGCCTCGTTCAACAACACGACGGTCACCATCACCGACGCGCAAGGCAACACCATCTCCTGGTCGAGCGCCGGCATGATGGGCTTCAAGGGCTCGCGCAAGTCGACGCCGTATGCGGCGCAGATGGCCGCCGAGGACGCCGGCAAGAAGGCCTCCGAACACGGCGTGCGCACTCTCGAGGTCAACGTCTCCGGTCCTGGCTCCGGCCGCGAAAGCGCGCTGCGCGCGCTGCAGGCCGCCGGCATGACCATCACCACTATCCGCGATGTCACTCCGATCCCGCACAACGGCTGCCGGCCGCCGAAGCGCCGGCGCGTCTAGAGTAGCCGCCCCAATCCGCATCCCGTCGCCGGCCACGCTCAAGCTGTGGCCGGCGCTGCCCCGTCCGAGGGAAAATCGCCTGTGATTGAAAGAAACTGGAACGAGCTCATTCGCCCTGAGAAGCCGCAAATCGAGTCCGGCGCCGACGGCGTGCGCAAGGCGCGCATCGTCGCCGAGCCGCTCGAGCGTGGCTTCGGCGTGACGCTCGGCAACTCCCTGCGCCGCGTGCTGCTGTCGTCCCTGCAGGGCGCGGCGGTGACGGCCATCCAGATCGACGGCGTGGTCCACGAATTCTCGCCGATGGAAGGCGTGCGTGAGGACGTTGTCGACATCGTCCTCAACATCAAGCAGCTGGCGCTGCGCATGCACGCCGATGGCCCCAAGCGCATGACGCTGCGCGCCACTGGCCCCGGCCCGGTCACCGCCAGCCAGATCGAGGCGCCGTCGGACATCGAGATCCTCAACGGCGACCACCTGCTGCTGACGCTGGACGAGGGCGCCTCGGTGCGCATCGAGTTCACCGTGCAGACCGGCAAGGGCTACGTGCCGGCCGAGCGCAACCGCCCGGAAGATGCGCCGATCGGCCTGATCTCGGTCGACGCGGTCTATTCGCCGGTGCGCCGCGTCGCCTACCGCGTCGAGCCGACCCGCCAGGGCCAGAGCCTCGACTACGACAAGCTGGTGATGGAGGTGGAGACCAACGGCGCGGTGACGCCGGTGGACGCCGTCGCCTATGCCGCGCGCATCCTGCAGGACCAGCTGCAGGTGTTCATCACCTTCGAAGAGCCGAAGAAGAAGCTCGAGGGCGAAGCCAAGCCCGAGCTGCCGTTCAACCCGGCGCTGCTCAAGAAGGTCGACGAACTGGAGCTGTCGGTCCGCTCGGCCAACTGCCTGAAGAACGACAACATCGTCTACATCGGCGACCTGATCCAGAAGACCGAGGCGGAGATGCTGCGCACCCCGAACTTCGGCCGCAAGTCGCTGAACGAGATCAAGGAAGTGCTGGCCAACATGGGCCTGCACCTCGGCATGGATGTCCCGAACTGGCCACCGGAGAACATCGAAGAGCTGGCCAAGAAGTTCGAAGACCAGATCTAGTTTGGAGTTGGAGGCCCGCCGCGAGGCGGCCCTCGAAGCGAGGAAAGAGGATAGACCGCCATGCGCCACGGTTACGCGCACCGCAAGCTGGGCCGCACGACGAGCCACCGCACCGCCATGTTCGCCAACATGGCGGCCTCGCTGATCAAGCACGAGCAGATCGTCACCACGCTGCCGAAGGCCAAGGAGCTGCGCCCTTTCGTCGAGAAGCTGGTGACGCTGGCCAAGAAGGGCGACCTGCACGCGCGCCGCATCGCGATCAGCCGTGTCCGCGACGTCGACCAGGTCGGCAAGCTCTTCGCCACGCTGGGTCCGCGCTACAAGGCCCGCAACGGCGGCTATATTCGCGTACTGAAGGCCGGCTACCGCCATGGCGACAATGCGCCGATGGCGGTGATCGAGTTCGTCGACCGCGACGTCTCCGAGAAGGGCAAGGACTCCGGTCCGATCCAGGCCGGCGCCGGCGAGGACTGAGCCGCGGCCGCCTAATGCGGCTATCCGGCCCCGTAGAGAACTGAGAATCTACGAAAGCGCGTCGGCCCTCCGGCGCGCTTTTCGCTTGACTTGATAGTTGTGATCTGCGTGAAATATTGCGTCAAATCGCACTCAATGGAGGCCGTCATGTCCTCGCCGTTCACGCCCGTCGTCTTCTACAAGGACCCAATGGCCGCGCTCCGATGGCTGGAGAAGGCGTTCGGTTTCGAGACCAGCATGCTGGTGACGGACGCCGACGGCAAAGTCGGGCACGCCGAGATGAAGCTGGGCGAGGGCCACATCGGTGTCGGCGGCGAGTTCGGCGCGGCCGACCTGATCGGGCCGGCGCAGATGCGCAGCCCCGCCTCGCTGGACGGGCAGGGGACGCAGTTCATCCGCATCGCCCTGGAAAACGGGATCGACGAGCACTGCGCGAAGGCCGAGGCGGCCGGCGCGCGGATCACCCAGCGGCCGGCCGACCAGTTCTACGGCGCCCGCGTCTATCGCGCGCTCGACCCCGAAGGCCATGTCTGGAACTTCGACCAGGCCATCGCCGACGTCTCGAACGCCGACATGGAGAAGGCCAGCGGCCTCACCATCACCACGTCACTACAGGGAGAATGACGATGGACGTCCCTCCGGTTTGCCCGCTGATGTTCTACCGCGATGCGCGCGCCGCCCTCGATTTCATGGAGCGCGCCTTCGGTTTCGAAACCCGGATGGTTGTCGATGACGGGCAGGGCGGCGTCATCCATGCCGAGACGGCCTACAGGGACCAGGTGATCATGGTCTCCGGTCCGCCCTCGTCTCCGAAGTACGCCTCTCCCCTCGATGTCGACGGCCGCAACACCACCTCGGTCTGCGTGCAGGTGGTGGACGGGATCGATGCGCTTTGCGAGCGGGCGCGCTCGGCAGGCGCCGAGATCGATCGCGAGCCGGCCGATCAGGCCTATGGCGATCGCGTCTTCACCTGCGTCGACCCGGAGGGCCACAGCTGGGCGTTCGGCCAGACAATCCGCCTGATGAGCGCGGACGAGCAGGCCGCCGCTACCGGCCACAAGATCACGACGGCGCTGGAGCGCTGATGGCCGGATCCGACACCAAGGCCGCCGAGGCCGAGCTGATCGCCTTCGCGGCGACCTTCCCCGGCGCCTGGGAGGACCATCCCTGGGACCATACGGTGATGAAGGTCGGCAAGAAGGTGTTCGTGTTCTTCGGCGGCGCGGCCTCGCCGCCCGGCGAGCTGTCGCTGACCGTCAAGCTGCCGGTCTCCTACGAGATGGCGCTGACGCTGCCCTACATGTCGCCGGCCGGGCACGGGCTCTGGAAGGGCGGCTGGGCGGCGCTGCGCCAGCGCGACGGCGATGCGATCGACCTGGAGACCATCCGCGGCTGGATCCACCAGAGCTATCGCGCCGTCGCGCCGAGGAAGCTCGTCAAGCAGCTGGACGCTGCGTCGTGAGCCCCGCGGCGTTCCTGGAGCTGGCGCTGTCGCTGCCGGAGACCGCGGCGTGAGCGCAGCGCCGGCGAGGGCAGGGCCCAAAGCGGTCGGGGGCGTGGACGCGATCCTCGCCGCGCTCGCCGATCCGCATCGGCGCCAGGTGGTCGACCTCTTGAGCCGCGGACCCAGGCCGGCCGGCGAGCTCGCCCGCGAGGTCGGCCTCGCGCCGCCCGCGATGAGCCGCCACCTGAAGACGCTGCGCCGCTCGGGCCTCGTCGAGGAGTTCCATCCTGACTTCGATGCGCGCGTGCGGGTCTATGTGCTGAAGGCCGAGGCGATGGACGAGTTGAAGCGGTGGCTGGAAGAGACCGAACGGATGTGGGCCGAGCAGCTCACAGCCTTCAAGGCGCACCTGGAGAAGGGCGCGGCGTGAGTGCTGGCTCCAAGGTGATGGTGGCGCTCAGGGTGAAGGCGACGCCGGAGCGGGCGTTCGAGGCGTTCGTCGGCGAGATCGGCGCCTGGTGGCGGCCCAATCCGCTGTTCGCGTTCACGCCGCGCGAGCCGGGCGTCCTGTCGTTCGAGCCGGGCGAGGGCGGGCGGCTGATCGAGACGCGCGCGGGCGGCAAGGTGTTCGAGATCGGCCGGATCCGCGCCTGGGAGCCGCCGAAGCGGCTGGTGTTCGGCTGGCGCCAGGCGGCGTTCGCGCCCGGCATGGACACTGAGGTGGAGGTCCGCTTCGACCCGGTCGGCGAGGAGACCCGCGTCACCGTCGAGCATCTGGGCTGGGACTCGGTGCCCGCCGCCCACGTTGCGCGGCACGGGTTCAGCAACCAGATCTTCCTCGCCCGTCACGCCGAGTGGTGGCAGGCGCTGCTGGCGTCCTACAGGGCCGGCATGGGGGCGGGAACGGGGGACGGCAGGTGAACGCGGTGGCGGACCAGGCAGCGAACGGTTCGGCGTCGGCGCCCGACGCTCGGTCCGGGCGGCCGCGCGGCCGGCAGGCGGCGTTCGGCTTCATTTTCGCCGTCGCGGTGATCAACAACCTGTCGTTCGGGCTGATGATCCCGATCCTGCCGGGCCTGATCCGCTCGTTCTTCCACACCTCGATGGCCGCGGCGACCGCCTCGGCGGCGGACTGGCAGTTCGTGTTCTCGCTGACCTGGGGGACCATGCAGTTCGTCTCCGGGCCCGTGCTCGGTCTGCTGTCCGACCGCTTCGGCCGCCGGCCGGTGCTGCTGATCTCGATCCTCGGACTCTCGATCGACTTCCTGGTGATGACCTTCGCGCCGACGCTGGGCTGGCTCCTCGTCGGCCGGGTGCTGAACGGCGCCACGGCGGCGACCTTCTCCACCGCCAACGCCTACGTGGCCGACATCTCGACCGCTCAGACCCGCGCGCGCAACTTCGGCTGGATGAGCGCGGCGTTCGGCATCGGCTTCCTGCTGGGTCCGGTGACCGGCGGCTTCCTGGCGGCGCACGACCTGCAGCTTGGCGCCTTCCATCTCGACGGGCTGCGCGTGCCGTTCCTGGTCGCGGCGGGCCTCTGCGCGGTCAACTGGATCTACGGCTTCTTCGTGCTGCCGGAATCGCTGCCGGTCGAGCGCCGCCCGACGAGGTTCGACTGGCGTCGGGCCAATCCGGTGGCCAGCCTGGCGCTGCTGCGCTCGCACCACGACCTGACGCCGCTGGCGGCGATCAACTTCCTCAGCCAGCTGGCCCAGCAGGTCCTGCCGGGCATCTTCGTGCTCTACACCCAGTTCCGCTACGGCTGGTCGCTGCAGTTCATGAGCTTCACCTTCCTGGTCACCGGCGGGCTCGGCATTCTGGTGCAAGGCTTCATCGTCGGCCCGGTCGTGCGCCGGATCGGCGAGCGCGGCGCTGTGATCGTGGGCGCCGCCGCGGCGGTGGCCGGCTTCACCATCTACGGCCTCGCCTCCACCCAGTGGGTCTACTTCCTCGGGATGCCGATCTTCGCCTTGCAGGGCCTGATGATGCCGGGGCTGCAGGGGCTGATGACGCAACGCGTGTCGCCCTCGGAGCAGGGACGGCTGCAAGGGGCCAACCAGTCGCTGGGCGGCATCTCGTCGATCCTCGGACCGCTCTTCCCGCTGGTCTTCGCCTTCGCGCTGCGCCATGTGCCGGGCTTGCCCGGACTGCCGATCCTGATCGCCGCCGCTCTGGTCGCGCTGGCGTTTGTGCTCGCGCTGCGGTTTGCGCGGCGCGAGGCGCTGGGGCCACAGCCGGCCTGACTTCCGCCGCCCGCCGGTTCAGGCGTGCGCCGGTCGGTGCTATGAGCGCGCGGGCGGCGAGTTGTCCAGGCAAGGGAGGGCGTCGTGAGCGAGACGACGCAATCCCGGCCCATCGGCTTCGGCCGCGGGCGACCGGCGGCGCTCGGCTTCATCTACGCCGCCATCATGATGAACACGGTCTCGATGGGCGTGATCGTGCCGGTGTTCCCGACCCTGGTGAAAAGCCTGACCGGGCAGGGCGACGCCGGCGCCGCGCAGATCGTGGGCGTGTTCGGCGCGGCCTGGGCGTTGATGAACCTCGTCTTCGCGCCGGTGTTCGGCAACCTCTCGGACCGTTTCGGGCGGCGGCCGGTGCTGCTGGTCTCGATGTTCGGGCTGGCCTTCGACTACCTGGTGATGGCGGTCGCGCCCAACATCGCCTGGCTGTTCGTCGGGCGGGTGGTCTCGGGGATCACCGCCTCCAGCGGCTCGGCGGCCGGCGCCTACGTGGCCGACGTCTCGACGCCGGACAACCGCGCGCGCAACTTCGGACGCTTCCAGGCGGCGGCCAACGCCGGCATCCTGCTGGGGCCGGCGCTGGGCGGCTTCGTCGGCGTGCTGGATGCCCGCGCGCCGTTCTGGATCGCCTCGGCGCTCGCTTTCTGCAACGGACTCTACGGGCTCTTCATCGTGCCCGAGTCGCTCTCGCACGACCGGCGCATGCCGTTCCATTGGCGCCGCGCCAACCCGATCGGCGCGGCCGGCCTGTTGTTCAGCAAGAAGGGGCTGTTCGGCATGGCGATGATCCTCTTCATCGCCCAGTTCGCCGCGTCGTCGTTCAACAGTGTCTTCCAGTTCTACACCCACTTCCGCTTCGGCTGGGGGCCGGCGCAGATCGCGGTGCTGCTGATGGTGCTGAGCGGCAGCGGCATCGTGATCCAGAGCTTCGTCGCCGGCTGGCTGACCGGGCGGATCGGCGAGCGACGCTCGGTGATCCTCGGCATGACGGTGAACGTCATCGGCTTTGCCGCCATCGGCCTTGCGCCGACCGCGCGGCTGTTCTGGATGGGCCTGACCGGGCTGATGCTGGCCGGGATCGCCTTCCCCAACCTGATGTCGCTGCTCTCCAAGCGGGTCGACGTCGACCAGCAGGGCCAGTTGCAGGGAGCGCTGGCGATCCTGTTCGGCGGCAGCCAGCTGATGGGGCCGTTGATCTACACCAACGTCTTCGCCTGGGCGGTGGGCGGCGGCGCCTGGCTGGGCCTGCCCGGCCTGCCGATGCTGGTGGGCGCCGCCTTGCTGCTGGTCGCCGTTGGCCTTTCAGTCGCCTACGCACGGCCGACCGAGCACGTCGACCATCCCGGCGCGCATTCCGGCGAGACCACGCCAGACCGGCCTTCCGACCGCCTGCCCGACCCTCTCCCGCACGACCCTCTGGCGTCGCACGCGGGATGAAGCCATCTTTGCGCCCCCAACCTTCCTGCCTTTAGCGGACCATGAACCGACCGATCCTCCTTGCGATACTCGGCCTCGCGCTTGCCCAGGCCTCCTGCGCCAAGTCCCAGCCGACCGACCTGCCGGCGCCTGACCACCGCCAGGCGCCGAGCGATGCGGCCGCTATGCGGCTCTCGTTCGCGCCGGTGGTGAGGAAGGCCGCGCCGGCCGTGGTCAACGTGTTCTCCAAGCGCGTGGTGCGCACCCAGGTCGATCCGTTCTGGGGCATGTTCATGAACGGCGGCATCCCGCAGGAGCGGGTCGCCCAGTCGCTCGGCTCCGGCTCGATCGTGCGGCCCGACGGCGTCGTCCTGACCAACCACCACGTCATCGAGGGCGCGCAGCAGATCACCGTCGTCACCTCCGATCGGCGCGAGTGGCCGGCCAAGGTGCTGCTCGACGATCCGCGCGCCGACCTGGCGGTGCTGAAGATCGACACCGGCGGCGAGCGGCTGCCGTCGCTGGCCATCGATGCGACCAGCGACATCCAGGTCGGCGACCTGGTGCTGGCGATCGGCGACCCGTTCGGCGTCGGCCAGACGGTGACCAACGGCATCGTCTCGGCGCTGGCGCGCTCCGACCTCAGCTCCAACGGGGTCACCTCGTTCATCCAGACCGACGCGGCGATCAACCCGGGCAACTCCGGCGGCCCGCTGGTCGACATGAACGGCGACCTGATCGGCGTGAACACCGCGATCCTCTCGGGCTCGGGCCAGTCGTCGGGGGTCGGGTTCGCGATCCCCGCGGCGCTTGCCCGGCAGGTGGTGACGACGGCGCTCGGCGGCGCGCACGCGATCGTACGCCCATGGCTGGGCGTGAAGGCGCAGCCGCTGACCGGCGAGATGGCGCGCAGCCTCGGCCTCTCGACGCCGGAAGGCGTGATCGCCGCCGACGTCTGGCCGGGCGGCCCGGCGGCGCAGGCGGGCATCGCCCGCGGCGACGTGATCGTCTCGGTCGACGGCCACCCGGTGAACGATCCGACCGCGCTCAACTACGCCACCGCCACCCTGGCCCCCGGCGCCAACGCCACGCTGGTGGTGCGCAGGGCTGGCGGGGCGCCGCGCACCGTCCAGGTGCGGCTGGAGACGCCGCCGAACGCGCCGGCCAGGGACGAGCGCACGCTGAGCGGCCGCAACCCGCTGAACGGCGCGACGGTGATCAACCTGTCGCCCGCCGCCGCCACCGACCTCGGGCTCGACCCGTTCGCCGGCTCGGGCGTCGTCGTCACCGGCGTCGCCGGCGGCTACGCGGCGAGCTTCCTGCAGCCGGGCGACTTCGTCCGCCAGATCAACGGCCAGAACATCACCAGCGTCGGCCAGCTGGCGACCGTGCTGGCTTCGGCGGGTCACGCCTGGACGATCGTCATCCAGCGCGGCAGCCAGACCTTCACGGTGCAGGTCCGGGGCTAGCGCTTCTTCGCGCTGCCCACCGACCAGGTGTGGCCGAAGGGGTCGCGGAGGTGGCCGTAGCGGTCGCCCCAGAACATGTCGGCGACCGGCATGACGATCTCGGCCCCGGCGTCGGCGGCGCGCTTGGCCCAGGCGTCGGCGTCGTCGACCTGCAGGTGCAGCATGATCCCGGCCGGCGCCGGTGACTCGGCGCCGCCGCGCATGTCCGGGAAGTCGTCGGACAGGAACACCATCGCCCCGTTGATCTCGACGCGGGCGTGCAGCAGCCGCTTGCCGTCGTCGGCGAGGTTGCGGAACACCTCCTTGCCGCCGAACGCCTTCTCGTAGAAAGCCACCGCCTCCTGGCCGCGACCGCCGCGGATCGTCAGGTAGGGCGTCAAGCCGAAGGGGGTGGGCGGCGGCAGGTCGGGCATGGCTCTCTCGCGCGCTGCTTGGCTGCTGGATGTTTCCGACGGCGTTCTTAGATACCCTGGACCTATGACAGATCTATTCCAAGCCGCGGGTCTGGAGCCGGAGGCCCCGCGGCCGCTGGCCGATCGGCTGCGCCCGCAGAGCCTCGACGAGGTGGTCGGCCAGGACCACCTGCTCGGACCCGAGGGCCCGATCCGCCGCATGGCGAACGCCCACCGGCTGTCGTCGATGATCCTCTGGGGCCCGCCCGGAACCGGCAAGACCACCATCGCGCGCCTCCTGGCCAAGGAGGCCGGCTACGAGTTCCAGCAGCTGTCGGCGGTGTTCTCCGGCGTTTCCGACCTGAAGAAAGCGTTCGAGGCGGCGCGCGGGCGCCGTCTCGCCGGGCAGGCGACGCTGCTGTTCGTCGACGAGATCCATCGCTTCAACCGAGCCCAGCAGGACGGCTTCCTGCCGTTCGTCGAGGAGGGGACGGTGACGCTGGTGGGCGCCACCACCGAGAACCCGTCGTTCGAGCTGAACGGCGCACTCTTGTCGCGCTGCCAGGTCTATGTGCTCAAGCGCCTGGATGACGAGGCGCTCGAGAGCCTGCTCGGCAAGGCCGAGGCGTTCGAGCAGCGCACGCTGCCGCTGACCGCTGAAGCGCGTGCGGCGATGATCGCGATGGCCGACGGCGACGGCCGCTACGTGCTCTCGCTGGCCGAGACCCTGTTCAACATCGCCGCGCCCGAGCCGCTCTCCACGGCGCAGCTGGCGAGCGTGCTGCAGAAGCGCAGCCCGGCCTACGACAAGGACCGAGAAGAGCACTACAACCTCATATCGGCGCTGCATAAATCGGTGCGTGGCTCAGACCCCGATGCGGCGCTCTACTGGCTGGCGCGGATGCTGGAAGGCGGCGAGGACCCGCTCTACCTCGCCCGCCGGCTGGTGCGCATGGCCAGCGAGGACATCGGCGAGGCCGATCCCACCTCGCTGATCCTGGCGATCGCCGCCAAGGACGCCTACGACTTCCTCGGCAGCCCGGAGGGCGAGCTCGCCCTGGCGCAGGTCTGCGTGCACATGGCCGCCGCGCCGAAGTCCAACGCCGCCTATACGGCTTTCGGCGCCGCGCGCCGCATGGCCCGCGAGACCGGCTCGCTGATGCCGCCAGCCCACATCCGCAACGCCCCGACCCGGCTGATGAAGAACCTCGGTTACGGCAAGGGCTACAAGTACGACCCCGACACCGTCGAGGGCTTCTCCGGCCAGAGCTACTTCCCGGACGGCGTCGAGCGGCGGGTGTTCTACGCGCCGAAAGGCGAGGGCGCCGAGGCGCGCATCAAGGAGCGGCTGGAGCGCTGGGCCGCCTTGCGCGACCGGAAGGGCGGCGCGTGAACCGTCCGATCACGCCCGAGGAGGCCGCGTTCATCCGCGGCCGGGTGATCTTCGAGGACGCGGCGATCCTGGCGTTCGACAAGCCGGCCGGGCTCTCCAGCCAGGGCGGGCGCATCCAGGCGGCGACCTTGGACGACATGCTGGCGGCGTTCGCCCGGCCGAACGGCAAGCGGCCGCGGCTCGTGCACCGGCTCGACCGCGACACCTCCGGGGTGATTCTGGCGGCGAAGACCCAGCCGGCGGCGGGCTTCCTCGGCCGCGCGCTGATGGGCCGGCGGGTGAAGAAGACCTACCTCGCGATCGTGGCGCCCAGCGCGCCCGCGCCGCGCGACGGGCGCATCGAGACGCCGCTGCGCCGCGTCGAGATCGGCCGCGAGGCGCATATGGAGACCTGCGCGGCCGACCATCCGGACGCCGAGAGCGCCGTCACCGGCTACCGCACGCTGGCGGCGGGCGACGAGTCGGCGCTGGTCGAGCTGCGGCCGCACACCGGCCGCATGCACCAGTTGCGCGTCCATATGGCCTCGCTCGGCCGCCCGATCGCCGGCGACAGCCGCTACGGCGGCGCGCTGGTGCTGGGGGGCGCGGCGGTCCCGCGGCTGATGCTGCACGCAGGGTCGCTGACCTTCCCGCACCCGGGCGGCGGTGAGCGGACGATCGCCGCGCCGATCCCCGCCGACATGACCGCCGCGCTGGCGCGGCTGGGCCTGGCGGCGCCCGAGCCGGCGGCGGCGTGACCATGGCCGAGGTGCGCACCTTGACCGTCGCGGTCGCCGAGGATGGCATCCGGCTCGACCGCTGGTTCCGGCGGCGCTGGCCGCACCTGTCGTTCGTGCAGATCCAGAAGCTGGCCCGCAGCGGCCAGATCCGGGTCGACGGGGCGCGGGCGCGGGCGGAGACGCGGCTGCCGGCCGGCGCGCTGGTGCGCGTGCCGCCGCTGCCCGAGGCGCCGCCGGCCGACGCACGCGAGGGCCTCTCCAGCCAGGACCGGGCGTTCGTCCGCGGGCTCGTGCTCTACGAGGACGACGACGTGCTGGCGCTGAACAAGCCGGCCGGGCTCGCCGTGCAGGGCGGCACCAAGACCCACCATCATATCGATCGGCTGCTGGCCGCTTGGGGCGAGGGCGAGAAGCGGCCGCGGCTGGTGCACCGGCTCGACCGCGACACCTCCGGCGTGCTGGTGCTCGGCAAGTCGCCGGCGGCGGCGGCCAAGCTGGCCGGCGCGTTCGCCCGGCGGCGCACCCAGAAGACCTACTGGGCGATCGTCGCGGGCACGCCCAAGCCCGCCGAGGGCGTGATCGAGGTCCCGCTCGCCAAGACCGGCTTCGGCGACCGCGAGATGGTCGCGCCGGCCGACCCGAAGGACCCGAAGGCCGAGCCGGCCGAGACCGAGTTCGTCACCCTCTCGCGCGCGGCGCAGACCGCGACCTGGCTGGCGCTGCGCCCCCACACCGGCCGCACCCACCAGCTGCGCGCCCACATGCTGGCGATCGGCCACCCGATCCTCGGCGATCCGAAGTACAGGACGGACGCGTCGGCGGCGCTGTCGGGCGAGCTGAAGCTGCAGCTGCATGCGCGGCGCATCGTGATGCCGCATCCGTCCGGCGGCGAGCTGTTGCTCGAGGCGCCGCTCAGCCGCGAGATGCGCGACGGCTTCGCCCGCTTCGGTTTCGAGGAGCACGAGGCGCCGGAGGATCCATTCAGATGACCCAGATGACGACACGGGGGAGGCGGCCATGAGCGCGACGCTGGAATGGGGCCTGAAGCAGAGCCTGCGCGCCTATGTCGAGGGCGCGGGCGGCTCGATCGAGACGAGCGACGGTGTGGCGCGCACCGCGGACGGGGCGTTCGTGTTCGCGGCTGCGCCCGGCGACACCGGCCTGGCGCTGGGCGCGGACGGCAAGCCCGCCGGAACGGGCCGGTTCGTCGGCGAGGTGCGCTGCGAGGCGCATGGCGGCATGCTGAAGGTGTTCCTGGCCGATCCCGCCGTCGAGATCGGGCCGGACGGCGGCGTGCTCACCGTGGCGGAAGGCCCGGGCCGCGACAGCCGCGTGGCGCTGGCGCTGCTCGACCTGGATGCGGCGACGAAGGGCGGCGACGGCGCGCTCGTCATCCCGGCCAAGGTCTCCCGGGACGGCTGGCGCGTGCTGCCCGACCACTACCCGATGGGCACGCCGCTCGACCCGGTGCGGCTGAGGCTGGGGTAGCGAGCGGCCTGCGCGCCTGTCCGCCGAGGCTTGGGGAGCGGCGCTCCTCACAACCGGGCTTGTTCCGCTTATCGCCTTCGCGGCGAAGCGCTAACGCGTGTCCGCCGGCTGGATGTTCAAGGTCGGCTATCTCCCCGTTCGGACGTTCAGCAGGTCCGCTCATGCGCTGGCTGAGCCAACCAGAGGCTGGACGACGGACATTACCATCAGTATCCATCTTCGTCGGCCAGCCGATCTGTCGGCGGCGGCCGCGCTCTTTGATATCGTTGATGCGTGCGAGTGCGAGGCCTGGGGAGCGCCTCGATCATGTGGCGCCACAATTTGGGCGCCGTTGTTAACGGGGGCTTTGCGGTGAAATCTGCGGTGAAGCGCCGAGGCGCTCAGGCGATGGGCGGCGCTCAGGCGATGAGCCCCGCCGTCGGCGCCACGGCCTCGCTGCCTGGGAACACCGCGGTGTCCAGCGCGCGGCGGTCCATGCCGAACTGGCCGACCAGCAGGCCCTTGAAGAGGCCGCGCATGTCGAGCGTCGGCGCGGTGTCGCGGTTCTCGAACAGCCGGGCCTGGCTCAACGTCGGCCAGCCGCCGACGATGCCGCCCTGCTTCAGCGCGCCGCCCAACAGGAGCGCCGTCGAGGCGCTGCCATGGTCGGTACCGTTGGTGCCATTGACGTGGGCGGTGCGCCCGAACTCGGTCACCACCACGACGGCGGTGTCCTTCCAGGCCGGACCCATGCCCTTGGCGACGCCGTCCAGCACCGCGTCGAGGTAGGCGAGGCGGGTGGCGAGCTGGCCCTGCGCCCCGCCCTGGTTGGCATGGGTGTCGAAGCCGTCGAGCGAGACGGCGGCCAGCTGCGGCCCGCCGTCCTGGATCATGAAGCCGGCGAGGGTCGCGCCGAGCTGGCGGGCGACCGGCAGGCCCTGCTGCAGCACCGGCCGCAGCGCCGCGCCGCCGGCGTCGGCCTGGTCGGCCATCTGGCCGGCCGCCATCTGGCTGGGGGGTCGCGCGGTCTCGCCCATGCTGGCGATGGTGTCGCCGCGCGTCGCGTTGATCGAGGTGAGCGCCGACCTGGCGTCGGCGCCGGCCACCTTGGCCGCCGCTTCCGTGACGAGGCCGCTGGCCAGCGCCCGGCTCAGCAGCGGGTCGTGCTGGTAGAGGTCGGCGAGGATCGCGGGCAGCCTGGGATCGCGCCCGACGCCCGGTCCCGGCGACCACGAGGCCGCCTCGACCGGCCCGCGCAGGATCAGCGGCGCGGTGGCGCCCACCGAGATCGCCTTCGCCTTGCCGGGGCCCATCGCCTGCAGCGCCCGGTTCAGCCAGCCGCTATCGGTGGCGTAGGGCGTGGTCTGGCCGTTCTCCAGCACGTCCTGCGCCTCGAAGTGGCTGCGCTCGCGGTCGGGGGTGGCGACCGCCGGCGCGATCCGCGCCTCGCCCTTCAGCGCCAGCCGGTAGGTCGCGGCGAGCGCCGGGTGCAGGCCGAAGGTGTCGTCGAGCTTCAGCGCACCACCGGGGCTGCCGAACCCGGGCAGGGCGATGGGACCGCGCAGCGCCGCGTAGCTGGGATCGCCGACCGGCGGCGAGACGGAAAG
>DATNEH010000098.1:0-12614 GCA_035553015.1 Caulobacteraceae bacterium | reverse complement strand
GGATGGCGGCGACGTTGGCGGGCGCGGCGTTGTTCGCGCCGGGCCGGGAGCACGCGGCGACGGCGAGCGCGGCAAGGGCAAGAAGCCAAGCGATCCGCATGGGGCATGCTTGACCACGAAACGCGCGGCCTGGCCAGCGCCCGCGATCCAGGCTGTCGCAACCTCTGCCGCGCGCGGGTGTCAAGCTGCTGACACGTACCGTCGGGCGCCGGGTGTAAGGCCCTGGGCACGTTAGTGTTTCGGAGGGCTCACCCATGAAGAAGCTCGACCTGGCCACCATCCCCAGCGAGAACGGCGCGAACTATCCAGCGCCGTTCGACCGACCCTGCCTTGGGCAGACCTACCAGCGGGTGGGCGCGGCCGGGGGGCTGACCAAGGTGGGGGTGAACATCTCGCGGCTGCCGCCGGGCGCCTGGTCGAGCCAGCGGCACTGGCACAGCCACGAGGACGAGCTGGTCTATGTGCTCGAGGGCGAGCTCGTGCTGGTCACCGACGCCGGCGAGGAGCGGCTGGTGGCCGGCGACGCGGCTGCATTCAAGGCGGGCGACCCCGACGGCCACCACCTGATCAACCGCTCCGATCGGGAGGCGGTGATCCTGGAGATCGGCACCCGCGATGCGGACGACCGCTGCATCTACCCGGACATCGACATGCTGGCCATGCCCGGCGAGCGGCCTTACTTCCACCGCGACGGCACGCCCTATCCGGTGCGCGTCGCCGGCGCGTGGCTGGTCGGCCAGGAGCCGTGAAGCGGCGCCTGGGCCCGGGCCCCTATTTCTCTGCGGCGTATTTCTCTTGCGGGCAGCCGTGGAAGACGCCGGCCTTCATCACCGTCAACGTCGCCAGGTTCAGCGACATCAGCGGCGACATCGAGGCCGCGCCGCGTCCGGTGAAGAGGTCGATGCGGCCCTTGTGGATCGCGCCGCCGACGTCTGAGGCGTACCAGTAGCCGTCGTGCTTGGAGCCGTCCGGCAACGGCATGCCGACCGTTTCCTTGATGAAGAGCACGGTGTGGCGCGGCAGGGCGACGCCATCGACGGCGGCGGTCCGCATCGGCACCACCTTGCAGCCCAGCGAGTCGAGCGCACGGATGCCGCGCTCGCCCGCATGGTACAGGGTGGCCTTCAGGTAGTAGTCCGCCGAGCCGGGCAGAGCGCCCGTCAGAGCGGCGGATACAAGATCGCCGATCGGGTCGGCGGGCTTGGCGGCAGGTGCTGGCGTCGCGGGCGGCTTGACCGGATCCGCTGGAGCCCCAGATGACGCGGCCAGGGCGCACGTCAGCGTGGCGAGGCATGCCAGGAAGCGCTTCATCAGCAGCTCCTTGAGTAGTTTCTCGTCGCGTTGTGAGTGCGTCGTAACAGACGCGTAACAACTCTGGCAACCTACAAAGAGGTCGCACGCATGCTCACCATCTACGGAGACCCGATCTCGGGCAATTGTTTGAAGGTCAAGTGGACCGCAGAACGGCTTGCGATTCCATACACTTGGCGGGACGTCGACGTTGCGAAGGGCGAGACTCGGACGGCTCGGTTCCTCGCCATGAATCCTGTGGGCCAAGTGCCCACGGTTGTCCTCTCCGACGGCCGGGCGCTGGGCCAATCCAACGCGATCATCCTGCATCTGGCCGAAGGCTCGGCCCTGATTCCGGCCGACGCCTACGAGCGGGCCAAGATGCTCGAGTGGATGTTCTGGGAGCAGTACAGCCACGAGCCCTACATCGCGGTGGCCCGTTTCCAGGTGAAGTACCTCGGCAAGCCGATCGCCGACCTGGAGCCGCGGATCGTCGAACGCGGCGCGGCGGCGCTGGCGCGGATGGACGAGGCGCTGGCAGGTCGCGAATTCCTGGTGGGCGGCGCGCTGACCCTGGCGGACATCGCGCTCGTCGCTTACACGCGCATGGCGGCCGACGGTGGCTTCACGCTTGCCGACTATCCGGCGGTGGCGGCGTGGGTGGAGCGCGTCGAGGCGGCGGTGCCGATCAGGGAGTCCAGATGAGCGTTCGGTGGGCGTGGGGGGCGGCGGGTCTCTTGGCGCTGGGGGCGGCTGGCTCGGCGCTGGCATGGGGCTCCAGCGGCCACCGGATGATCGGCGAGGCGGCGCTGGAGGCGCTGCCGGCCGAGCTGCCCGCCTTCCTGCACGAGGCTGCGTCGGCAGTGTCTGTCGGCGAGCTCAGCCGCGAGCCGGACCGTTCGCGCGGCGCCGGGCGTACCCATGACGCCGATCGCGATCCCGGCCACTTCGTCGACGGCGACGACGCTGGGAAGGTTGCCGGCGTCGTTCCGCTCGATGCGCTGCCGCCGACCCGCGAGGATTACGAGACCGCGCTGCGCGGCGCCGGGACCAGCAGTTGGAAGATGGGCTATCTGCCCTATTCGATCATCGGCGACTGGCAGCAGCTGGCGAAGGACTTCGCCTACTGGCGGGTTGACGAGGCCGGCGCGCGGCATACGGCCGATCCGAAGCACAGGGCCTGGCTGGAAGCGGACAAGCTGCGCCGGCAGGCGCAGATCCTGGTCGACATCGGACAGCTGTCGCACTTCGTCGGCGACGGCAGCATGCCGTTGCACGTCTCGATCCACTACAACGGCTGGGGCCCGTTCCCGAACCCGAACAACTACACTCAGGATCGGGTGCACTCGCCCTGGGAAGGGGCCTACGTGCGCCAGGTGGTGACGCCGCGGGCAGTGGCGGCGGCGATGCCGCCGTTCCACGACTGCCAGTGCCCGATCGAGCAGCGCGTCGGCGCCTACCTGATGAGCGACGCGCGCACCGTCGCGCCGTTCTACGAGCTGGAGAAGGCCGGCGCGTTCAAGCGTGGCGTGGCGAAGGGCGTTGCGTTCACCACCGAGCGCGTGGCCGCCGGCGCGGCCGAGCTGCGCGACGAGATCGTGCTGGCCTGGCGCGCCAGCGCGGGCGAGAAGGTCGGCTACCAGCCGGAGATCAGCGTCGCCGACGTCGAGGCGGGCAAGGTCGATCCGTACGACAGCCTCTACGGCGTCGACTAAAAGGGCGCTGTCATGGCGAGGCCGCAGTTTGGCGATCCACATCCCTCGTTGATCTACCGCGATCGACCGGCCGCGTTCGGCGTGCTGGAGCGCGATGGCCTGGTGGCGCTTGTTGCCGTGGAGAAACCCGGCTACGCCGCGTGGCTCGACCTGCCCGGCGGGGCGCTCGAACCAGGCGAGGACGCAGCAAGCGCCATGATTCGTGAGTACGGCGAGGAGACCGGTCTGGTCGTGACGGCGGGCGAAGCGCTCGGTGAAGCGGACCAGTTCTTCATCAACACCGACGGCGAGGCGTTCAACAATCGCCAGACACTGTTCGAGGCCCGCCTGGTTCGGGAGGCGGCGGAGCTTAAAATCGAGACCGATCACACCCTTGTGTGGCTTCCGCACCTCGATGCAGCGGTACGGCTGCGTCACGACTCGCACGCCTGGGCGGTGAGCCTGGCGCTTCGGCGGCGCTTTCGGGAGACACTCGGCGCCGGGAATTCCCCTCTGACCGGCCTTCGGGTTGACGAGGGTCAATAAGCCTTACAGATTTCAAGTCAGACTCGTAGGCGGGGGTCTTTGTTTGCTGGCGCCTGGGGGGCGTATGGACGACACCGGGTTGTTTCTGCACAGCGTCGAAGCCCTCCGGATGCAGGTGGACCGCCGCCTCGCGGAGTTGATCCCCGGCCCGAGCGAGGAGCCCGGGCGCTTGGGCGAGGCTGCGCACTACGCTTTGCTGGCCCCTGGCAAGCGTTTCCGGCCATTGCTGACCCTGCTCACCGCCGAGGCGTTCGGCGCGCCGATCTCGCGGGCGCTGGACGTGGCCTGCGCGATGGAGATGGTGCACGCCGCCTCGCTGGTGCTCGACGACCTGCCCTCGATGGACGATGCGCGCCTGCGCCGCGGGCGGCCGACCACCCACCGGGTCTATGGCGAGGCTGACGCGATCCTGGCGTCGGTGGGCCTCTTGACCCAGGCGTTCTCGGTGATGGCGCAGGCCGAGGGGCTGGCCGCCAGGGACCGCGCCGAGCTGGTATCGGCGCTGACAGAGGCCGTGGGCTTCAAGGGCCTGGTCGCCGGTCAGGCGCTGGACCTGGCCGAGCGCAACCGGCCGCGCACCGTCGCCGAGCTGGATCAGCTCAACCACCGCAAGACAGGCGTGCTGATGATGGCCGCCGCCGAGGCCGGGGCCAGGGTCGGCGGGGCGTCGGCCGCCGCGCGCCGCGAGCTCGGCGAGTTCGCCCGCCGCATCGGCCTCGCGTTCCAGATCCGCGACGACCTGATCGACGCCGAGGACGGCGGCGATCATGTCGGCAAGGACGTTGGCAAGGACGCCGGCATGACGACGGTGGTCTCCGCGCTTGGCCCCAGGGCCGCGGTCGCGGCGATCGAGACCCACCTCGACGCGGCCGACGCCGCGCTCGCCAGAGCAGGTTGTGACGGCCGCCTCGGCGTCTTCGCGCGCAGCCTCTTTGCGGGGCGCAAGGCCGCCGCGTGACCCCCGGCCAAACCGGCCCCATTCTCACAGTCGACGACGTCCGCCACGCCTTCGGTCCGCGCCAGGTGCTGAAGGGCGTGAGCCTGGAGGTGCGCGCGGGCGAGATCTACGCGCTGCTCGGCCCCAACGGCGCCGGCAAGACCACACTGGTGCGCGCCATCTGCGGGCGCCTGAAGCCGAACGAGGGCGCGGTGCGGTTGGCGGGTCGCGATCCTTACAGCGACGGCGAGGCGCGCGCGGCGCTCGGCCTCGCGCCGCAAGCGCTGGCGCTCTACCCGCAGCTCACGGTGATCGAGAACCTGCAGACCTTCGCGAGCCTCGCCGGACTGAAGGGCAGGGCGGTGGCCGAGGCGGTCGACCAGGCGATGGTGGTCACCGGCATCGTCGAGCGCGGCAAAAGCCTGGTGCGTACGCTGTCAGGTGGTTACCAGCGGCGGGTCAACATCGCCGCGGCGATCCTGGCTGGGCCGAAGCTGCTGGTGCTGGACGAGCCGACGGTGGGCGTCGACATGCAGGCCCGCGAGGCGATCGCCGAGGCATTGCGGCGCCTGAGAGCCGGCGGCGTGGGGGTGCTGCTGGTGACGCACGATCTCGAGCAGGCGCAGCGGCTGGCCGATCGGGTCGGCTTCCTGCGCGCCGGCGAGAAGGTGCTGGAGGGCGCGCCCGAGGCGCTGATCGCCGATGCCTTCGGCGAGCGGATGGAGGTCGAGGTCGACGTCATCGAGCCGGCGTCCGAGGACGTGCTGGTCGCCGAGGGCCTGACCAGCACGGGTGAGCCAGGCGCATGGGTGTGCCTGGCGACCGACGGCTATGGCCTCGCCGGCGGCATCGCCAGCCGTCTGAGCGCGAAGGGCGTCGAGGTCTGCGAGGTCCGCGTGCGCCGGCCGTCGCTGACCCAGCTGTTCGCCCGCGTCGTCGAGCAAAGGCGCGCCGCGTGAGCTTCGCGATGTTCCGCGTGATGGCGCTGGACCTCTGGCGCGATCGTCCGGCGCTGGCGATGACCTTCCTGTTGCCGTCGGTAGTGTTCCTGATCTTCTCGGCGGTGTTCTCCGGCACCACCGGGCTCGACGTGAAGCTGAAAGTGGCGGTCGCCGACGCGGCCCACACGTCCGGCTCAGCGCGGCTGGTCACGGCGCTGCTGGCCGACAAGAACCTGCGCGCCGAGCGGGCGAGCCCCGACACGGCAGAGGGCGTGCGCGCCGCCGTGCGCACCGGGCGGGCCGACGCCGGCCTGGTGGTCCGCGCCGACCCGGCCGCTGCCGGCACGCCGCTCTTGATCATGACCGATCGCAGCCGCGCGGTCGCCGCGCCGCTGACCGAGGCCAGGACCCGCGATGCGCTGGAGCGGGCGACGCCGGACGTCCTCCTCACCCGCACCGTCCGCGATGTGTCGCCCGCCATCGGCGAGCTGACCGCCGACCAGCAGGACAACCTCAGCATCGCCACGGACCAGGCCGCGCACGGCGGCGGCGCGGCCGGCAAGCCGCCGCCGCTGTTCGCCAACGAGGATGTGGCGCGCGAGCAGAAGGGCGGGGCGGCGATCGCCTACTACGCCGGCGCGGTGACCATCCTCTTTTCGCTGTTCGCCTCGACGCACGGCGCGCTGACTCTGGTCGACGAGCGGCGCGCCGGCATCGCCGACCGCATCCTGGCCGGCCGCTACGGCATGGCGCCGGTGGTGACCGGCAAGTTCATCTTCCTGATCGCCCAGGCCGGCGCGCAGGCGGCGCTGATCTTCGCCACCGCCGAGCTGGTCTACGGCGTCGACGTGCTGGGCCACTTCGGCCTCTGGCTGGCGACCACGATCGCCACCGCGATCGCCTCGGCCGGCATCGCGCTAGGCGTCGTGGCGCTTTGCCGCACCCGCGAGCAGGCGCAGATGCTCTCCACCTTCGTGATCCTGATCCTGGCGGCGATCGGCGGCAGCATGGTGCCGCGCTTCCTGATGCCGCCCTGGCTGCAGGAGCTCGGCTGGTGGACTCCTCACGCCTGGGTGATCGATGCTTACCAAGGCCTGCTGTGGCGCGACGCCGGCGTCGCGGACCTCTATAAGGCCTGGATCGTCCTCACGCTGATCGGCGCGGTCGGCTTCCTGATCGCCCAGGCCGCCGCACGCCGGGTCCGCACCTGAACCGCTGAATGGATCGCCTGGCCCTCGATATCGTGCTGTTCGCCGCCGCCTTCACGGGCATGGAGGCGTTCGCCTGGTTCACCCACAAGTACGTCATGCATGGCTTCCTGTGGGTCTGGCACGAGTCCCACCACAGGGCGCGCACCGGCGTCTTCGAGCTGAACGACCTCTTCGCGGTGGTGTTCGCGACGCCGGCGATCGTGGCGATCTACGCCGGGGTGCACGGCGTGCACTTCCTGCTGCCGATCGGGCTCGGCATCACCGCCTACGGGGCGTTCTACTCGATGTTCCACGACGGGCTGGTGCACAAGCGCTACCCGACGCCGCTGAACGCCAAGTCGCGGTTCTGGAAGCGGCTGATCCAGGCGCACCGCATCCACCACGCGATCAACACCAAGGAAGGCTGCGTGTCGTTCGGCTTCCTGTTCGCCATGCCGGCCCGCAAGCTGAAGGCGCAGCTGGCGCAGGCGCAGGCGGCGGCGAAAGGCTAGCCAGACCGCTCGAAGCGGAGCAGGACGGCGAAGCGGGCGCCGTTGGGCGGGCAGCCCGGACGTTTCAGTCGAAAGTCCCGGGACACGTGCAAGGCCCAGAGGCCGAGTCCTTGGTTGGCTGGCTTCTCGTCGACCACCTGGCAGTCGGCGAGCCGGCCGTCTGGGGCGGCGACGCAGCTCAGGGTCACGTCGCCAGGCGGCAGGCTGGCGCCCACCGGGTAGAAGTCGCCGAAGCCGACGTTGTCGGCAATGTGCGCCCAGTCCGGCGGCGCGCCGGGCGAGCAACTCTGACGCGGCCGCGCCAACGCGGGCGACGATAGGGCGATCGCGCCGATGAGAAACGCCGCCAACGCGCCGCGGCGCCCCACGTCAGATCTTCGACCAGAGCGCCGGGCGCGGGGTGGTCTTGGCGCCGCGGCTGGCCAGAGCGGTCCAGCCGCCGCCGAGCGCGAGCCAGACCTTCATGGCGCTGCTCGCCGAGGCGCGCGTGTCCCAGGCCGCCGCGCCGCGCTGCAGGACGATCACGCCGATCTGACGATAGACGCCGCGGGCGGCCGCAATCGCCCAGGCCGAGCGGAACGGCAGCTCGGGCAGGCCGGCCAGCGCCGAGGCGTAGTAGGGTTCGGCAGTCTCCAGCAGGCGCTTGGTCACCCCGAACAGAGCGGTGCGATGCTCGGGCGCGGCGATCTCGGCTTCCGGAACGCCGGCTTCGGCGAGCCACTGGGCCGGCAGGTAGATGCGGCCGTTGACGGCGTCCTCGACCACGTCGCGGCTGATGTTGGTGAGCTGGAAGGCGATGCCGAGGTCCTGGGCGCGGCGCAGCGTGGCAAGGTCGTCCGGCTTGACGCCCATGACCAGCGCCATCATCACGCCCACCACGCCGGCCACGTGCCAGCAGTAGTCGAGCGTGTCGTCCAGCGTCTCGTAGCGCCGCGCGGCGACGTCCATCGCGAACCCGTCGATCAGCTCCAACGCATAGCGTTCCGGGATGTGGCGGGCGAGCGCTACCCGCTGGAAGGCGGCGAAGTCGGGATCGGTGGTCGGCTCGCCGGCGAGCGCGCTCTTCGTCTTGGCGTAGAGGCCATCCAGCCGGGCCTTGGCCGCCGCGGGACCAGGCGCGGCCATGCCGTGGCCGAGCTCCTGGCCGTCGATCACGTCGTCGCAGTGCCGGCACCAGGCGTAGAGCATCTCCGCGTCGATCCGCGTCTGCGCGTCGAACAGGGCGGCGGCCGCCGCGAAGCTCTTCGACCCTTTCTGGATGGTCTCGCGGCTAGACTGGGCGAGGTCGACGGTGGGCGCGACGACGGTTTCGGTCATGTGCTCCCTCCCCAATGCGCCCCCAGGTCGGCGATCATAAGTCCGGCGGTCGCCTTGGCCGAGCCGATCACGCCCGGCACGCCGGCGCCCGGGTGGGTGCCCGCGCCGACGAAGTACATGTTGGGGATCACGTCGTCGCGGTTATGGGTGCGGAACCAGGCGCTCTGGGTGAGGATCGGTTCCAGCGAGAAGGCCGAGCCCTGCCAGGCGTTCAGCTCGCGCTCGAAGTCCTTCGGCGTGAAGATGCGGCGGGTGACCAGGTCCTCGCGCAGGCCAGGGATCAGCCGCTGCTCGAGGCTCGCCAGGATGCGGTCGGCGTACTTCGGCCCCTCGACGTCCCAGTCGACATTGGCTGTGCCGAGGTGCGGCACCGGCGAGAGCGCGTAGTAGGCCGAGCAGCCCTCCGGCGCGACGCTGGGGTCGGAGACGCTCGGCGCGTGGACGTAGAGCGAGAAGTCGTCGGCGAGGCCGTTCTTGCCGTAGATCTCGTCGATCAGCCCCTTGTAGCGCGGGCCGAACACGATGGTGTGGTGGGCCAGCTCCGGATGCGTCCGCTTCAGGCCGAAGTGGACCACGAACAGCGAGGGGCTGAAGCGGCGGCGCTTGAGGCTCCGTCCGACCGACTTGCCGCGCGCCGCGCCGCGCAGCAGATGGTCGTAGGTGTGGACGATGTCGGCGTTGGAGGCGACCGCGTCGAAGGTCTCGACCGTGCCGTCGGCATGGCGGATGCCGGTGACCTTGCCGCCCTCGACCTCGATGCGCTGCACCGGGTCGGAGACGATCAGCCGCCCACCGATATCCTCGAAAAGCCGCGCCAGGCCGGCCACCAGCGCGTTGGTGCCGCCCCGGGCGAACCAGACGCCGCCGTCGCGCTCCAGCGCATGGATCAGCGCATAGATCGACGAGGCTGCGAACGGGCTGCCGCCGACCAGCAGCGTGTGGAACGAGAGCGCCTGGCGCAGATGGTCGTCGGAGACGAAAGCAGAGACCTTCGAATAGACGCTGCGCCAAGCCTGCAGCTTCATCAGCTGCGGCGCGGCGGCCAGCATGTCGGTCACCTTCAGGAACGGCACGTGCCCGAGCCGCTTGTAGCCCTCGTCGTAGACGGCTTCGGAGAACTGCAGGAAACGCCGGTAACCCGCGACATCGGCAGGGTTTCTCGCCTCGATCTGGCAGTCGAGCCGCCCCTGGTCGTTGACGTAGTCGAACTCCGCGCCGTCCGGCCAGAGCAGCCGGTAGAACGGCGAGATAGGGATGAAGTCGACGTAGTCGGCGCGCTCGCGGCCCGATAGCGCGAAGAGCTCGTCGATGCAGGCCGGGTCGGTGATCACCGTCGGTCCGGCGTCGAAGGTGAAGCCCTGGTCCTTCCAGTGGTACGCGCGCCCGCCCGGCTTGTCGCGCGCCTCGATCAGCGTCGTGGCGATGCCGGCGCTCTGCAACCGGATCGCCAGCGCGAGGCCGCCGAAGCCGGCCCCGATCACAGCTACACGGGGACCAGTCACGTTGGGGCTCATGACGCGGCCGCCCGCTCGGCCAGCAGCGGCGCCTCAGAGAGGCAACCGAGCGCTCGGCGGATCGGCACCGGCGGCTTTCCGGAGAGGATGCGCGCCTTGTCGGCCAGCGTCGCCTCGCCGGCGTAGAAGCGCTCGATCAGCGGCTGCGGCAGCCGGTAGAAGCGCTCGAGCACGCGGTAGCGCTGGCCGGGCTCGGCGGCGCGGAACAGCATGCGGTTGAGCAGGCGGTAGAAGCTGCGGGCGCGCCAGGCGGTCTTGCTCATGTCGATCAGGGCGGCCCTCGCGGCGGCAGTGGTGAGGCGGGGCAGGGCGGCGATCAGCTCGGCCTGCCGGGCGGCGTCCGGCGAGGAATAGCCGGTGGTCGGGTGGAAGAGGGCGGCGCGCATGCCGGCGTCGGCGGCCGTCGCCTCGGACTCCGCCCAGTAGGCGTCGATGTCGCCGGCCAGCGCGATCGGCAGCACGCCGACCTCCTCGCGGACGATCCCGGTGACGCGCCAGCCCTGCGCGGCGGCGTAGGCGGCGATGTCGGCGGCGAGCCGCGTGCGGTCGAGCGCCGGCCCATCGCTGTAGCGGGTGTCCTCGAGCAGCAGCCGGTCGGGCGCCAGCGGCAGCACGTATAGGAAGCGGTAGCCGTCGAGCTGGGCGACGGTGGCGTCCATCACGATCGGCCGGGTAAGGCCGTGCGGCGCCTCCAGGCGCACCTCCTGGCCGAGGAATTTCTGCCAGCCCAACGCCAGCCGCCGCGTGCGGCGCGGCCCGCGCGCATCGATCACCAGCGGCGCGGCGAGCTTACGGCCGTCGACCAGCCGCACCGTCTCGGCCTTCACCTCCAGCGCCTCGACGCCCAGCCAGGCGTCGGGACCCATCAGCTCGCTCATCACCTGGTGCAGCCGCGCCGAGGTGATCGCCCGGTAGGAGGTGGTCAGCGTGCGGCGATGCGCCGGGAAGCGCACTTCGTAGCCGGCCCAGTCGTGCGCGATCAGCGGGCCCAGCCACTCGGAGATCGCGGGCGAGACGTCGGTGGCGAAGTGGCACCAGGTGTGCTCGCCGCCGATCGCCTGGTCGCGCTCCAGCATGATGATCTTCAGGTTCGGCCGGTCACGCTTGAGGCGCAGCGCGATGAAGCTCGACGCCAGGCCGCCGCCGACCAGGAGGACGTCGGCGCTGACAACGTCGCTCGTCGCTGACTCGGCCATCGGCCCCGCTCTAGCGAGTTTCCGCGCCGCCCTCTAGGCCCGCAGGGGCACAGCCGCTGGTCAAGATTGCCTCGCCAGGGCCAGAGGCGTAGGCGGGGCGCGTTCCCGCGACGAAAGATTCGAATGACGGACCAAGGCGCCGCCCCAGAGACCGCCCCAGAGACCGCCCCGCAGACCGCCCCACAGACCGCCGAACACACCGCCAAGATCATCGACGGCAGGGTGCTCGCGGCAGTGGTGACCGGGCGGGTGGCGGCGGAAGTGGCGCAGCTGAAGCGCGACCACGGGCTGACGCCGGGCCTCGCCGTCGTGCTGGTGGGCGACGATCCGGCCAGCCATATCTACGTGAGCAGCAAGGAGGCGCAGAGCCGCGCGGCCGGCATGCACTCGGTGACCCACCGGCTGCCGGCGCAGACCACCGAGGCCGAGGTGATCGCGCTGGTGCGCCAGCTGAACGCCGACCCGGCCATCCACGGCATCCTCGTGCAGTCGCCGCCGCCGCCGCACATCGACGAGACGCGCGTGCTGGCCGTGCTCGATCCCGACAAGGACGTCGACGGCCTCACCGTGACCAGCGCCGGGCGGCTCGCCAGCGGCCTGCCGGCGCTCACGCCCGCCACGCCGACCGGCTGCATGATCATGCTGCGCGAGACGCTGGGCGACCTCACCGGCAAGCGGGCGCTGGTGGTCGGCCGCTCGATCCTGGTGGGCAAGCCGCTCGCACAGCTGCTGCTGGCGGCCAACTGCACGGTCACCATCGCGCATTCGCGCACGGTCGACCTGCCGGCCCGCTGCCGCGAGGCGGAGATCCTCTGCGTCGCCATCGGCCGTCCCGAGATGGTCCGCGGCAGCTGGATCATGCCCGGCGCCACCGTGATCGACGTGGGCATCAACCGGGTGCCGTTCAGCGACCCCGCCGCGGCGGCCGCGGGCAAGATGAAGGTGGTGGGCGACGTTCACCGCAAGTCGGCGCTGAAGGTCGCCGGCGCACTCTCGCTGGTGCCGGGCGGCGTCGGCATGATGACCGTCGCCTGCCTGCTGCAGAACACCGTGACCGCCGCCAAGCGGATCACCGGGCTTGCCGCCAGCTAGCCAGCCGCGCGATGGCGCAGCGGCCCCCGTCCAGGCCGCCTGCAACCGTCAACCCCGTCCGCCGCTCCGCCACTCAGAAGTAGAAGTGGTGATGGTGATGGTGATGGTGATGGTGGTGATGATGATGATGATAGTAGAACGGGGCCGGATAGTAGTACCGGTAGGGGTAGTAGTAGGGGCGGTAGTAGTGACGGTAATAGCGCCGATAGCGGTGGCGCGCGACGATGACCCGCCGTGTGTAGTAGTACTGCGCGGGGATCAGCTGCGCCTGCTGGTCGTGCAACACCGCCTGCTGCAGCTGGGCCTTGGCGTTGGGGATCGGCTCCAGCAGATCCGCGTAGGAATTGGCCGTCAGCGCCGGCGCTGGGCTGGCCGCGATGGCCGG
>DATNEH010000097.1:0-11771 GCA_035553015.1 Caulobacteraceae bacterium | reverse complement strand
CGCCCACCTGCGCACCTCCGCACCCGACATCTATGCCGTCGGCGACCTCGCCCGCTACCCGGACGCGGCGACCGCAAACCTGATCCGCGTCGAGCACTGGGTGCACGCCGAGCGCCAGGGCCAGCACGCCGCGCACGCCATTCTCGGCGACGACGCGCCGTTCACCGACCCGCCCTTCTTCTGGAGCGTCCACCAGGGGATCCAGATCAACTACGTCGGGCATGCCGAGGCGTTCGACCCGCCGAAGGTGGAGGGCTCGCTGGCATCGATGGACGCCGAGGTTCGCTACGTGCACGGCGGCCGAACGCTCGCCGTGGCCACCGTCGGTCGCGACCTGGAGTCGTTGAGGGCGGGCCTGGCGCTCGAGCCGGCGCCGGCCCCCGCCTAGACGGGCGTCCGAACCCGGAAGGTTCCGGCAAGGCCGCGCTTGCAGGCGGCTGGCGGTCACCGCTATCGTCCTGTTTCGTGTTTGCAACGCGAGGGACGATGCTGGTTTCGACCACCAACGACATTCCCGGTCGCAACATTGTCCGCCACATCGGGCTGGTGCGCGGCGTCACGGTGCGTTCGCGCAGCGCCCTGGGGAATCTGGCCGGCGGCATCCAGTCGCTGTTCGGCGGCAAGCTGACGGTGTTCGTCAGCCTGGCCGAGACGGCGCGACAGGAAGCCTACGACCACCTCTGCGAACACGCCGCCGAGGTCGGCGCCAACGCGATCATCGGCATGCGCTACGACGCCAACGAGATCATGGAGGGCATTACCGAAGTGCTGGCCTATGGCACGGCGGTGGTCGTCGACGAATGACTCTGAGTCCCCTGGTGACGAGTTCCTTGGCGACGGCGTGCCCCGCCCCGGCCACGCCCGCGCGGCTGCACCGCTACGAGACCGCAACCCAGGACAGCATCCGCTGGGACGCCTATCGCCCGCGCGACGGCGACATCATCGTCACCACCGCCCCCAAGTGCGGCACCACCTGGACCCAGATGCTGTGCGCGCTCCTGTTGCACGGGCCGGCGCTGCCCGCCCCGCTGTCGCGGATCTCGCCCGAGTTCGACCGGCTTGCGGTCCCGGTCGAGGCGCTGATGGACGAACTCGACGCGCAAGCTGGCCCGCGGATCATCAAGACCCACACGCCGCTCGACGGGCTGCCCTACTTCGAGAACGTCCGCTACCTGCACTGCGCCCGCGATCCGCGCGATGCGTTCCTCTCGATGGTCGACCACATGCAGAACACCTCGGCCGCCGCGATGGCCGCGGTGCGCCAGCGCGTCGGCCTGCCGGACGACTTCGCCTTCCCGACCGACCCCAACGCCTTCTTCCCGGTCTGGCTGACCACGCCGGTGCACGGCTGGATGGAGGACGGCTTTCCGACCGGTTCGGTGTTCCATGCCGCCCGCGCCGTCTGGCCCTACCGGCAGCTGGCGAACCTGCACCTGCTCCACTACCGCGACCTGCGCCTCGACCTCGAGAGCGAGATGCGGCGGCTGGCGGACTTCCTCGACATCCGCGTGGACGCCGAACGCTGGTCGGCGCTGCTGGACGCGGCCGAGTTCTCGGCCATGCAGGCCCGCGCCGACGACCTGGCCCCGGGCGCGCATCTGGGTGACTGGACATCCAACCGCGCCTTCTTCAAGCGCGCGCGCCTGGGCGAATGGCGTGAGGCGCTGACGCCCGAGAACCAGGCGCTCTACGAGGAGATCGCGCCCACGCGCGTCGCCCCGCCGATGCGCGCCTGGCTGGAAGGCGGCCGCAAGGCGAGCGACCTGAAGCAGGTTTAGCTGGGCCGGGCCGGCACGCCGCCTGAGCGCCGCGATCAACAGCGCGACACCGAGCCTCGCGCCGCCTAGGCTGCGGGTAGCACCCGGAGGCGCGCCATGAACGACATCGGCCTTCCCTCGCCCGTCGAGCGCGCCAGAGGGATCGGCGGCCTCATCCGGGAGGAGGCGCTCGCCGGCGAACGGCTCGGGCGGCTGACCGACCGGACCGCGGACGCGATCCTCTCGCAGAACCTCTGCTCCATCATGGTGCCTGGCGCGGCCGGCGGCCTCGGCGCATCTCGGGTCGGCTTCTTCGAAGCGACCGAGGCGATCGCGCGGGCGGATGGATCGGCAGGATGGTGCGTAGGACTGTGCAACGGCATCACCGTGTTCGTCCACCGCGGCGCAACGCCCGAACTGTGCGAGGAGGTGTTCGGCGCTGGGCCGGTGTCTTGCTGGGCCTCGCTGTTGCCACGCGGCCGCTCGGCGCCGGAACGCGGCGGCTTTCGGTTGACCGGATCGTTCGGCTGGGGCTCGGGCAGCTCGATGTCGCGCTGGGTGGTGGTGACCGCGCCGCTCGCCGACCGCGACGGCTTCCAGTGGTTTCGCGCCCACGTCGTGCCGAAGGCGGACGTCAGCCTCAAGGCGGGCTCGTGGGACGTGATGGGCCTCAGAGCCACGCACAGCGTCGACTACGACATCGACGCCTTCGTGCCGGCGCACCGGACGTTCGAGTACCCGATGGCGTCGGAGGCCAACCGGGGCGGCGTCTTCGGGCGCGAAGGCACGGTGCTCGCCCAGATGGGCATGGTGGCGTTCGCGAGCGGCGTCGCCCAGGCCGCGCTCGCCGAGCTGCTGGCGCTCGCGCCGAACACCAGGCGGCTGCTCGGCGAGGGCGTGCAAGCCGACGACAGCGTCGTGCAGTTCGGGATCGGCGAGCTGGAGGGCCGGTTGCGGGCGGCGCGGACCTGGTACCTCGGGCTGGTCGCCGAGATCGACACCGCGGTGGCGGCCGGACGGTCGCCCGCGGTGGGCCTGGACCTCATGCAGGCCGCCCAGACCCTGACCCGCGCCGCGCGTGACGCGGCCGTGTTCGCCTTCGACAACGCCGGAACGACGGTCGTCTACGCGGCCCATCCGCTGCAGCGGGCGCTCAGGGACCTCTTCACCGGCCTCAAGCACGGCCAGCTGACCCCAGGCATCCTGGGCCGCATCGGCAAGGTGCGCCTGGGCCTGGAGTTCGGCGACGTCAGGCTCTAACCGTCGGCTCAGGCGCTGAAGTTCAGCTTCAGCCCCCGCTCCGGCCACGGCATGCGGACCAGCCTGCCTGTCTCCGACAGGGTGATGAAGGCTTGCCGCAGGTCAGCGCCGCCGAAGCAGATGTTGGTGGTCATCCGGTCGGGGAACGGCGTCTGGCGGCAGTCGCCCGCCGGGCTCATCGTGGTGATCCCGTTGGCGAGCGAGGCGATGCAGATGTCGCCGTTGGCCTGCACGGCAAGGCTGTCGAAGAACGCGCGCCCCGGCGCGGCGCCCACCAGCCGCCCGCCCCGGCCGCCTTTGACCACCTGGCCGGGCCCCGCGAGATCGAACGCGATCAGGCGGCCGGTGTAGCTCTCGGCGGTGTAGACGGTCTTCTCGTCGGGCGAGAGGCCAATCCCGTTGTAGCCGGTGCCGCCGAACGAGATCTCGTCGACGCGCGAGCCGTCGCGCTTCGCATAGTAGACGCCGCTGAGGTGGCGGGTGCGGCCGGCCGTGCGGCCAAAGTCGGTGAACCAGAAGCCGCCCTCGGCGTCGAAGACGATGTCATTGGGGGCGGAAAGCGGGTTGCCGGTGACCGTGTCGTAGAGCCGCTCGGCCTTGCCGCTCGCCAGGTCCACCCGGTCGATCCCGCCTTGCACGGCCGGGCGCGGCCCGCCGGCCAGGCCGCCGCCGCCATTGTTGGCGACATAGATCGCGCCATCGGGTCCGATCGCCGCGCCGTTGGGTCCGCCGCCGAGGTCGCAGACCACCTCGACCTTGCCGTTCCAGATGCGCGACAGGGTTCCGCGGGCGATCTCGACCAGGATCACCGAGCCGTCCGCCATCGCGATCGGCCCTTCCGGGAATTGCAGCCCTTCGGCCAGCACCTCGAACGTCATGTCGCCTCGCTCCCCGCACGGCCTGTCCGCGCCCATCGAGGGCCGATCTTGGCCGAGAAAGCCGCGGTTGCACACCGGCTGGGCCTCGACAACCGCGATTCCGAAGCCCTCGAGCGGCTCATGCGGACGCGGAAGGATGAACCAGTCGGAGGCCGCCATGATCCGGCCCAGGCGGACCGTCATCTTGCTGCACCGGCTGGAGCCCTGGGGCCGCCGCTTGCCACAAAAGAAAAGGGCCGCCGAAGCGGCCCTTTCCCCGTCTCTCGTCGGGCAGACAAGGTCAGTCGAAGACCCTGGTCAGCTGCAAGCCCTGCGTCAGTTGTAGACTTCGAACAGGCCCGCGCCGCCCTGGCCGCCGCCGATGCACATCGTGACGACCCCGTAGCGGACGTTCCCGCGCCGGCGGCCTTCCTGGAGGATGTGACCGGTCAGGCGCGCGCCGGTCATGCCGAACGGGTGCCCAATGGCGATCGAGCCGCCGTTGACGTTGTACTTCTCCGGGTCGATGCCGAGCGTGTCACGGCAGTAGAGGCACTGCGAGGCGAACGCTTCGTTCAGTTCCCACAGGTCGATGTCGTCGACCTTCAGGCCATGACGCTCGAGCAGGCGCGGCACGGCGAACACCGGGCCGATGCCCATCTCGTCGGGCTTGCAGCCGGCGACGGCCCAACCCATGAACCGGCCCATCGGCTTCAGGCCGCGGCGCTCGGCTTCCTTGGCTTCCATCAGCACCACGGCGGCCGCGCCGTCGGAGAGCTGCGAGGCGTTGCCCGCGGTGATGAACTTGTCCGGCCCCTTCACGGGCGCCAGCTTGGAGAGGCCTTCCAGCGTGGTTTCCGGACGATTGCACTCGTCGCGATCCACCACGTAGTCGACGATCGTTTCCTCGCCCGTCTCCTTGTTGACCTTCTTCATCTTGGTCTGCATGGGGACGATTTCGTCCTTGAACTTGCCGGCCTGCTGGGCGGCCGCCATGCGCATCTGCGACTCGTAGGAATACTGGTCCTGGTAGTCGCGCGCGACCTTGTAGCGCTCGGCCACGATGTCCGCGGTGTCGATCATCGGCATGTGGATGTCGGGGTACATCTGCGTGAGCCGCGGGTCGTTGTTCTCCCGGCCGACGCCGGTGTTGGGGAAGCTGATCGACTCCGTTCCGCCGGCCACGACCACATCGGCGCCGTCGTCCATGACGTAGCGCGCCGCCATCGCGATCGACTGCAGGCCCGACGAGCAGAAGCGGTTGATGGTGACGCCGCTGGTGGTGATCGGCAGGCCGGCGAGCAGCGCCGCCTGGCGTCCGAGGTTGCCGCCGCCGTGCGCCACGTTGCCCATGAAGCAGTCCTCGACCGCCTCCAGCTCGACGCCGGAGCGCTCGACGGCATGCTTCACGGCGTGCGCCGCCATGCTGACGGTGGGGGTGATGTTGAAACCGCCGCGGGCCGACTTGGCCAGACCGGTGCGGGCATAGGAAACGACGACCGCTTCACGCATATACGTGATCCTCCCAAACAAGCGTTCGATTGAATGCATCTATCCATAGACCCCGCAGTGGCGAAAAGCGACTCGCTATGCGCGGCCGTCCGGCGGCCTCGCGGGCCCGCCGCAGCGGCGCCCTACTGCCGCCCGCAGCCAGGTTCAGAGGCCGATCAGGCGCAGGTCGTGGACGAACCGGCGCACATACCCGACGTTGGTGAGCATTGCGCACGCCGCAGCCGGCGTTTCCAGCACCGCCCCCGGCACGATCAGGCCGCCCTGCGCCAGCACGCAGAGCCCTGCATCGATCAGGCCCTGCACATGTCGGCGTTTCGTCTCGAGCGGACTGTCCAACGCTTCGGCGAGACGCGCGACGCTGATTGGCCGGCGCAGCTTGTCCGGCAGATTCTGGTGCAGGCCGGCGTAGCGCCGCCCCTCGCCGGCCTGGACGTCCAAGTAGGCGGTGTTGGCTACGATGATCGTCTGCACGAGGATGCCGGTGCGGAAGTCGCCGTAGGTCTTCGCCAGCAGTGCGATCGAGCGGACGAGATACGCGCCGCACCGCCGCGCCACGAGGCGGGCGACGACGAGATCCTCCACCGCGCCATGATCCTTCGCGGGCGGCGTCGTCAGGCCCACGGACTCGAGATCGCGCGCCAGCCGGCGGGCGTAACCCAGGTTTGCGAGCACCGCGGCCGACGTCTCAGGCGACTCCACGGCGGCGCTCGGCATCATCACGCCGCCATCGACGTGTATGCAGGCGCCCCGATCGATCAGCCGTTGCACGATCTCGCGAATGTTCTCGATCGGCAGGCCCGTCGACTCCGCCAGGCTGGCGAGTCCGATCGGCCGACGCATTTCGTCGGGGATGACGCCGTTCGGGCCGGCCGCGCGTCGTCCCTCGGGGGTACGTGCGTCGAGGTGCGCCGTATTGGCCGTATTGATCGCCTGCGCGACCAGGCCCGTGCGGATGTCTCCGTGCTGCTCAATCCGAAGCTGGAATGCCCGAAGGACATACTCTGAGCTGAGCCTGGTGACGATGCGAGCAATGTCGGCGTCTTCAGTTGGAGGTTCCGCCGGCGGCGCACCCGGCGACTCGCGGCCCGAAAACATGCCCTACCCCTCAGCGTCGCGGCGATCGCAGTCTGACAGAAAGACCTACAATTGCGACAGATTATTTCTCTGCAGCAATGTCAGACGTCACAATAACGCGATTCAGCCGCGGCGGCTTCCGCGATGTCACGTCGTCGGCCGGAAGCGGACCTGGACGGGGATCTCCTCGTTGACGCGCCCCTGCAGACGGCGCCGCACCTCGGCGACCAGCGCCTGCAACTCGTCGAGTGCGGCCGGCTTGGCCAGCCGGGCATCGTAGAGGCCGTGGTTCAGCCGCCCCATGGGGTCCGAGCTCCACTGCACGACGAAGGCGCTGCGCGAGCGCCCGTGCGCCCGGAGCCGACGCGTCGCCTCGTCGCCGCCGATCCCGGTCATGTGCAGGTCCATCACGACGAGGTCGAAGATGGCGTGGCGGGCGAGTTCGACGGCTTCTTCACCCGACGCTGCGCACGAAACGGCGCATCCGAGCGATTCCAGGAGCACGGCCATGATCCGTCGGTTGGGCTGGTGGTCGTCGACGACGAGCACGCTCAGGCGCAGCCCTTGCTCGGCGGATTCAGGCTCTGGAAAGCAGGCGGTGGCCAATGCCCCGGTCTCCCGTGCATGCCCCGACATGGAGGACGCTACGAGTAACCGGTTAAGTAGTGCTTGACGCGGGCGAACGATCGCATTGCGTGTTCCCGCGACGGTGCGCCTAAGCGGCGGCAGCGGCGGGGGCGCGGCCGATCCAGATCTGGTGGCTCTTGGCCATCAGCTCGCCGTCGGCCGAATAGAGCGCGGTGCCGGAGACGAGCTTGCGGCCGGACCGCTCGATCGGCCAGCCCAGCACGATGCAGGGCTCGCCCGCCGCCGGCCGACGGATCATCTCGCCGGTCATGGTGCCCAGGAGCCCGCCCGAGCCGACCGTCACCACCCAGGAGACCGAGCCCGGGCAGTCCAGCGCCGCCCAGACCACCTCGGGGGCGATCAGGCCGTCGGCGTCGGCGAACGCCGGGTTCGGCGTCCAGGGCGCGGCGACCACGCCGTCGGCCGCGCCGGCGACCTGGCCGGCGAACACCCTGAGTCCGACGCCCTCTTCCACCTTGTCCCCGCAGCAGAAGCAGATCGGGTGGAACGGCCGCGCGAGGCCCGGAAAGCCCGGCGCGGCGGCGATCGCCGCCTGCAGCGACGGGGCCGGCGGCGCCTCGGGTACGACGTCTGTGGCCGCCCTCGCCTCGCCGATGACCTCGCCGCTCTCGCGCTCCCAGCGCACCACGTCATCGTCGCGGACCAGCGCCGTCAGCGTATCGAGCGGCGGCGGGGCGCGCAGCACGGCGGTGAACGGGCCGTCGATCAGCCGCGCCATCACCCCGCATGCATAGCCGCCATTGACCGAGTTCGGCGGCCCGCGGAACTGGGCGGGCACGCTGATGATGGTGCGCAAGAAAGCTTCCCCCGACAATGGAGCGCCAACGGCGACGACTGAAATTGAGACTACGGGGTTGCTTGCCGGCCGCTACCGCGCCCGTCAAGTTGGCGGGGCCGGCGTTGTCGCCGCATCCGTGCTTCGGGCGGGGAAGTCCAGCAGGGTGCGGGTCGCCACCTGGGCGACCGTCTCGAGTGTCCGCGCGGCGGCCAGCACCGATTCCTGCGCGGCCGCGATCGCTGCCTGCGCCCCGCCCGCATCTGCACCCGTCACCAGCCGCTCCATCGCCGCGCCGACGACGGCGGTGGCGATGATCTCGGCGTTGCGCAGGTAGGCCGTCGCGTCGGCGATCGCCATTGCGCAAGCCTGGGCGACGACGTCGTACTGGTCGCCGGCGCCGTCCGCGGGCGGGCGCAAGCCGGGCGCGACCTGCGCCATGGTCGGGTCGGCGCTGGAGTCATCCACCGGACTTGGCTCCTTGCGCGTCGGACTGGGCGGTGCGGCCGCCGGCCGCCAGAATGCGAGCGACCGCGGCCAGGACCGTGGCGTTGGCCGTGACATAGGCGTTCTGTTGCGCGCCCGCGGCGTTGAGCAGGGCGAGCCCAACCGCCTGCGCCCTGATCTGCGCTAGCGCCGCGCCGGTCAGGGGCGGCGACTCGCCCGCAGCCTCGACGGCCGTCAGCGCGTCGATCAGCTGGTCGTTGACCGTCGCGTGGCCGGCGGCAGACTGGGCCCCGGGCGGCTGCGCCCGGTCGGCGGCCGCCACCGCCGCTTCGGCCGCCCTGGCCGCCCGAAGCTCAGCTTGCTCGGCCTGCTCGGCCGCCTCGATCACCTCGGTCTCGGGGTCCGGATCGGCCATCGCCGCGTCTCCTGTTTGAGCGGCCCGGCGGCCACGACCTTGCGAGGGGCGACGCGCCACGTCAGGACGGGATCGGAGTGGAGGCGGCGCGCAGCGCGGTGAGCAGCTCGAGCAGATTGTCCGGCACGTCCGACTGGGCCAGCTTGGCGGCCTCGGCTGACGCGGTCGAATAGAGCACCACCACGCCCTGCGTGGTCACCGCCTGGGCGGTGATATTGGTCTGCTGCTGCGCATTGGCGGCGTTCTGCATCATGAGCGCGAAGGCCTGCGCGGAAGCCTGGTAGAGGTTGCTGAGCGCCAGCGCCGGCGCCTCGCCAAGCACGGAAACGTTGGCCTGCGTTATGGAGTCGGTAATCTGGCTGTTGACCGCCGTCGGAAATGCCACGTCAGGATTCCTTTTGTTTGACGGGATGAGGTTCGATGTCGCCCGCCCGCCCGCCCCGGGTGATTGCGGATGGCCGCAGGCTGGCGAGAATCTGGTTCACCGACTTGCCGGTGGCGACGACGGCGAGCTCGCCGTTCGCCTGTTGCAGTGCGACGGCGTTCTCAGCCGAGATTCCCATCGCACGCGCGATAGCGGCGGCATAAGCTCTGTGCTCGAGCGCCGGCGCGACGGCCGCTTCGCGGAGATCGAATGGAAGGTCGCCAGCGTCCGTTGACGCCTCATCTTCCGCAGTCTTCCTGGCCGACATCCCGCGCCCTCGCTCACAGGCAACCTATTCTGGAAATATCACAATAAAAACTTAAAGGCGAAGCTCTCGCGCTGTTTGATCCGCGCTCGCCCCACAGCCGCGATTGGTGTTCGATCCACCGATGCCCCAGGCCGAGCCCTTCGAGATCATCGAGCAGCGCGACGTGATGGTCGCCGCGCGCGACGGCGTGCAGCTGGCGACCAATCTCTACTTCCCCGGACGCGATGGCGCGCCGGCTGCGGGACGCTTCCCGGCCGTCGTGCGGCGCACGCCGTACGGCAAGGACTTCACACTGCAGCGGGGGATGTTCTGGCGGCGGCTGACGCCGGCCGGCTACGTGGTGGTGGTGCAGGACGTGCGCGGCCGCTTCGGCTCCGGCGGGCGCTGGAACCCGCTCCGCGACGACGGGGCGGATGGCGCGGATTTGCTCGCCTGGATCGCCGCCCAACCGTGGTCGAACGGCAAGGTCGGCACGGTCGGCACGTCGTACGACGGCGCCGTCCAGCATGCGCTCGCCATCGAGGGCGCGCCGGCGCTGGCCGCGACGATCCCGGTCGATGCGATGAGCAATCCCGGCCGCTTCGGCATGCGCAACGGCGGCGCGATGGAACTGCGCTGGCTCTCCTGGGTGCTGTCGCTGGGCAATGCGATCGGCCCGGCGCTGACCCCGGACGGCCGCCAGACCGGCGCGGTGATCGACGAAGCGGGCCAGCCGACCGGCCGCTGGCTGATGCCGGACGGGACCGAGCGGACGCCGGCCGAGAGCCCCGACCTCTCCGCCCAGCTCGCCGGCGCGAAGGCCGCGCTGGACCGGCTCGGGCTCGACGAGGCGCAGCGGCTGGAAATCGAGGCGCTCGGCCACGCGATCCGCCAGGCGGCCAAGGCGCTGCCGCTGCAGGCCGGCGCGACCGCGCTGCGCCACGCGCCGGACTATGAAGCCTGGCTGGTCGAGGCGCTCGGCCACGGCGACAACGACGACTTCTGGACCGACATGGGCTTCGGCGTCTTCGAGCACCTGGATCGCTATCAGGACGTGCCGGCGATCCATGTGACCGGCGCCTACGACAGCTGGGGCGTCTCGGTGGCCAACCTGACGTTCCCGGCCCTCGCGAAAGCGAAGCACAGCCCGCAGCGGTTGCTGTTCGGGCCGTGGACGCACGGCCAGCAGGCGCTGAGCTACGCGGGCATCGCCGAGTTCGGGCCCGACGCAGCGCTCGACATGCCGGCCATCCAGATGCGCTGGTTCGACCGCTGGCTGAAGGGCGAGGCGAACGGGGCCGAGGCCGATGCGCCGGTGCGGATCTTCGTGATGGGCGGCGGCGACGGCCATCGCACGCCGGAAGGCCGGCTTTTCGTCGGCGGGCATTGGCGCGACGCAGCGACCTGGCCGCTGCCCGAGGCGGTGGCGACGCCGTTCTACCTGCATGCGGGCGGCGCGCTTTCGGCCAAGCCGCCGGGCGCCGCCGCGCCGACCAGTTACCGGTTCGACCCGCGCCATCCGGTCCCCACGATCGGCGGCAACGTCTCCTCGCAGCGCGACCTGATGCTGGCCGGCGCGCACGACCAGGCGTGCCGCCCGGGTCTCTGGCCATGCGAGGACGACCGGCCGCTGGCCGAACGGTCCGACGTGCTGGTGTTCCAGACCGAGCCGCTGATCGCGCCGCTGCAGGTCATCGGGCCGATCACCGTGCGGCTGTGGGCGAGCTCGGACGGGCCGGACACCGATTTCACCGCCAAGCTGATCGACGTCTGGCCGCCCAGCGCCGATTTCCCGGAGACCGCGGAACGGGGCGGCGTCGCGCTCAACATCGGCGACGGGATCATCCGCGCCCGCTACCGCTCGTCATGGACCGTCGCCTCGGCGCTCGAGCCCGGCCGCGCCTACGAGTTCGAGATCACGCTCAACCCGACCGCGCTCGTCTTCGGCGCCGGCCACCGCGTCCGCGTAGACATCTCGTCGAGCAACTTCCCGCGCTTCGACGTCAACCCCAACACCGGCGAGCCGCTGAACGCCAACACCAGCTGGCGGGTGGCCACCAACACGGTGTTCCACGACGCCGAGCGCCCGTCGCGCATTGTCCTGCCAGTAGTTCCGCTCTAACCCGCGCCCGCTCATCCCGGCGAACGCCGGGGGATAAAGCCACCGGCCGGATGAGCCGCATTCTTGGCACCACATCCGCTCAGTTGGCCGCGTGGGTGGTGTCACGATTCTTGATACGTTTGGCAGCGCGCTCGATCTCAGGATAGAGCGTGCTCTCGTTGATCCCCAGATTGTCGAGAGCTGTCCGGAGCTGGACCTTCACAGCCTGAGGCACGATGAATCGCGTTTCTTCG
>DATNEH010000096.1:0-7264 GCA_035553015.1 Caulobacteraceae bacterium | reverse complement strand
CTCCTGGAGGCGCTGCTCACCGACGACGTGGTGTGGACGCTGCCAGGCGGCTCGACGATGTCGGGCGAGGCGAAGGGACGCGACGGCGTCGCGAAGCGGCTGCAGATCGTCGCCGGCAGCGGTCTCGAGATCGATCTGCGCCATGTCCTCTACGGCTGGGACGACGTCGCCGTGCTCATGCACAACACCGGCGAGCGCGACGGGCGACGGCTCGACGAGCACCTGATCACGCTGCTGCGCCTGCGCGACGGCAAGGTCTGTCGCGCCGAGACGCTGGTCTCCGACGTCGCCATGCTGAACGCCTTCTTCGTCTGACGCGAACGGCGAGGGCCCTCCAATGACCGACGACGCCTACTTCGGCGCGGCGCTGCCAGATGGGATCCGCAGCCGCAGGATCGACGGCGTCAATGGCCTGAGCGTCCACCTGCTCGAGGCAGGCGAGCCAGGCCGGCCGGCGTTGATGCTGCTGCACGGCTTCCCGGAGCTGGCCTGGTCGTGGCGCAAGGTGATGCCGCGCCTGGCGCAGGCCAACTACCACGTCATCGCCCCGGACCAGCGCGGGTATGGCGCGACGACCGGCTGGGACGGCCGCTTCGACGGCGACCTCGCCTCGTTCCGGCAGCTGAACCTCGCGCAGGATATCCTCGAACTGGTGTTCGCGCTCGGCCTCGCCGAAGTGCGCGCCGTGATCGGCCACGACTTCGGCTCGTCGGTCGCCGCGCACTGCGCGCTGGTGCGGCCCGACCTGTTCCGCAGCCTGGCGATGATGAGCGCGCCGTTCGGCGGAACGCCCGCGCCGGCGCCGCCCGCCCCGGTCCGCATGGCCGAGCTCGGCGCCGCGCTGGCAGCCAGTTCGCCGCCGCGCAAGAACTACCAGTGGTACTACTCCGGCCCCGACGCTGAGCCCGACATGATGCAGTCACCGGAGGGCCTGCACGACTTCCTGCGCGCCTACTACCACGTGAAGAGCGCCGACTGGGCCGGCAACCGACCGCACCGCCTCGCGGGCTGGACCGCCGACCAGCTGGCGCTGCTGCCCGACTACTACGTGATGCCGCTGGCCGCGACGATGCCGGCGGCCGTCGCGCCCTTCATGCCGACGCCCGCCCAGATCGCAGCTTGCGCCTGGCTGCCCGACGCCGATCTGGCGGTCTACGCTCGCGCCTTCGCCGCGACCGGGCTGCAGGGCGGCCTCAACTGGTACCGCTGCGCCACCAACGGCATGACCGGCAAGGACCTGCGGCTCTTCGCCGGCCGCCAGATCGAGGTCCCGGCGACGTTCATCGCCGGCGCCGCCGACTGGGGCGTCTTCCAGTCGCCGGGGGTGTTCGAGGCGATGCAGACGCGCGCCTGCGCCGACTTCCGCGGTGCGACGCTGATCGAGGGCGCCGGCCATTGGGTCCAGCAGGAGCAACCCGCGGCGACCGCCGAGGCGCTGCTCGCGTTCCTGGAGCGCTAAGCCTCGAGCTTGGCGTCCAGCGAGATTTCGGCGTTGAGCGCCTTGGAGACCGGGCAGTTCTTCTCGGCGCCCTGGGCCAGTTCCTGGAACTTCGCGTCGTCGATGCCGGGGATGCGGGCGCGTAGCGTCAACGCCGAGCGGCTGATCTTGAAGCCCTGCCCTTCCTGGACGATCTCGACCGCCGCCTCGGTGCGGATCTCGTCGGCGGTGAATCCGGCGGCCTGCAGCCCGAACGCCAGCGCCATCGAGAAGCAGCCGGCGTGCGCCGCGGCGATCAGCTCCTCCGGATTGGTCCCCGGCCCGTTCTCGAAGCGGCTGCGGTAGCCATAGTTCGCGTCGCTGAGCACGCCCGACTGGGTGGTGAGCTTGCCGGTCCCGTCCCGGCCCGCGCCGTTCCAGACTGCGTTCGCCTTGCGGATCATCGTGGAGCTCCTTTCGCCTGAACAGGCTGGCCGGCCGCCCGCCCGCCCAACACTTGGGAAATCGGGATCGATCCGCCAGAGCTTCGCGGGAAGGAGCCTTGCGCGAAGGAGGTCTGGCCGCTTGCCACGAGGTCGGCGAAACGCCTATCGGCTCGCGATGGTGGCGTCCCTGCTCTCGACCCCGTTCCGCAAGTTCGATCGCCGGCAGAGGGCTCGGGCGCGGCTCTATGCGCGCCAGGCCTGGCGGCTGGGAGTGCTCGTCGCGGTGGCGATGCTGGGCGGGGCTGCGGGCGCCGGTTTCGCATGGATCAGCAACGTGGCGATGGCGGCGCACACCCGCCTCTACGCGCTCAACGCGCCGCTCACGCTGCTGCTGCTGCCGATCGGCTTCGGCGTCGCGACCTGGTTGACCCGCCGCTTCGCGCCGGAGGCCGCCGGCAGCGGCATCCCGCAGGTGATCGCGGCGGCCGAGCAGCGCTGGACCGGCCGCTGGGGCGGCCAGCGCGTCACGATGAAGACCGCGGTCTGGAAAGTGGTGCTGGCAGCCGGCCTCTACGTCTGCGGCGCCTCGATCGGCCGCGAAGGGCCGACCGTGCAGGTCGTCGCCGGCATCCTGCGTTCGCTGACCCGCGGCCTGAAGGGCGGACCTGGCCGGCGGGCGATCATCCTGGCCGGCGGAGCGGCGGGCGTCGCGGCCGCTTTCAACACCCCGATCGCCGGCGTCGTCTTCGCTGTCGAGGAGCTCGCCAAGAGCTTCGAGAAGCGCACCCACGCGACGGTGATCCTGGTCGTCGTAGTGGCCGGCTTCACCTCCTACGCGCTGCAGGGCGACTACGCCTATTTCGGCGTGCAGGGCGGCGAGCACACGCTCGGGATGGCCTGGGTGCTGGCGCCGGTCATCGGCCTTTCCGGCGGTCTCTTCGGCGGGGCCTTCGCCAAGGCGGTCGCCTGGCTGTCGGGTCCGGTTTCCAACCCGGTCAACGCCTGGCGTCGCGCCCATCCGGTGCTGTTCTCGACGTTGTGCGGGCTCGCCGCAGCGCTGGTGGCAGTCGCCTCGGGCGGCCTAACCTTCGGCGCCGGCTATGACGAGGCCAAGTCGCTACTGACCGACCATCCGGGCCGGGGTTTCTGGTTCGCGATCTGTAAGTTCGTGGCCAACCTCGCCGCCGCGGTCTGCGGTGCGCCGGGCGGCCTCTTCTCGCCGTCGCTGGCCGCCGGCGCCGGGTTCGGCGCGGCGTTCGCGCGGTTTGGCCTGCCGATCGCCGGCCGAGACGCCGTCGTGCTCGGCATGTCGAGCTACCTCTCCGGCGTCGTGCAGGCGCCGCTGACCAGCGCCGTCATCCTGATGGAGATGACGCGCGAGCCCGGCCTGGTCGGTCCGCTGATGCTGGCCTCGCTCGCCGCGCGCTGGTCCTCCAGCCTCCTGATGCGCGAGCCGCTCTACCACCTTCTGTCCCGCAGCTGGCGGCTGGAGACGCGGACGGCGGCGACCGCTCCTGCCGCGCCGTCAAAACTGGTTTAGCCGCCGGCCGCCGCCTCGTCCTGCAGCAGCACGCCGGCGGCCGACAGATCCGCCACTTCATCCGCCGACAACTCGAGCCACTGCGCCATCACCTCGGCGTTGTGCTCGCCGCGATGCGGCGCGGGGCCTTTGACGCCGCTCTTGGCGCTCGACCAACGGTAGGGCGACTGGGTCACCGGCCGGGTGCCGCCGGCGCGGTCGTCGACCTCGACGATCGAGCCGCGGTGCGCCAGCGTCGGCTGCGCGCGCACGTTGGAGGCCGGCCGCACCTCGCCCCACGCCACGTTCATTTTCGCAAACGCGGCTTCGACTTCGGGCCAGGTCTTGAGGCTCAGCATGAAGTCGGCGACAGCGGCGCGGCGCGCGGCGATCTTGGCCGCCAGGTCGGGCGCAGACACCTCCTGAACGCCGAGCCGGCTGGTCAGCAGCCGCCAGATGTAGCGGAAGTCGCCGGAGACCAGGATCGGCCCGGCGCCGGTCTCCCAGGTGTCGCTGGGGAGCGGCGCGGTGCCCTCCGAGGCCTCCAGGTCGTACTGCAGCTGGTCATCGGTGGCGACGGTGGCGTCGATCATGGCGATGTCGACGTGCTGCCCGACGCCGGTGCGCTGGCGCATGATCACCGCCGCCAGCAGGCCCACCAGGCCGTGCAGCGAGGCGTTGGTGTCGGCCACCGACAGCGGCAGGTCCCGCCTGGGCAGCCCGCCGCTGCGCCGCTGCGCGCGCTCCATCAGCCCGCTCTCGGCGTGGACGATCGGCGCGTACGCGGCGCGGTGCGACTCCGGCCCGCCCTGCCCGAAGCCGGAGATCGACAGCATGATCAGACGCGGGTTGGCCGCGTGCAGGTCATTCCAGCCGAGCCCGAGCCGCGGCATCACGTCCGGCCGATAGTTCTCGATCAGCACGTCGGCCTGCTGCGCCAGCGCCAGCACCAGCTGGCGCGCACCCGGCGCCCGAAGGTCGATCGAGATGTTCCGCTTGCCGGCGTTCTGCTGGAAGTAATAGCCGGGCAGCCCCGCGGTGACCTTGCCCCACTGGCGCGTGACGTCGCCGTCCGGCGGCTCGACCTTCACCACGTCGGCCCCGAGGTCGCTCAGCATCCGCCCAGCGAACGGGCCGGCCAGCACCCGCGAAAAGTCGAGCACCTTCAGTCCGGCGAGCGGATAAGCCGCCTCGCCTGCCCCGCCTTTTTCTGCGTCCGCCATCGCCGCTCCGTTACGCTCAGCCTCGCCTCGGCGGGCTTTCCTCGCGACTTCTGGCGCGGGCCGGCCGCGCTGTCCAACGTCGATTGCAGGCGCCTGGCGGCGGCCCGATCCGGCCATGGGCGGAAAGCGCCGCTGCCTGCATCCGTTCCGGGTGTCCCCGGGGGGCAATCGTTTTCAGATTTTCGTGGGCGGGCGTAAGCTTCTCGTGAGGCCCAGGAGCACTTCTGCGCACTTCATTCTTGTGAGGCGGTCAAGGGTGGGCCGTGACGCAGCGGTGCTGGGACGGGGTGAGAGTATGGCGAGAGCCCGGGCGCACAGACCGACGCCGATCAAGGACGGCGCGCCGCCCGTTGTCGGGATCGGCGCGTCCGCCGGCGGCGTCCAGGCGCTCCAGACCTTCTTCGAGAGCCTGCCGGCCGACCTCGGCCTCGCCTACGTGGTCATCCTGCACCTCGCCCCCGATCGCGAAAGCGAGCTCGGCCATATCCTTAGCATGCGGACGAGCATGCCGGTGACGTCGGTCGACAAGCCGCAGCCGCTCGAAGCCAACCACGTTTATGTGATTCCGCCCGACCACAGCCTGTCGATCACGCACGAGCAGATCGCCGCCGAGCGCTTCACCGATATGGCGGGCAGGCGCGGGCCGATCGACTTCTTCTTCCGGTCGTTGGCCGCCCAGCACGGCGACGGTTTCGCGGTGATCCTGTCCGGGGGCGGATCGGACGGCTCGCTGGGCGTCAAGGCGGTGAAGGAAGCCGGCGGCATCGTTCTGGTGCAGGATCCGGCGGAGGCGGAGCATTCGTCGATGCCCGCCGCGGCGATCGCCACCGGCGCTGTGGATATCGTCCTGCCGCTGAAGGAACTGGCGCAGCGGCTCGCCGAGTTGGCGCGGGTCAAGAGCCGCATCGCCGAGGGCGAGTTCGTCGATGGCGACGAGGACTACCTGCGACGCATTCTCGCCCAGCTGCGCGTGCGCAGCGGTCACGACTTCGCCAACTACAAGCGTTCGACGGTGTTGCGCCGCATCCAGCGCCGCGCGCAGGTAGCGCGCAGGGACCGGCTGGCGGACTACTACGCCCACCTGCGTGATCATCCAGAGGAGGCGCAGGCGCTGTTCGCGGACCTCCTGATTTCGGTCACCTCGTTCTTCCGCGATCCCCGCTCGTTCGACGTGCTGGCGACGCAGGTGATCCCTCAGCTGTTCGACGGACGACAGGCGGACGAGCAGGTGCGGGTCTGGACGGCCGGCTGCGCCACCGGCGAAGAGGCCTACAGCATCGGAATCCTGTTGCTGGAGGAGGCGTCGAAGCGCGAGGTGCGGCCCGAAATTCAGGTGTTGGCGTCGGATCTCGACCCCACCGCGCTTGCGGTGGCGCGTGAGGGCCGTTACCCGGCCGCGATCGAAGCCGACGTCTCGCCCGAGCGGCTGCGGCGCTACTTCGTGCGCGACGGCGCGCACTACCAGGTCAAGCGCGAGCTGCGCGACATCATGCTGTTCGCCAACCACAGCCTGCTGCGCGACCCGCCGTTCTCGCGCATCGACCTGATCTCGTGCCGCAACCTGTTGATCTACCTGGAGCGGGACCTGCAGCAGCAGGTGATCGCCACCTTTCGCTACGCGCTGGCGCCGAACGGATACCTGTTCCTCGGCTCTTCGGAGAGCGCCGAGCACCCCGGCGGGCTGTTCCGGCCGATCGACCAGGAGGCGCACGTCTACCAGGCGATCGCGGGCAGCAAGGAGAGACCGCCGACCCTGCCGAGGCTCGCGGGCGCGCCGAGCTTCGGTGGTGCGGCGACGGTCGCGCGGCAGCAGGCCGACCAGGCCGCCTCGGACGGCGCGATCCACCGTGAAGGACTGGAGGAGGCGGCGCCGCCCAGCATCCTCGTCGACGACACCTACCACGCGGCGCACCTGTCCGAACGCGCCGGGCGCTATCTCCAGCCCTCGGGCGGGCGTCTGACGGCGGACGTGACCGAGCTGGCGCGGCCCGAGCTGCGGCTCGAGCTGCGCGCCGCGCTGCATCGGGCGTTCGTTCGCGGCGAGGCCAGCCTCAGCATACCGATCTTCGTGCAGTTCAACGGCGCCTCGCATCGGGTCTATCTGCAGGTGCGCCCCGTGGATCCGGGGATCACACGCGGCGCACGCCGGGCCATCGTGTTCTTCATCGAGGGCGAGGGCGTGGAGGAAGCGGTCGAGTCCGCGGTCGGCGCCGGAGATGATCGGCAGGCGGCCGAAACGGTGCGGCGTCTGGCCGAGGAGTTGCGCCTCACCCAGGTTCGGCTGCGAGAAGTGCGCGAGGAGTCGGCGGGCGCCAACGAGGAGCTGCGCATCGCCAACGAGGAGCTGCAGTCGATCAACGAGGAATATCGGTCGACCTCGGAGGAGCTCGAAACCAGCAAGGAGGAGCTGCAGTCGGTCAACGAGGAGCTGCAAACCGTCAACAGCGAGCTGAAGGTGAAGCTGGAAGGCGTCTCCCGCGCCAACAGCGACCTGCAGAACCTGATGGCGGCCACCGACGTGGCGACGCTGTTCCTCGACACCACGCTCAAGATCAAGCGCTTTACGCCCCGGCTCACGGAGCTCTTCAACGTCACGGCCAGCGACGAGGGCCGGCCGATCACCGACTTTACGCACCGGCTGAAATACGATGGCCTGCCC
>DATNEH010000095.1:0-33280 GCA_035553015.1 Caulobacteraceae bacterium | reverse complement strand
CGATTTCTTATCCTGGAGATAGACCCAATGGGCATTTTGGACGGCAAGGTCGTGCTGGTCACCGGCGGCGGCAACGGCATCGGGCGCGACTGCGCGCTGATCGCGGCCAAGGAAGGCGCGAAGGTGGTGGTCAACGACCTCGGCGGCGGGCTCGCCGGCGGCGACGAAGGCTCGGCCGGTCCCGCCGAGGCGGTCGCCCAGGAGATTCGCGCCGCGGGCGGCAAGGCCATCTCCAATTCCGAGAGCGTCACCAATCTGGCGGCCGTGCAGGGCATGGTCGAGCAGGCGCTGAAGGCGTTCGGCGGCCTGCACGCGGTGATCAATCCGGCCGGCATCCTGCGCGACGGCATGTTCCACAAGATGAGCGAGCAGGACTGGGACAAGGTGATCGAGGTGCACCTGAAGGGCTCGTTCAACGTGGCGCGCGCCACCATCGAGCACTTCCGCGACCAGAACGACGGCGCCTACGTGTTCTTCACCTCGACCTCGGGCCTGCTGGGCAACATCGGCCAGACCAACTACGGCGCGGCCAAGATGGGCATCGCGGGCCTGTCGCGGATCATCGCGATGGAAGGCGCCCGCAACAACGTGCGCGCCAACGCGCTGGCCCCGGTGGCCTGGACCCGCATGACCCAGTCGGTGCCGGTGAAGGACGAGGCGGCGGCGGCCCGCCGCCAGCAGATGGCCCAGGCGATCCGCCCCGATCAGCCGGCGCGCCTCTCGGTGGCGCTGGTCTCCGAAGCGGCCAAGAACGTCTCCGGCCAGGTGTTCGGCTCGAGCGGCGAGAACATCATCCTCTACTCGCAGCCGCGCCCGATCGAGACGCTGACCAAGGAAGCGGGCTGGACGACCGAGACCATCCTCTCGGAGGCGCTCGTGAAAATGGCCCCGAAGTTCTACCCGCTGGCCCGCCCGACCCCGAGCATGGCCCAGGCGGCCGAACAGGCCCCGGCGAAGGCGTAAGCCCGAACCAACTTTCGGAACGGCGAAGGGGCGCGTCGGAAGGCGCGCCCTTTCTGCTCCCTCCCCTTCATGGGGAGGGTGGCGGCGCGAAGCGTCGCCGGGTGGGGATGTCTGGAGCGTCCGCGAGATCAGACGACAAGCATCGAGGCGGCTCGAAACTTGCGCACCCGACCGCTTCGCGGTCTCCCGCCCCAGGAGGGGAGGGACACACAGTGTGGATTCAGGCCTTCGCGTCGCCCGCGTCGAAGAGGAGGTCGACGCGTTCGGCCGGCTCCAGCGACTCCAGGCGCGCCTGCAACGTGCGGCTGAGCCGCGCCGCGCCGAACTGGCCGGCGTGCAGCGCGCGCCGGTGCAGGAAGGCGCGCAGCGCCTCACGCATGACCGCCGCGGTCGAGGCGAACTCGCCGGCCTCCACGATACCGCGCACCTGCTCTATCTCATCGCGCGGGATGGCGATGCTTACTCTGCCGGAACGTCTCATTGGGATCTCCCCGGGGCGCTCTGCGGACGCAAGGTCAAATGCTAGCACGGCCAACGCGCGGGTTAACGATTGGCTGCGTCGAATCGGCCACACGCTTTGGTGAATGCCGGCGATGCGCTGCATGCAACCGACCATAACGCGCGCGGCCGCGCTGCGGCTGCGCGCCGCTACAGGTGCTTTTCGAGGGGCGTGCCGCTGAGATCGTCGCGAACGGCTTGCCGGATATCGTCCGGCAGGTCGCCGGTATCCCCCAGGCCGCCAGCGCCGCGCAGCACGCCGTACGGGTCGCCATCCTCGAACGAGGTCGACCGCGCCAGGAACGCCTCGACCTGATCGCACATCGGCAAACCCGCGAACGCGAACAGCGCGGCGCTTTCGCCGACCGGATCGCCGACCAGCGCCTCGTAACTGACGATACGGAAACGCGCGGGATCCGCCGCCTGCAGCCGTTCGAACAGCAGCGCCGCCGCCTTCCACCGCGCGTAGCCGTAGAATTCCGCCGGCCGTCCCTGGTTCTTTGAGGGCGCAAACCGCCACTCGTCGGCCAGCCGCCATTCCGGCCGGAACTCCCGCGGCGCGCGCACCCAGGAGGCCAGCACGTCGAGCGGATTGCGCACGATGCCGACTCCCCGCAGCCGCGGGATCTGCAGCAGCAGCGGCAGCAGGTTGTGGTAGCGGACTTCCTTGTAGACCAGCCGCGTGATCTCGCGCTTCGGGAACTCGAGCGTCTCGCGGGCCAGCGCCGCCGAGCCCCGTTGCAGGATGAACTCGTCCTCGGTGACAGCGATCTCGTCCAGGATCGCCTCGAGCGCCTCGGGCGTGCGCGCCGCATCGACCCTGGCGCGGAACGCGTGCGCAAAGAACGGCTGGTAGCGGAAGGCCGTCTGCGGCGAGGCGTTGAAGATCTGGCCGAGCCAGGTCGTCCCCGAGCGCGGCGCGCCGTGTATCCCGAGGATCGGCAGTCCGGTCGCGAGGGCGGGGCCGGCAGACATTAAGAGGCGACTAACCATGACTCGCCCAGCTTTGTCGCGCTGGGCTTCGTCCGGCATGGGGGATCCTCGCCGTGAACAGCCTGGCGCTGGCCGAAGGCGATTCGATTGAGTCGGAGCTCTATGCGGCGAAGGCCGAGATCCTGTCCGGGCGCCCGCTGGACGCCGCCCGCCGGCTGCAGGCGTTGATCGACGCGCCGATCCACGAGCCCGCCCTGCACTACTGGCTCGCGGCGGCGCGCGGCGCGGCAGGCGATTGGCCGGGCCACCGCTCGGCGCTGCGCGACGCCCAGGCCTTCCACGCGCTGAAGTTCATCGCCGACGCCGACGCCGACATGGTCCGTTTCACGACCGAGGCCGCCTACGCCGAGGCCGTCGCCGGCGAGCTCTACGCCGCCAAGCTGATGGGCCCGGCGTCCTCCGCGTTCGCACGGGCGGTCGCCAACGAGCCGCCCACGGCGCAGCGGTTGCTCTCATGGGGGCTGTCGCTCCAGCACCAGGGGCGGATCGAGGAGGCGATCGACGTGTTCACGGCCGCCGCCAGGGCCTTCCCGTCGGCGCAGGTTCACGAATTCCTGCTCTACGCCTGCTTCTTCACGGTCGACGGGGTGAGGCGTCATGCTGAGGAGGTGCGGCGTTGGGCGGAGCTGTACGCGCCGCCGCACGACTCGGCCAAGCACTTCGCGAACCCGCCCCAGGCCGGGCGGCGGCTGCGAATCGGCTATTGGGCGCCAGGGTTCCTGAACCTGCAGCTGAAGCAGTTCATCGAGCCGGTGCTCGACAGTCACACCGACGACGTGGCGGTCGTCCTCTACGCGGCGGACGAGGCGGGACTGGCCGGAGCCCGCGCTGGCGAGCGCCGGATCATCGGCGGGATGGACGACGCGCAGGCGGCGCAGGCGATCGCGGACGACCGCATCGACGTGCTGGTCGACCTCTGGGGCCACACCGCGCGCGGGCGGCTCGGCGTCTTCGCGCTGAAGCCGGCGCCGGTGCAGGCGGCCTGGATCAACTACGTGCAGTCCACCGGCCTGGCGGCCATGGACTACGTCATCCACGCCGACGGAATGGACGGCCCCGAGGACGAGGCCCTGTTCGTCGAGAAGATCTGGCGGTGGGTCCGATCATCGCGCCCTTCCGCCCCGGCCAGCGCGCCGCGCCGACCCCGACGCCGGCGCTGCGCAAGGGCCACGTCACCTTCGGCAGCTTCACCCACCCGGGCCGGCTCAGCGACGCCACCGTCACGGCCTGGGCGCGCATCCTCGCGGGGCGCGCCAGCTCGCGCCTGATGCTGAAATACGGCGCCTTCGTGGATCCGGTGCTGCAGGAGGCCACGCGCGCCCGCTTCGCCGCCCGCGGCGTCGACCCGGAGCGGCTCGACTTCAGCGGCCACTCGACGGGGGACGAGTACCTGGCCGCGTTCGGCGAGCTGGACCTGGCGCTCGATCCTTCGCCCTGCGCGGGCGGCACGACGTCCTCCGAAGCCGTCTCGCAGGGCGTGCCCCTCGTCACCCTGCGGGGTCCGGACTTCTACGGCCGGCTGGGCGTGCTCCGGCTCGAGCCGCTCGGCCTGCACAGCCTGGTGGCGGAAAGCTGGGACGACTATGTCGACCGCGCCCTGGCGGTGACCGCCGACCTCCGCGCGCTGGACGCGCTGCGGCAGAGCATGCGAGCCCGCTTCGACGGCTCCATCCTCCGCGACGAAGCCGGCTTTGCGCGCCGGCTCGAGGCGGCGTTTCGGCAGATGTACGCGATCTGGGAGACCGGCGCCCGTTACGCCGCCTGAACGTCGCCTAGCCGCGATAGGCCGGGAAGAACGAGGTCCGCGAAGCCCGCTTGCTGCAGAGCCGCGCGTAGGCCGCCGGGTCGAGCACCGCGCCGCAAAGGTGCGCGATCGTCCGCGCATTGGCGAAGCCCTGCTTGAACCGGAAGAGGCCGTCGCCCGGGTCGTCGGCGAGGCCCGCGCCGCCGCCCAGATCGACGATGCCGGCGGCGCCGAAATGGGCGATTGCCGCGTCGTTCAGCGCGTAGGCGGCGCCGTTGGCGTAGCCGAGCTCGCTGGCCGCGGCGAGGTGGTAGACGGCGACGCCGGCGTGCTCGAACCAGATCGTCATCGCGGCGATCTCGTCGCCGACAAATGCGGCGAACGCGACGAACGCCGGCGATCGGGCGAGCACCGGAAAATAAGGGTCCGGGAATGCGGCGACGCCGGCCACCCCGCGCCGCTCGACCAACGCGCCGTAGAGCGCCCGCCAATCGGTCAGCCGCTCGGCCAGCGGAACCACCTCGACGCGGCAGCGGCGCTGGGCCCGCCGGATCTCGTCGCGATGGTGCTTGCTGGGCGCGTAGCCCTTGCCGCGGTCGATCAGGAGATGGGTCTTGAACGGCCGGCAGACCTCGAACGCGGCCGCCAGCGCCGACTGCAGCGGCGAGGCGAGCGGATCGGGGACCAGCACGACCGAGACCAGGCCGGCCGCTCGCAGCTGATCCAGGCCCGCTCCGAGGTCAGCGTCAGCGGCCAGCGGCGTGCGAGGATAAGGCCCGGCCGCATCCCACGCGTTGGGACCGGCGGGCCGGATCGTCACGCCGGTTCCCCAGGCGGCGACGTCGCGCGCGGTCCAGCCCTGGCTGGCGGCGATCGCCTCGGCGTAGGCCTCAGCGCCGTAGGGGTGGCGGCCCGCGGCGGCGGTTTCGTCGACCCGCAGCGGCATCGCCAGGCGCCGCGCCGCGCCCGCCATCACCGCTTCAGCTGCACGAAGAGCGCGACGCCGGCCTTGAAGTGCGCGGCGATCCGCGCCTCGTTCGCAGCGACGAATTCGTCGGCGACGACCTTCGGGCCGTCGCCGAAAGCCCAATCGTAGTCGTCGAAGATGATCCAGCCGCCGGGCGCCACGTGCGGCGTCCAGCCCTCCACGTCGCGCCGCACCGCAGCCTCGGCATGGTTGCCGTCGATGTGCAAGACGGCGATCCGGCCTTCGTAGGTCACCTCGCCGAACGCCTCGGTCGCCACCTGGAGGCCCGGCGCATATCGCTGGGCCGCCTCGGCCGACGGCGCGCGCAGGTAGTTGAGCTCGCCCCCGGCCAGCGGCGCGAGGTTGACTTCGAAGATCCGCAGCGCCTCATCGGTGTCGTGCAGGGCGGCGGCCGAGTCGACCTCCGGCGTCCCCTGCATCAGGTTCTCCAGCCGCCACGGGTCGACGCAGAGCACCTTGCCGACCTGGTAGCGGCGCGCCAGCCAGACCAGCAGTCCGGCCGAGCGGCCCCACCACGAGCCGATCTCGACGACGTCTCCGCTCGGCGCGTCGCGCATGATCTCCATCACCGCCAGCATCTTGGCCTCGGCGCACATGCCGGGGATGGTTTCGACGAGGCGAACGACGCCAGCGCGCTCGAGCGCGCTCAGCGCTGGCTTCGGCGGCAGCGCCGGCCAGAACCGCGGCGGCGGCGAGGCCGCAACGCGTTGGCGCAACTCGCGGTAGGCGCGCGTATTGTCGTGCGGCAGGGTTCCGTGGGTGAGCGTGGCGCCGGGCGCAAGGTCGTTCAGGCGCTCGGCCAAGTGTCGCCAGACGATGTGGTGTGGCGCATGCACCGTGCTCACCGCGTACCGCTTCACCACGTCGGCGAACGCGGCGTCGAAGCCCGGATCGTTGACGTAGGGCAGATGCTCCCACGTCTCGTAGCTGCTCTCGGCGGGATCGTGGTCGAGCGACGAGGCGCCGACGACGCGCAGGCCCATGGCCTTGGCGCGGTCGCGGAACGCCAGCCCTTCCGGCATGCCGGCCGGAAAGACGAGGACGGCCTCACCCATGCTCTGTCTCCAGGGCGACTTGCACGGCCTCGACGATTCGAGCCGAGGCGACTTCGGGAAGATCGATGAAATAGGGCAGGCCCAGCGTGGAGGCCGCGAGACGGTCGGTGACCGGCAACTGGCCGCGCGGGCAGCCGGCGAAGGCGGGCTGCGTGTGGCAGCCGGCGCCCCACCAGTCACGGGTCTCGATGCCGCGCGCGTTCAGCTGTTCGGCCATCGCCGCCGCGACCCAGGGCGGCGTCTCGACGACGCAGACGCTGGACACCCAGCCGGTTCCCCAGCCGCTCTGGAAACGGATCTGCGGCGTCAGCGCCAGCCCGGCGCGCAAGCGCTGGGCGGTCAGCGCGAAGCGGGCGCGATCGGCGGGCCAGGCGTCGAGGCTCGCCAGGCCTACTGCGGCCGCGTACTCGGAGAGCTTGGCGTTGACGCCTGGCGTGCGCGAGATGCGGCTGCCGGCGAACCCGAAGGCCGCCAGGCTGCGCACCCGTTGCAGGAGCGCCGCGTCCTCCGAGGCGACGTAGCCGCCCTCGCCGGTCGCCACCGCCTTGGTGGCGTGCAGGCTGACGGTGACCGGCACCGGCGCACTGGTGAGTCCATCGAACCCGGCGGCGCAGTCGACGACCACCGGCAAGCCCGTCCCGTCGGCGAGGTCGCGCCAGCGCGCCAGGTCGGGGACCCGACCAAACGCCGCGACCGGCATCACCGCCCCGACCTCGGCCGGGGCCGCTGCGATGGCGGCGCAGACCGTGGCCGGATCCAGCATCCAGGTGTCGGGGTCGACGTCGACGAAATAGGGAGTCAGGCCCGCCTCGAGCGCCGCGTGCGGGCTGGCGACGAAGGTCCAGGCCGGCATCAGGCAGAGCGTTCCCGGCTTTGCCCCGGCCGCCTTCAACGCCAGGGTGAGCGCGATCGTACCGTTGGCCACCGTGACGACGCCGGCGCCGCCGGCCAGCCGCGCCGCCAGCCGGCTCTCCAACTCGCGCACCAGCGGACCGTGGTTCGTGTACCAGCGCGCCGCATCGATCCGGTCGAGGTAGGGGCCGATCGCATCGCGGGTCGGCAGCCGGGGACGGGCGATCGGCACGCGCTCGTCCGCCGGCGTCGGAGCGGGAGCGGGGGCGGGGGCGGGCTTGCGCTTCAGAGCGGGCATCGACGCGCCTTGCAGGTCAGGGCGTACAGCCGACCACCTCATGGTTAAGGGCGCCCTAAGGGCGGGGCGCAGGCGGGCGCGACGGCTTGACCCAGCGGACGCCACGCCCGATGAGGCTGCCAACAAGCGTTTGAAATGTGGGAGGACGGCATGGGCCGGCTGGATGGACGATCGACGGTGGTGACCGGGGCGGCGAGCGGCATCGGCCGCGCCTCCGCCAAGCTCTTCGCCAGCGAAGGCGCGGCGGTGGTCTGCGTGGACCGCGCCGAGGCGGTCGAGGAGACCGCCAAGGCGATCCGCGACGCGGGCGGCAAGGCGGTGGCGATGACCGGCGACGCCGGCAAGGAAGACGACGTCAAAACGTACATCGCGCGCGCCGTCTCTGAGTTCGGCGGGCTCGACGCGGTCTACGCCAACGCCGGCATCGGCTCCTCGGGCGGCGCGTTCGGGCCGATCGACCAGATCACGCCCGAGGGCTGGATGGAGGTGCTGCGGGTCAACCTCGTCGGGCCGTTCCTGGCCATCAAGCACGCCAGCGAGGTGATGCGGGCGCACGGCAAGGGCTCGATCATCTGCACCGCCTCGGTGGCCGGCATCCGCTCCGGCGCCGGCGGCATCCCCTACTCGGCCTCCAAGGCGGGCGTCATCAACCTCGTGCAGACCTGCGCCAACGAGCTCTACGGCACCGGCGTGCGCGTCAACGCGATCTGCCCCGGCCTGATCGAGACCGGCATGACGCGGATGGTCTACCAGCGCGCCCGCGAGCGCGGCAGCGAGGACCGCATCGGCCAGCTGAACCCGCTGAAGCGCGGCGGCGAGCCGCAGGAGATCGCCGGCGCGGCGCTGTTCCTGGCCTCCGACGACAGTTCCTACGTCAACGGCCACGCACTGGTGGTCGACGGCGGCCTCTCGTCGTCGCACCCGGTGGGCTCGCGGCGCGGGCCGCGCTGATTCTGCGCTGGCGCTTGCGGCCCTTCAAGTTGACGCCGATAAGCTATCGGCCGACCAGAGAAGAGCCGCATTGATCAAGCGGCCAGTCATTTGAGCCAGGGTGAGGGACGGGGCCGTCGATGGACGATGTGGTTTCCCCAGATGTTGTTTCCCTTGGCGCGCGGCTCTCGGAGCTGGCCGCCGAGCGGCCGGACCGGCCGGCGATCACCGACGACAGGCGCACCGTCACCTGGGCCGAGCTCGACAGCCGCACCAACCGCATCGCGCGCGGCCTCGAGAAGGCAGGCGTCCGGCAGGGCGACCTCGTCACCATCGGCCTGAAGAACGGCGCCGAGTTCATCGAAGCGGCCTACGCGCTCTGGAAGGCCGGCGCGACGCCGCAGCCGATCTCCTGGCGGCTGCCGGCGCACGAGGCCGAGGCGGTGATGGCGCTGGCCGACACCCGCATCCTGATCGCTGGCGACACCATCGACAGCGCCCGGCCGCGCTACGACGTCGACGCTCTCTTGGCGCTCTCGGATGACGACAGCCCGCTCGAGGACCGCACCGCGCCGATCTTCAAGGCGCCCACCTCCGGCGGCTCGACCGGCCGGCCGAAGCTGATCCTGGCGGGCACGCCGGCGGTCTGGCGGCGCACCGGCCCAGGCGTCGGCGGCTACCGGCTCACCGGCGACGACGTGATGGTGATGCCGGGACCGCTCTACCACAACGGCCCGTTCACCTGCTGCATCACCGGCCTCAACCTCGGCGCTCACCTCGTGCTGCTGCCGAGGTTCGACGCGGAAGCGACGCTGGCGGCGATCGACCAGCATAAGGCGAGCTGGCTCTACGTGGTGCCGACCATGATGAGCCGGATCTGGCGGCTGCCGGAACAGGCGCGCGCGGCCTACGACGTCTCCAGCCTGACCACCGTCTGGCACATGGCCGCGCCCTGCCCGCCCTGGCTGAAGGAGGCCTGGATCGACTGGCTGGGCGGCGAGACCATCATGGAGCTCTACGCCGGCACCGAGGCGCAGGCGGCGACCATCATCTCCGGAACCGAGTGGCTGGCGCACCGCGGCTCGGTCGGCAAGGTGGCGTTCGGCGAGATGGCGGCGTTCGACGCCGACGGGAACCGGCTGCCGGCCGGCGAGATCGGCGAGGTCTACCTGCGCCGCCCCGCGGCGATGCCGGCCAGCTATCACTATCGCGGCGCGTCCGCCCGCACGCTGCCGGACGGCTGGGAGAGCCTCGGCGACATCGGCTCGTTCGACGAGGACGGCTACCTCTACCTCGCAGATCGCCGCACCGACATGATCCTGGTCGGTGGTTCCAACGTCTATCCGGCCGAGATCGAGGCGGCGCTCGACGAGCATCCGCTGGTGCAGTCGTCAGCCGTGATCGGCCTGCCCGACGACGAGATGGGCAATCAGGTGCACGCCGTCGTGCAGCCGCGCCCCGGCCTGACCGAGGCGGCGCTGCGCGAGCACCTGCGGGAGATGCTGGTGAGCTACAAGCAACCGCGCAGCTACGAGTTCGTCACCGAGAACATCCGCGACGACGCCGGCAAGGTGCGCCGCACCCAGCTGCGCGATGAGCGCATCGCGAAGATGAAGGAACAAGCCCCGGCCTGACCCCCGCATAAGGAGTGTCCCGGAGGCGACGCCAGACAATGATGATGGGAAAGAAATCGAGGATGGGACGCGACGCATGAGCATCAAAGGCAAGGCCTACATGGTGGGGGTCTATGAGCACCCGCTCAGGGACATTCCCCACCTTTCCACCGCCCAGGTGCACGCCGAGGTGGCCAAGGGGGCGCTCGAGGACGCCGGGCTCTCGTTCAGCGACGTCGACGCCTACTTCTGCGCCGGCGACGCGCCGGGCTTCGGCGCGATGTCGATGGCCGACTACATGGGCCTGAAGCTGAAGCACATGGACTCCACCGAGACCGGCGGCTCTTCCTACATCGTGCACGCCGGTCACGCCGCCGAGGCGATCGCGGCGGGCAAGTGCAAGGTCGCGCTGATCACGCTGGCCGGCCGGCCGATCGGCTCGCGCGCCGGCCTCGGCGATGCGGCGACGCGCGGCGAGCGCTTCCGGATGGCCCCGCAGGGCGGCCAGGGCGGCGGCATCAACGAGGTTCCGGAAGCCGGCTTCGAGAACATCTGGGGCGGCACCACCCACAACACCTACGGCATGTGCGCGATGCGCCATATGTACGAGTATGGCACCACCTCCGAGCAGTTGGCCTGGATCAAGGTCGCCGCCTCGCACCACGCGCAGTGGAACGAGCATGCGATGCTGCGCGATGTCGTCACCGTCGAGGAGGTCGTCAATTCGCCGATGATCGCCGATCCGCTGCACCGCATGGACTGCTGCGTGATCTCCGACGGCGGCGGCGCGGTGATCATGGCCGCGCCCGAGGTGGCGAAGAGCCTGAAGCGGCCGCTGGTGAAGGTGATCGGTCACGGCGAAGCGCCGAAAGGCCCGCGCGGCGGCCAGAAGCTCGACCTCACCTACTCAGGCGCGGTGTGGTCAGGCCCGCCGGCCTGGGAAGAGTCGGGCGTGAAGCCGGCCGACATCAAGTACGCCTCGATCTACGACAGCTTCACCATCACCGTCCTGATGCAGCTCGAAGACCTCGGTTTCTGCAAGAAGGGCGAGGGCGGCAAGTTCGTGGCCGACGGCAACCTGATCTCCGGCGTCGGTCGCTTGCCCTTCAACACCGACGGCGGCGGCCTCTGCAACAACCACCCGACCAACCGCGGCGGCATCACGAAGATCATCGAGGCGGTGCGCCAGGCCAGAGGCGAGGCGCACCCGAAGGTGCAGGTGCCGAACTGCGATCTCGTCATCGCGCACGGCACCGGCGGCTCGCTCGGCACCCGCCACGGCGCGGGCACGCTCATCATGGAAAGGGAATAGGCGAATGACCGACGTTCAAGAGCGGCCAAGCGTGCGCCGCGTCCCCGCCCCGAGCCAGAACCTGGAGAGCAAGCCCTTCTGGGACGCCGCCAAGCAGGGCCGCTTCCTGATCAAGCGCTGCACCGCCTGCAAGGAGCCGCACTGGTATCCGCGCTCGATGTGCCCGTTCTGCAATTCCACCGACACCGTCTGGGAGGAGAGCAAGGGCGAAGGGGTGATCTACACCTTCAGCGTGATGCGCCGGAACACGCTGGTCCCCTACGCGATCGGCTACGTGACCCTCGACGAGGGCGTCTCGCTGCTCACCAACTTCGTGGACTGCGACTTCGACCATCTGAAGATCGGCCAGCGGGTGAAGCTGAAGTGGACGCCGACCGGCGAGGGCCAGCCGCCGGTGTTCACCTTCACGCCGGCCTAGAGGAGCGGGCGGCATGGATCGGCGCGGCGAGCTGGTGACCGAGAGTTTCGAGCTGGCGGCGGAGGCCTGTGATGACCTGACGCCGCTGGTCTACGCGCGGCTCTTCGCCCAGCAGCCGCAGATGGTCCCGCAGTTCTGGCGGGACACCAACGGCTCGATCAAGGGCGAGATGCTGGCGCGCGTCATCGAGGCCATCCTCGATTTCGTCGACGAGCGCCAGTACGCCCATCGGCTGATCCAGTGCGAGGTGATGACCCACGCCGGCTACGACGTGCCGCCGGACGTGTTCGCCACCTTCTTCGGCGTGGTGGCCGAGACCATGCGCGAGCTGCTGGGCGATGCGTGGCGGCCGGACATAGAGGCGGCGTGGAAATCCACGCTCGCGGACCTCGACTACTACGTGAGGCATCCCGACCAGGCCGAAACCGCCGCACTGGCGCACTGAGCCTTGGCCCAGGGTATGGCGGGTTGGATTCGGGCTGACTGACGGCGCCCTTCTCCCCTTGCGGAGAAGGGAACCTCTACAGGCGCCTCACGCCATCCGCAGTCGGCTCGCCGCTAGTGTGGAAGCGTCGGGATTTCGACGAACGATGGCGCGGCGCCGCCGCGGCCGATCTGCAGCGTCTCGGGCCCGGAGGCCGGGATGCGTTCGAGGTTGTCGCTGTCGGCGCCGGCGATCGCGATCCTGAGCCGCTCGCCCTTGCGCACGATGACGGCGATCGGCGACAACCCGAGCTTGATGGGCTCGGCGCGCCCCGGCGTCATCGGCGCGGCGTCGCCGCTGAGATAGCTGTGCAGCGGGTCCGCGCCGACCGGCGCCGCCGCAAGCTTGCGGTCGGCCAGCCGCAGCACGCCTTCGCTCAGATAGACGACGCGGCCGTTCGGCAGCATGTCCTCGAGGTAGACGATCACGACGCCGTCCGGGCGGCTGCTGGCGAGGGTGAGATCGGCGACCGGGTCGCCGGCGATCATCAGATCGTCGGCGAGCGGCGGGCTGGTGTAGGTGAGCAGCTTGCGATCCGCCGCGGCGCGGTCCGGGTAGCCGGTTTGCGAGAGGTCGACCGGCGACTGGTAGCGGCTGAGCGGGCCGCTGCCCGCGCTGAAGTCCACCTGGTAGGCGTCCGCGCCGTCGCCGGCCGGGGGCTGCGGGCTCAACGTGCCGCCGACGTCGGCGAAGAAGCGCTGGGTGACCACGCCCGGCGGCGGCCAGCCCGGCGCGCTGCGCCAACCGCCGCCGTTCAGCACCTGGTAGCGGACGTTGGTCGGCGCCGGCTGGCTGTCCGCCTTCAGGCGCCGATCGAAGAAGTCGGCCATCGCGCCGATCTGCTTGCCGTAGGACGGATCCACGCGGGCGCCCGGCGGCGCGAACGGATCGGTGCTCATGAAGCCGCCGTGCGAGATCGCGCCGACCATGACCTGCTGGGGGTTGGAGAAGGTCGACGTCCGCTGCAGGACCTCGGCGGCCGACGTCGCGTCGAACCAGCCGGCGACCACGAACATCGGGACGTTCGAACGCTCCACCGCGGCGCGCCGAGACCATTCCGAGACGTCGGTGATGGTCTTGCCGGTCCCGCACACGATGTCGTCGCGATCCGGCACGCGCTGCGAGCAAGCGAAAACGTCGTAGTTGCGTGCGTGGTCGGCGATCGCCGCGCGGAGCAAGGCGCCGTCGTGGTCGGCGTCGACGGGCTTGGGTCCGGCGACCAGCCAGCGGCACACGCCCTCGCAGGGCGGCTCGCCCCGGTTCAGCGTCCCCGTCTGGTCGCCCCACTTCTTCAGGAAAATCCGGTTGAAGACCCCGCCCGGATAGGTGGTCGCGTAGAGATCGGTGAAGTCGAAGCTGGGGGCGATCGCCTTCAGCGCCGGACGCCCGAGCGAGGCCATGCTGACCGCGAGCATCCCGCGGTAGGAGAAGCCGTACGCGCCGACCCGGCCGTTCGACCAGGGCTGGGCCGCGGACCAGTCGATGATCTGCCCGAAGTCGTCCACCTCGGGCTGGTCCAGCAACACGGCCTGATGGCCGAACGAGGCGCCCGTCCCGCGCGTGTCGACGGAGACCACGGCGTATCCCCGGGCGTTGAGGATGCCGACGTCGGGCTCCTCGAGGCGAAGCGGCGCGCCGAGCTGCACGGCAGCCTTGCCGAGGAAGGTGAGCGCCTCGCCGCGCCAGTAGGGCGTTCCCTTGATGAGCGCCGGAACGCGCTGGCCGCTCTTCAGATCGGCGGGAAGCCAGACGGTGACCGCGATCCGCGTCCCATCGCGCATCGTCAGATACGAAGAGGCGCCGCGCGCCAGCCCCGCCGGCGTGCGCGCCTGGCCCGGATCCCGGTAGAGCAGACCCGCCACGACGATCGTCACGACCAGCAGCACGGCCAGCCCGCCGACGAGCACGCCTGCGCCGATGAGCCCTCGCTTCAGCCACTTGGCCATGCGCGGTCCTCCCCCTTGCAATGCTAGGGGCATGGCGCGCGTGCTCAAGTTACACTTCCGCAACGGACGCAGCGGCCGCAGGCAGGCCGGGGTTGGCGGGCGTCAGGTCCCCGTCGCCAGCATCCTGCTCATCGTTTCCGAAAGCTCGCCGATGTCGAAGGGTTTGCGCAGCACGATGGCCTGGCCGCCGAGGGCGCGTTCGATCGAGGCGGTGTCCGGGTGGCCGCTGGCCAGGATGATCGGCAACTGCGGCATCAGCTGGCGCAGCTGCTCGGCGGTCTGCGCGCCGTCCATGCCGGGCATCGCGTAGTCGATCACCGCGATCTCCGGACGCTCGGCGGCCTTCGCGAGCGCGACCTCGCCGCTGTCCGCGTCGATCACCTTGAAGCCGCGCAGCTCCAGCCCGCCGCGCACCACGCGGCGCACCGCTTCGTCGTCGTCGACCAGCAGCACCCGGGCCCGCGCGCCGGCCGTCAGGGCCCGCGCGGGCGTTGCATCCTCGTTGGCCGCCTCCAGGCCGCTCGCTTCATGCAACAGCAGCGTCACCGTCGTGCCGCCGTTGGGCGAGGAGGCGATGCGGGCGTCGCCGCCCGCCTGCCGCGCCACGCCGTAGACCTGCGCCAGGCCGAGGCCGGTCCCCTTGCCGACCGCCTTGGTGGTGAAGAACGGGTCGAACGCGCGCCGCGCCACGTGCGGCGGCATGCCTTCGCCGGTGTCGATCACCTGCAGCTGCAGATATGGCCCGTCCGCCATCACAGCGTCGCCGGCGAGGTTGATCTTCCGGGTACGGATGGTCAGCCGCCCGCCCTCCGGCATCGCGTCGCGCGCGTTGACCGCGAGGTTCATCACCGCCACCTCCAGCTGGGTGACGTCGCTGACCACCGGGATGCGCTCGGCGTCGAGGTCGAGCATAAGTTCGATGCGCGGGCCGAGCGTGCGGGTCAGCATGTCGCGCATCCGCTGGATGGTCTCGGCGACGACCAGCGGCTTCATCTCCAGCTTCTGCTGGCGCGAAAAGGCCAGCAGCTGGCGCGTCAGGCTGGCGCCGCGGTCGGCCGCCTCCAGGCCGTTCCTGGCCCAGCGCCGCACGGTCTTCTCCTCGCCCGCCTTGCCGAGGATCAGCTCGAAGGCGCCGTGGATGGCCTGCAGCAGGTTGTTGAAGTCGTGCGCGATGCCGCCGGTGAGCTGGCCGAGCGCTTCCAGCTTCTGGCTTTGCCGCAGCGCCTCCTCGGCGGCCGCTCTCGCCTCGATCTCCTCGCTGAGGCGAGCGTTGGCGACGGTCAGCCGCGCGGCCGAGCCGGTGACGAAGCTGAGCAGCAGCAGCGCCAGCAGCGTCAGGATGACCAGCCCGGTGTGGCGCGCGATGAAGGCCGACCGGCCCTCCGGCGTCGTCTCGATGTAGACCCAGCCGAGCGCCTGGCCCTGCTGGGTCACCGGCCGCGCGACGATCACCCGCCCGGCGACGCGCTGCGTCTCGGCCGTGTCGAGCATCGCCGGGGCGGCGGCGCCGGGCCTCGCCAGCACCGCCAGCTGCCGACCGTCCGCGCCATAGATGGCGGCCGCCGCGACCTGCGGATTGCGGGTCAGCGCGCCCAGGTACTGGCGCATGGCGTCGGCGTCGTTGAACGACAGCGCCGCACCGACGCTGCCGGCCAGCACGTCGGTCTGCGCCACCGCCTGCTGCACGATCACCGCCCGGTGCAGCGCCTCTTCGCGGATCGCGAGGCCGACCGAGGCCAGCACCAGCACCAGGGCGCCGATCCAGAGAACGGCGATGCGGCGCCGGGCCGGGTCGCGCGGCCCGCTCATCGCTTCACCCCGACCGCCAGCGCCAGCAGCTTGGAGCTGATGCCGAGCTGCGACTGGCCGGCCTTCTCGACGTCGATCACGAACCGGACGCGACCGCCGACCAGGACGAGGTTCACGATCCCCTTTCCACCAGCTTCCTCCGCATCGGTCACCGTCAGCACGGGCTGGCCCTCGACGGCTTTCAGCGCGGCGGCCGGCGACTGGGCGGGGGAGCCGGCAAGATAGGCGATCTGGCAGCCGGAGTCCGGATCGAGCTTCGGCAATCTCCGCACGATGACGGGATGCGCGCCGACGCTCTGGCCTTCGGTCAACCGGTCGAGCATGCCGTCGAACGGATCGTCGCCCTGCACGCAGAGCACGAGCGGCGCATTGGGCGAGGCGAAGACACCCTGCGGCCAGACCACGAAGGGGGCGAACTTGGCGAGGTAGGCGGCCTTGACCACCACCTCCAGCGGCGGCGACGCCGGCGCAGCCCCAGCCTGCGCCGCGGCGCACGTCAGCAGCGCGGCTGCCCACTTCAGCCATCGAAGGGCGCTACACACAGACCTGTTCCTCAGCGGCGCCGTCACCACATCGCCTTCGCCAACCTATTCTGCTCCCAAGCACCCGCGCTGAGAATCAACTGCGGCGCAGGTTGTTCCACCTGGGCTACCTGGCCATCGTGGCGGGACTGAGCTGAACCGAGGCTGGGCAGGCGTGAGTCGTGCGCGCCACTGGCGCCGGGAGCAGGACCACCGAGCGCGCAGAGAGCGCCAGAGGTCGCTGTGAGGCTCGGCCCTTAGTCGGCGTTCCGACGCATGCAAAGGCGGCCGGCCACGAAGCACAAGGCGTCGTGCGTTGCCGGCCTCAGTCTTCCCCCGCTGTCCAGGCACAGGCTGTGGGCGTCGCCGCGCGACGGCGTGGCCACTCCATAGTACTGGGGGTCACCGGCAACGACGCCCAGCGATGGCGAGATCGGGATTAGGAGGCGGCCGTGGCTCTCGCCCGCGCCTCGGCCGGGACGCGGTAGTTGAGCTCGATGTTCACGCCGTTGGGGTCGCGCAGGAAGATCTGCTTGATCGGCGCGCCGGGCACGTCGGTGGCGCGGTACTTGACGCCGGCCGCCTCGAGGCGGGCGCGGGCGCCGTCCCAGTCGTCGATGGCGAACGCGAAGTGGTCGAGCGCCGCCTCGTCGCACGGGCGCTTGCCCTGCGACAGGTCGACGAGGTGCACCACCGCCGCATCGCCGATGTACATCCAGGCGCCGCCGACATCGAACGGCGGGCGCCAGCCGTCGGCGAGCCCCAGCGCGTCGCGGAAGAAGGCTCGGGTCTCGTCCAGCTTGTCCGTGCCGATGTTGATGTGGTCGATGTTGCGGATCGCCATGGCTGCAGCTCCTGCCCGGGGAGTCAGCCTACACCCATTGCGCGCCTAACGGCCATGCAGCGGCCAGACCGTCGCGATCAAGAGCGTGCCGACCACGATGACCAGCACCGAGAGCGGCGCGCCCAGCCGCGTGTAGTCGCTGAACTTGTAGCCTCCCGGCCCGAGCACCAGCGTGTTGCACTGGTGGCCGATCGGCGTGAGGAAGTCGCAGGCCGCGCCGGTGGCGACGCCCATCAGCAGCGGGTCGGGCGACAGGTGCAGGTGGCGCGCGACGCTTATGGCGACAGGCGCCAGGATCAGCACGGTCGGAGCGTTGTGCATCAAGGGCGCGCAGGCCATCGCGGTCAGCATCATCAGCCCCAGCACCGCCAGCGGCGGCGCGTGGGTCAGGAGGTCCGAGAGTCCGCCGGCCATCAGGTCGACGCCGCCGGTCTTCTGCAGCGCCTCGCTGACCGGCGTCAGCGCGGCGATCAGCACCAGCACGGTGCCGTCGAGCGAGGCGTAAGCCTCGCGCATCGAGATCGAGCGGGTCAGCACCATGAGCAGCGCCGCCATGGCGAAGGCGATCGCCACCGGCAGCACCTGCAGCGCCAGGAGCACCATCGCGGCGACCAGGATCACCACCGGCAGGATCAGCGGCCGACGCGCGCCGAGTTGCACCTGCCGGTCGGCCAACGGCAGCGCGCCGAGCTCGCCCATCGCCTTGGCGAGGTCGGTTTCCGTGCCGCGCAGGATCAGCACGTCGCCGCCACGGATCGCCGCGGCGCGCAGCCGCTGGGTCGGCCGCCGGCCGCTCCGCGCGACGGCGAGCAGCTTGACGTTGTAGCGCGACTGCAGGTCGACCCGTCGAACGGTCTGGCCCAACAGCGCCGAGTCCGCGCCGACCACCGCCTCGACCGAGCGCACCTCGCCGGTGCGGCGTCGCTCGAGCGGCGAGTCGGCGCGGTGCGGCTGCCAGCCGAGATCCGCGATCAGCGTATGCAGCACGTCAGGCTCGCCCTCGAGCTGGACCACGTCGCCCGCCTTCACCAGCGTGTTGGCGTGCGGCTTCAGCCGCTTCTCACCCTCGCGGATCAGGCCGGTGACCTCGGCCCCGCCGCCCTTGTCGCGCACCTGGCCGACGCGCAACGGACCGCCCGTCCAGCTCTCGGGAACGACCGCCTCGGTCATGTAGGACTTCGAGGCGAGCGCCTCGGAGAGCGAGACCTGCGCCTCGCGCTGTTTCGGCAGGATCCTGTAGCCGAACGTCAGGAAAATCAGGCCGAGCGCGGTGAGGCCGAGACCCACCGGCGCGAAGTCGTACATGCCGAACGGCTTGCCGAGGGTGTCGTGGCGCACTTGGCTGACGATGATATTGGTCGAGGTGCCGACCAGCGTGACGAGGCCGCCGAGCAGCGAGGCGAAGGACATCGGCATCAGGAGCCGCGAGACCGCCGTGCCGGTGCGGCGCGAGACCTGCTGGGCCACCGGCATCAGGATGGCGAGCGCGCCGACGTTCTTGGTGGCCATCGAGAGCAGCGCGGTGGCCGCGGCCAGCACCGGGACCTGCGTGCGCTCGGTCTTCAGCCGCGAGAGCAGCGGCCGTAGCGCCAGCTCGACGACGCCGCTCCTCTGGAAGGCGGCGCTGACCACCAGCGCCGAGGCGATGATGATCACCACGTCGCTCTTGAAGCCGTCGAACGCGTGCTCGGCCGGCACGACGCCGATCAGGACGCCGGTCAGCACCGAGCCCAGCGCCACCACGTCGTAGCGCAGGCGCCCCCAGATGAAGAGCCCGAGCGTCGCGACGATCAGTCCGAACGCCAGGGCCTGATGGAAGGTCATTTCGCGTCCGGGGTTCGCCTCGAGGGTCGGACTGAAACGAACTTGGGCGCAAAAGGCTGCGCGCGCACTCGGCGATCAACCCGAGTTGGCGCGGCCTTGCGCCCCCTCCGTCACGCGTCCCCGGATCAAGTCCGGGGGCCAAGCGCCACCTCCCCCGCACGCTTCGGTGCGGCGGAGGGGGCGCAGGGCCGCGGGCTACTGGCTCGCCACCTTGGTGATGGCCGCGGCGGCGTCGCGGTCGATCAGTTCGGCGAAGGGGTCGACGCCGGCGAACTTCGGCGCGCGGCTCAGCACCATGGTCACCGTCTGCACGCCGGAGTGGATCGGCACGCGCTGGACCGCGATCACCTTGCTCTGATTGTAGCCGGGGTCGCCGGGGTCGACGTCGAAGGCGCCGACATCGAGCGTCTCGTTCATCGGGGTCGGGGTCTCATGGCCGGAACCGTCGGCATAGACCTTCCTGGCGTCGACCGTGAAGGTCAGGTCCCAGCGCCCGTCGGGACGCCTCCTGGCCACACCGTGCGAGGCCTTCACGTTGTAGAGCGTGATCCTCTCGAAGAGGTCGGTGATCAGCTGCTGCTTGTCGGCGGGGGCCTCGGCGCGCAGATCCTTTACCAGCTCGGCCGAGGTCGGATAGGGCGGGCCCTTGAAGGCGTAGTCGTGCAGCAGGTGGCGCAGCGCGCGGTTCACCGCGTCCTCGCCGATCTCGTCCTGCAGCCGGTACATGACCAGCGAGCCCTTGCGGTAGTGGATGTAGGGCTGGTTCTCGACCCGCTCGAGCGGCTGCTCGGCGAGGACGTCGCAGCCACGGGCGCGCAGGTAGCTGTCGAGCTCGAACTTCAGGAACTTCCGCATCATGTCGGGGCCGTACATGTGCTTCATCACCATGGCGGCCGAGTACTGCGCGAGCGTCTCGGAGAGCACGGTCGACCCCTGCTCGTCGGCCCCGATCAGCTGGTGGGCCCACCACTGGTGGCCGAGCTCGTGCGCGCCGACGTAGGTCACCATGTCGATCCGCTCCGGATCGCGGTTGTCGGCGATGAAGAAGATGCCCTCGGACCAGGGGATGGTGTTGGCGAACGACTCCGCGAACGAGCCCTGCGGCGCCGGGAACTCCAGCACCCGCACCTGATGGAACTGATAGGGGCTGAAGTTGGCCTGGTAGTAGTCGAGCCCGGCCTGCATGGCCTTCTGGATGCGCCCGACGTTCCAGGGATGCTGCGGCGTGTAATACACGCTGATGTTCACGCCCTTGTATGGGACCGTGGAGACCGCGTAGCGCGCCGACTGCGCCGAGAAGAAGTCGAGGATCGGCGAGTCGGTGACGAAGCGGACCGTGCGCCGGCCGTTCGCCACGCTCTGCGACACCTGATAGCCGGGCGCGACCGGGATCTGGTCGGCGTCGGTAGTGACGGTGATGTCGGCGGTCACCCAGTCGGCGTCATGGCCGATGTAGTTGAACTGGTCGGCGCCCGGAGCGCCCAGCTTCGGCATCCGCAGCTCTTCGGGCAGACCGTACTTGCGGCGCTTGGCGCGGTCCTGCAGCAGGAAGCTGCGGTCCATGCCGAGGTGCGGGCGCAGGTCCTCCTCGTTGACGAAGGCGCCATTGTCCATGATCCGCAGCATAGCGCCGCTGTTCCTGAAGCCCTGCTGCTGCATCGTGGTGATGAAGGCCATCGGCAGGACCTCGCCGGGCTGCATCGGCCGGTCGAGCGCGTAGATGCGGTAGTTGTAGGGGCCGAAATCCTTCACCAGCCTCGCGCCAGGGATGGCGAGCGCGTTGACCTCCAGGTCGCGGACGAAGCGCACGTGCAGCTGGCTGATCGGCTGAGCCGTGCGGTTCTGGATCAGGTAGACGCCGCGCGCGACGACGCGGGTCTGGTGCGGCCAGATCTGCACGTCGAGCTTGACCTTGGCGATCTTCGGCTGCGGCAGGCTTTCGTAGCGCAGGAACTGCCTCTCGTAGTCGGCGGCCCATTTGTCGTCGCCGAGCGAGGTGCGGTACGGATTGAGGACGTGGGTGTTGTAGAACGCCCAGGCGCCGGTCGCGACGAACACCGCGATCCCCAGGCCCAGCACCGCGCCAGCCGCCCCGGTGAGCCGGCGCGGCAGCTGCCTCAGGCGCGGGCGCAGCCGCGACTCGGTCCCGCGCCGCCACAGCGCGTAGGTCAGCACCAGCAGGATCAGCGCGAAGCCCGACCAGTAGAGCCGGAACCAGTAGGACCCGATCCAGTAGTGGCCGAGGCCGTTCATGTCGGAGACCGGCGTCGCGGGGCCGCCGCCGTACTGGTAGAGGTTGTCCTCGAAGCCGATGTTCGAGAGCACGATGGTGGAGATCAGGTAGACCACCATCACCGCCCAGCCGACGAACTTGTGGGGAACCAGCGCCTGCACGAAGATCGCCAGCGCGGCGATCAGCATGAGGTCGATCCCTGTCGGGATCACCCACCAGACAAGGTAGTCGCCGATCTGGAAGTCGAAGTAGCCGCGCAGGGCCTGCGTCACGATCGAGACAACGACCCCAGCCAGCAGCGTCGAGATGGTGACGATGCTGATCGCCAGCGTCTTGGGCAGCACGAACGTCCAGTCCGGCGCGGGCGTGGCGTCGATGATCTCGTGGGTGCGCCGCTCCTTCTCCCGCCAGACCAACTCGCCGGCGTAGTAGGTGGCGATGATCAGCGTCATGAACGGGAAGACGCCGCTGAGCGCCTGGACCATCACCCGCGTGACCGGGTAGATCTTGCCGCCGTAGCTGCCGACTTCGGTCGAGAACCAGAGGTTGCCTACCGAGGCTGCAGCCGCCAGGCCCAGCAGCACGAAATAGGCAGGACTCTTGAACACCTGCGCGGCGTCGAGCTTGGTGCGCGCCCAGAGCTGGGCGCGGGCGGTGCGGGCGTCGAACACCGGTCGCGCGCGCGGCGAAGAGGGTGCGGCTTGCGGCGGCGCGGCATCGGTGGACTCGGCGAGCGCTACGGCGCGGCGCCGCGAGCGCCGGCCCGATCCCGACGCCTGGAACCGGAAGAGCGCGTAAGCGGCGGCCAGCAGGCCGAACGCCACGCTGAGCCAGATCAGCAGGTGCGCGAGGAAGTCGCCGGCGATGGCCGGGACCTGGGTGTTGCGCTCGGACGGCGTCCAGTAGCGGACCGCCGCCCCGTACGCGCCCGCGCCGAACGGCTCCCAGAGCGCGGCGATGTGCTCGTAGCCCGGCCGGGAGAGGACGACGCCCATCACCTGGCCGGCGACGAACAGCACCACCACCCCGACGTAGGTCCACATCATCGAGCGGGTGACGGTGGTGACCGTGAAGAACAGCGCCGCGGTCAGGAAGACCACCGGCGCGCCCAGCACCAGGTAGGCCCAGGCGTAGTGGAAGAGCACGAACGGCCCGAGCGTCTCGTGGTCGATCCACCAGGCTGACGCGCCGAGCCAGAGCCCGAAGGGCACGGCGAGGAAGCCGACCAGCGCCGCGCCGAATGCGCCGAGGAAGCGGCCGTAGAGGTAATCCGCCTTGCTGATGCGGGTGGAGCGGATGATGCCGCCGAACCCGGTCTCCTCGTCGCGCACGATGACGTTGGCGACCAGCGCCGCCACGACGAACATGTAGAGTTCGGCGAAGATCAGCGTCGTCGCGCCGATCACGAACGGCGCGTTCTTGTGCACGTTGTCGGTCGCGCCGATCCGCACGTTGTCGGAGGCGACCGAGCCGAACGCCAGCAGCGCGAAGATGACCACCGCCACCCAGAACACCACCTGGCGGGTCTGGTAGCGGAACTCGAACCAGGCGATCTTGCCGAACACGGGGGCGCCTCTTAAGCCGCCTGCCGCGCCGGCGAGAGGCTGGAGAAGTAGACGTCCTCCAGCCCGCCCGCGGCCTGCGTGAAGCCCTCGCCCGGATCGGTGTCGGACAGCACGTTCACCACCGTCTTGCCGGCGAACAGGCGCGTGGAGATCACCTGGTGGGCGGCGCGGCAGGCGGTGAGCTCGTCGCGGCTCAACGCCTTGGTCCAGATGCGTCCCTTCAGGCCCGCGATCAGCGCCGCCGGCTCGCCCTCGCGCACGATGCGCCCCTCGGCGATGATCGCCATCCGCGGGCAGAGGTCGGAGACGTCCTCGACGATGTGGGTGGAGAGGATCACCACCACGTTCTCGCCGATCTCGGCCAAGAGGTTCAGGAAGCGCAGCCGCTCCTCCGGGTCGAGGCCGGCGGTGGGCTCGTCTACGATGATCAGCGACGGATCGCCGATCAGCGCCTGGGCGATGCCGAAGCGCTGGCGCATGCCGCCCGAGAAGCTGGCCAGCGCCTTCTTGCGCACGTTCCAGAGGTTGGTCTGGTTCAGGAGGCGCTCGACCGTCTCGCGTCGCGCCTTGCCATCCGCGAGGCCTTTCAGCACCGCCATGTGCTCGAGCATGTCGTAGGCCGAGACGCGCGGATAGACGCCGAAGTCCTGCGGCAGGTAGCCGAGCGTGCGGCGCAGCTTCTGCGGATCGGCCACGACATCGATGTCGTCGAAGCAGATCGAGCCTGAGGTCGGGGCCTGCAAGGTGGCGATGTCGCGCATCAGCGTCGACTTGCCGGCGCCGTTGGGGCCGAGGAGCCCGTAGAGCCCGTTCGGGATGGTCAGCGAGATTCCGTTCAGCGCCTTCACGCCGTTCGGATAGACATGGGTCAGCTGGTCGATGACGAGCGACGGCATGGTTTGTCCCCCGAAGCGCCGTTCTGGACGGCGACGCTAACCCGGCGCGCCGCCCTCGCGACAGTTAAGCCTCTGTAATTCGCCGCCGTGCGCAAGATCGTTTCAGCGACGGCGTCAGACCACCGAGCCGCCGCCGTCGACCAGCAGCACCTGGCCGGTGGTGTAGCCGGCCTTCAGCAGGTAGAGGTAGGCTTCGGCGACCTCCGCCGGCTCGCCGACACGCGGGATCGGCAGACGGCGGGTCATCGCGGCGAGTTGCGCCTCGCGCGTCTCGGCCGGGATCGAATCCCAGACACCCGTGCGGATCGCGCCCGGGCAGACCGCGTTGACGCGGATCGGCGCCAGGTCGACGGCAAGGCCGCGCACCAGGTGCTCGATGCCGCCGGCCATCGCAGTGGAGATCGGCCGCCCCTTCTGCGGCCGGTGCGCGACCATGCCGTTGGTCAGCACCACCGAGCCGCCCTCGCGCATGCGTGGCGCGCCATGCTTGACCGCGCGCAGCGCGCCCCAGTGGCGGACCGCGTAGTTCTCGGCGGCGGCGTCGAGGTCGGTCTCGGCCAGCGGCCGCGGGCTGCGGAAGCCGCCCCAGTCGCCGGCGGTGAACACCAGGTGGTCGAACGGCCCGGCCCAGTCGAAGAAGCCGGCCACGGCGTCCTCGACCTTCACGTCGACCGGATGCCCGGACGCCTTGTTGCCGAGCTTGCCGACCGCGGCCTGCACGTTCTCCGGCCGGCTGGAGCCGACCACCACTTCCGCACCCTCGGCGGTCGCGCCCTCGGCCACCGCATAGCCGATGCCCGAGGCGCCCCCGATGATCACGATCCGCTTGCCGTCGAGGGTCATGCCGGTTCTCCGCTCCTCACGCGCATTAGCACCTTATTCCTCTCTCCCCCGGAGAGCGGGGCCCCAGGCGCTTTATCGGAGGGCCAGCAGCTTTCAGAAAAAGCCTGGGACCCCGCTTTCGCGGGGAAGAGCGGGTGTCGGGGTAGGTCGAACACTCAAACGGCCACCGGGCGCACGACCACGCCGCAGATCTGGACGGCGCCGCCGGCGACCGGCAGGCCGGCGGCGCCGGCGCGCTCCAGCGCTGCGGCCGGGTCCTTCACCTCGATGTCGAGGCCGACCACGCCGGTGCCGTCGTCGTCGATCGGGGCGACGAAGCGGATGACGCCGCGCTCCAGGGCGATCTCCAGCGTGTCGCCGCCGGTGCGCGCCGGTGAGTCCAGGAGCTCGCACCAGCGCTCGCAGGCGGCCAGCGGGTCGCGCGACTGGATCGTCACCGCGGCGATGCCGAGCGCTTCCTTGCTCTGGTGGGCGCGCCAGTCGGGGCCGGCCGGCGGCCAGTCGCTCTTGCTCTCGCGCCAGTCGGCGTCGCCGACGACGCTGTCGATCGACATCAGCACGCCTGCGCAGTCGCCTGGATGGAAGTGGGTGTAGCGGTAGTCGTCGCCGCGGCTGGTCGCGATCACCCGGATGCCCTTGCCCGCCAGCCGCTCGCGGTGCGGCAGCGCATCGTCGTCCTGCAGGATCACCATGTAGCCGGCGTCGCCGCCGCGGCGGGCGAGGTAGCGGGCGCCGGAAGCGTCGTCGCGGAACGGCGCCACCACCTCCAGGAACTCGCCGCCCACCGGCATGACGATGTTGTTGAGCCCGAAGTAGGCGACGCCCGGATCGCGGAAGCCGACGTTCAGGCCGAACACCGTGTGCAGTTGCTCGGCGATCGGGTCGAGCTCCTTGGCGACAAAGGCGATCTGGCGCAGGCGCATGGGCTGGCCCTCCTATTCGGCGGTGTCCTCGGCCTCGATCTCGGCCAGCACCTCGTCGTTGTGCTGGCCGAGCCGGGGCGGATGGCGGCGGATGTTGGCGGGGGTCTTCGAATAGTTCACCGGCGGGCGCGGCGTGACGTAGGCGCCGGCGTCCGGATGCTGGAAGCGCTGGAAGAAGCCGACCGCCTCCAGATGCGGGTCGGTCATCAGGTCCTCGAAGCGGTTCATCCGCACCACCGGGATGTTCAGCGGCTTCAGGACCTCCAGCCACTCGTCGGTGGTGCGGGTGCGGGTGACCTCGTCGACCATCTTGTAGAGCTCGCCGATATGGGCGGCGCGGGTGCGGAAGTCCGAGAAGCGCGGGTCGCCCTTCAGCGCATCGCTCCAGCCGGCGATCTCGAAGAACTGGTCCCACTGCTGGTCGGTGTAGGGCAGTAGGCCGATATAGCCGTCCTTGGTCGGGAACGGCTTGCGGTTCGGGTTGGCCGAGCGCGAGTACGACCACTGCCCGGTCGGCGGGTCGAACACGTGGCCGAACATGTTCTCGACGAGGTTGAAGCTGGTCACGCATTCCAGCATCGGGACCTCGACGAACTGCCCTTCGCCGGTCTTCTGGCGGTGGAACAGCGCCGCGGTGATGGCGTTGGCCATGAACAGCCCCGCCACCTTGTCGGCCGCGAGCGTCGGCAGGAAGCGCGGAACCGGGTTGCCGTCGGTGCGCGGCAGCAAGTCGGCGAGGCCGGAGCCGGCCTGGATCAAATCATCGTACGCCGGCTCGCCGGCGTAGGGACCCTCTGAGCCGTAGCCGGCCCCGTGGCAGTAGATGATGTCGGGCCGCACCGCCTTGACGCCCTCGTAGTCGAGGTCGAGCCGCCTCAGACCTTCGTAGCGCACCGAGGCGGCGAACACGTCGCAGGTCTTGATCAGCCGGCGCAGCTGCCGCGCCGCCTTCGCCTCGCGCAGGTCGAGCAGCACCGAGCGCTTGTTGCGGTTGATGGTCAGGTAGATCGGCCCCAGGTCGGGCGGGCATCCCTCCGGCAGCGCGCCGGTCCAGCGCATGATGTCGCCGCCGCCGCCGCGCCTGCCGCCTGGGAACTCCACCTTGATCACGTCGGCGCCGAGGTCGCCCAGCATCTGGGTGGCGTAGGCGCCGAACACCACGCTGGTCATGTCGAGGATGCGGACGCCCTTCAGCGGGCCGGTGACGTCCTTCGCCAGCTCCGCGGCCTTCGCCGTCATGTGACCTCCCGAGTTACTGGAATTGGTCTTACGGCCAGAGCGGGGCGGCCGTCCCGCGGAATCTCGGTCCGCGCCATCGGCGCATCGCGCACAGCCGGCGCCGGCCTCGCACACCATCCGGCCATGACTTCCCCTCCGGCGCCCATCGCTTCCTTGAGCCAATCGGGGTGGCGCGCCCGCGGACCGATGATAAAGACCTAAGCCAGGGAAGGGATACGCCATGGAATTCGAGCTCGCCGAAGAGCATCGGATGCTGAAGGACCTCGTGGCGCGGTTCGTGCGCGACGAGCTGATGCCGCTCGAAGGCAAGGTGCTGGCGCGCGAGGCCGACGGCGGCGGGCTTGGACTCGAGCCGGACGACCATGCGCGGCTCGACAAGATCAGCAAGGAGCTCGGCCTCTGGGGCCTCGATGCGCCCGAAGACGTCGGCGGGGTCGACCTGCCCAACGTCGCCATGGTTGGCGTCGAGGAGGAGATCGGCCGCACCGTCACCCCCTACACGCTGCCGCCGGACAGCCCGAACCTCCGTATGCTGATGGCCACGGTGAACGAGCGCCAGAAGGCGCTCTACCTGGAGCCCTACGTGCGCGGCGAGACGGTCTCGGCGATCGGCATCTCCGAGCCCGGCGCCGGCGGCGATCCGGCCGGCATGACCACCAACGCGGTGCGCGACGGCGACGACTGGGTGATCAACGGCCGCAAGATCTGGATCAGTCGCGCCGCCGACGCCGACTTCACCATCCTGATGGCGCTGACCGACCGCGAGAAGCGCGCCCGCGGCGGCATCAGCGCCTTCCTGGTCGACAAGGGCACGCCCGGCTTCAACGTGCTGCGCAAGATCCCCATGGTCGGCGGGTCCTACACCTACGAGATCGCGCTGGAGGACTGCCGGGTCGAGGGCTGGAAGCTGCTGGGGACCGAGGGCAACGGCTTTGCGCCGATGCAGCTGCGGCTCGGCACCCGCCGCATCCAGATGGCCGCCTGGTCGGTCGGCATGGCGCAGCGCGCGCTCGACATGATCGTCGAGTACGCCCCGCAGCGGGTGACGTTCGGCGTGCCGCTCTCCGAGCGCCAGGCGATCCAGTGGTGGGTGGCCGAGGCCGCCACCAAGATCCACGCCACCCGGCTGATGGTCTACGACTGCGCCTGGAAGCTCGACCAGGGCCGCGACGTGCGGCTCGAGATCTCGATGATCAAGTGGTTCGCCACCGAGATGGCCTACGAAGTGGTCGACCGCGCCATGCAGACCTACGGCGCCATGGGCATGACCAAGGAGCTGCCGCTGCAGCTGATGAGCGCCAAGCTGCGCACCATGCGCATCTACGACGGCCCCACCGAGGTGCATAAGTGGGTGGTGGCGAGGAATCTCTTGGGGACGCGGCGTTGACGCGGCTTTGCGCCCCCTCCGTCAGCCCGCTTCGCGGACTGCCGCCTCCCCCGTCGTCTGCGCGACGGTGGAGGAGCAACATCGCGGCCTCGCTCCTCCACCGCACCGGAGAGTGCGGGGGAGGTGGCGGTCGGCGCAGCCGACTGACGGAGGGGGCGCAAGGCCGCCGTACAATTGATGGAAAGATGAGCTGAGCATGAAATCCCAATACGGCGACGTTTCCGTCGAGACCCGCGGCCATGTGGCGGTGCTGACCTTCTCGCGACCGCCGAACAACCACGTGTCGGTGGAGTCGATGCGCGACCTCGCCGACGCGCTGTTCGACATCGACGCCGAGACCGACCTCAGGGCCAGCGTGCTGGCCGCCGGCGGCAAGGTGTTCTGCGCGGGCGCCGACCTGGTGAACCCGGGCGGCGTCGGGGCCGAGGGCATGCAGGGCATCAACCCGCTCTACGTCGAGGCGGTGCGGCTGTTCTCGGCCAAGAAGCCGATCGTGGCGGCCGTGCAGGGCGCGGCGGTGGGTGCGGGCCTCGGCCTGGCTTTGGTCGCCGACTTCCGCGTGGTGGCGCCGGAGGCGCGCTTCACGGCCAACTTCGTCAAGCTGGGCTTCCATCCGGGTTTCGGCATCACCCACACGCTGCCGCGCGTGGTCGGCCAGCAGCGCGCGGCGCTGCTCTGCATGACCGGCCGCCGCATCAACGGCGAGACCGCCGTCGAGTGGGGCCTGGGCGACGTGCTGGCGCCGCTCGACAAGCTGCTGGACACCGCGGTCGAGCTGGCGAGCGAGATCGCCGAGAACGCGCCGCTGGCGGTGCAGTCGACCCGCGCGACGTTCCGCGCGGGCCTTGCCGAAGCGGTGAAGACACAGACCGACCACGAGCTCGTCGAGCAGTCGTGGCTTCGCAAGACCAAGGACTTCGCCGAGGGCGTGCGGGCCGTGAACGAGCGCCGGGCCGGCAACTTCGTGGGGGCGTAAGGCTTCAGATCGGCCTTCCACCCTCCGGATCGCTTTGACGCGCGGCTGACCGACCGGTAGTCATTGCTGACCACCGAGCGGCGCCAAGACCGCGATCGGCCGCCTGTCGGCCGGATAGGAGGAGGAAGGCCAATGCCCAAGCTGAACCGCAACGGCGTCGAGCTCTACTACGAGGTCCACGGCTCCGGCCCGCCGGTGCTCCTGACCCACGGCTACTCAGCCTCGGCCCACATGTGGGAAGGCCAGGTGAAGCCGTTCTCCGAGAAGCACCAGCTGATCACCTGGGACATGCGCGGGCACGGGCGCACCGACTATCCCGAGGACCTCGCGGCCTACACCGAGGCCGAAACGGTGGCCGACATGGCCGCCATCCTGGATGCGCTGGGCCACAAGAAGGCGGTGATCGGCGGGCTCTCGCTCGGCGGCTACATGTCGCTCGCCTTCCACCTCGCCCATCCCGAGCGCACCGAGGCGCTGCTGATCATCGACACCGGGCCGGGCTACAAGAAAGACGAGGCGCGGGACGGCTGGAACAAGACCTCGATCCAGCGCGCCGAACGGCTGGAAGCCGAGGGGCTGCCGAAAGGCGGCGGCGCCGAGACCCGCGCCGCGCCGCACCGCAGTGCCGTCGGCCTCGCCAAGGCCGCGCGCGGCATGCTGACCCAGCGCGACGACCGGGTGATCTCCAGCCTGCCCAACATCCGCGTACCGTCGCTGGTCGTGGTCGGCGCGGACGACACGCCGTTCATCGCCGCCTCCGACTACATGGCCGCCAAGATCCCCGGCGCGAAGAAGGCGGTGATCGCCAACGCCGGCCACGCCTCCAACATCGACCAGCCAGCGGCGTTCAACGCGGCGGTGCTCGGCTTCCTCGCCGACCTGCAGCTGGAAGCGGCCTGATGGCCGGCCGCCTCGCCGGCAAGATGGCGGTGGTGGTGGGCGCCGGGCAGACGCCGGGCGAGACGATCGGCAACGGGCGGGCAACGGCCATCCTGTTCGCCCGCGAGGGCGCGACCGTCATGTGCGTCGACCGCCGCCTCGCCTCCGCCGAGGAGACCGCCCAGATGATCGCCCAGGAGGGCGGCCAGGCCACCGCCTACGAGGCCGACATCACCAAGGAGGCCGACTGCGAGAAGATGGCGGCCGAAGCCCGGGCGCGGATGGGGCGGATCGACATCCTGCACAACAACGTCGGCATCGGGCTGCGCGACCGCTCGGTCACCAGGCTCGAGGAAGCCGACTTCGACCGCATCATGACCACCAACCTCAAGGGCATGTGGCTGACCATCAAGCACGTGCTGCCGGTCATGCGCGACGGCGGCGGGGGGGCGATCGTCAACATCTCGTCGATGGCCGCGGTCGCCTCGTCCAACCTGGTGGCCTACGGCATGTCGAAGGCCGGCGTGAACAAGCTGACCCACATCACCGCGGCCGGGAACGCGCAGTACATGATCCGCTGCAACTGCATCATGCCGGGGCTGATGGATACGCCGATGGCGGTGGGCGGTCGGGCGGCCGAGCAGGGCCGGCCGACCGACGAGATCAGGGCGGGGCGGGATTCTCAGGTGCCGCTGGGCCGGAAGATGGGGACCGGCTGGGACGTGGCCTACGCGGCCCTCTTCCTGGCTTCCGACGAGGCGAAGTTCATCACCGGCGCGATCCTGCCGGTGGACGGCGGCATGGCGGCAGGTGTGGGATGAGTGGAATTGTGACGAGCGCCTTCGCATGAGCGCGTTTCAGGGCGTCAAGATCGTCGACTGCAGCCAGGGCCGGGTCGGGCCGATGGCGGCCATGCTGATGGCCGACTTCGGCGCCGAGGTGCTGAAGCTCGAGCCGCCCGGCGGCGACTGGATGGCGGACAAGCCCGGCTACCAGATGTGGAACCGCAACAAGGCGCGGCTGGCGCTGGATGTGACGACGCCGGACGGCCGCGCGCAGCTGGAAGAGCTGCTGGCCGCCGCCGACGTGGCGATCTTCGACTACACGCCGCGGCAGATGGAGGCCTTCGGCCTCCTCGACGCGCATGAGCGGCATCCGCGGCTGGTGCGGGTCTGGACCCCGCCCTACGGCACCACCGGCCTCTGGAGCGAGATGGCCTCGCACCACGGCGCGCTCCTGGGCATGGCCGGCGCGGCGTTCCGCCAGTCGAGCTACGAGTACCAGCCGGTCTATCTGGTCATGCCGGTGCTGCACTATGCGCAGGCGACGATGGCGGCCGGCGCCGCCGGCGCAGCGCTGCTGGAGCGCGCCAAGAGCGGCCTCGGCCAGGCGGTGACGGTGAGCGGGCTCTCGGCGGTGGCGCTGGTCGGCGGCGCGTCGGGCAACATCCTGCCGATCGGCCGCCGCCCGCTCGGCGCCTCGCCGTCATACCGCATCTACCAGTGCGGCGACGGCCAGTTCCTCTTCCTGGCGACGCTGTTCAGCTACTTCTTCCAGCGCGCGGTGAAGGCGATGGACCTGGAGGTGGCGCTGGCCGAGGACGTCTTCCCCGAGGACGTCACCACGCTGATGGAGGAGCGCTTCCGGCAGAAGCCGCGCGACGAGTGGCTGGCGATCATGCGCGATGCCGACGTGCCGGCCGCGCCGGTGAGCCCGCGCGAGGACTGGCTGCGCAGCGAGCTGATCGCCAACAACGACATGCGCGAGGTGGTCGAGCATCCGGTGCACGGGCCGGTGGAGATGCCGGGCGTGGCGGTTAAGCTGAAATCGACCCCCGGCTCGGTGCGCCACCTGGTGCGCGAGGCCAAGCCCGCCGACGTCGACGCTTTTCTGGCTGCGCCAGCTGCCGCTGCGCCGGCGGCGACCGCCGAACCAGTCAAGACCGGGCCGCTGACCGGGATCAAGGTGCTCGACCTCGGCACGGTGATCGCCGGCGCCTACGCCAGCGCCATCCTCGCCAACCTGGGCGCGGACGTGATCAAGGTGGAGTCGGCCGACGGCGACCCGTGGCGCGACCGCGGCGTCGGCTTCACCGCCTACAATCGCGGCAAGCGCGGCCTGGTGGTCGACTTGAAGCAGCCGGCCGGCCGCGCCCTCTTCCTCGACATGGTCCGCCAGGCCGACGTGGTGCTCGACAACTACCGGCTGGGCGTCCGCGACCGGCTGGGCGTCGGCCATGCCGACGTGCTGGCCGCGAACCCGCGCGCCATCTCGGTCTCGATCACCACCTACGGCTCGCGCGGCGAGGAGACCAAGCGGCCGGGGTTCGACCCGATCCTGCAGGCCCGCAGCGGCATGCAGGCGGCGCAGGGCGGCGACGGCGAGCCGGTGTTCCACGTGATCGCGGTGAATGACTTCGCCTCGGCCTCGATGGCCGCGTTCGGGGTGATCGCCGCGCTGAATGCGCGCGAGCGCACCGGCGCCGGCCAGGTGATGGAGACCAGCCTCACCGCCCAGAGCGCCATGTTCCAGTCCGGCGAGCTGACCACCTGGCCGGGCGCGCCGCCGGCGCCGAAGGGCTGCCGCGACTGCCTGGGCATCGCCGCGCTCGACCGCTTCTACCAGTGCGCCGACAGCTGGATCGCGGTGGCCTGCGCCGGCGCCGACGAGGCGAAAGCGCTGGCCGCCGCGCTCGGCCATCCCGACTGGGCCGAGCGGTTCGACATGCTGGCCGAGCCGCGCGACGGGGCGCTGGCAGGCGAGCTCGCCGCGGCGCTGGCCGCGGCGCCGGCGGGCGAGGCGCTGACCGCCCTCATCGGCGCCGGCGTGCGCGCCTGCCCGGTGCGCGAGGGCGAGGAGATCCTCGGCGATGCGTGGCTGTGGGCCAATGACTTCTTCGACCAGCCGCGCCAGACGCCCTACGGCCCCGTGGTCAACCGCCCCTACGCCCACTTCTCCCGCAGCGAGAGCGGCTACAAACGCCCCGACCCCGGCCTTGGCGAGCACACCTTCGAGGTGCTGGCTGACTACGGCATCGACGCGGAGCGCATCGCGCGGCTGGCGGAAGACGGCGTGGTGATGTGTTTGAGCTGAGCGCCTCGGCGCTGCGTCCCTCCCCTTCATGGGGAGGGTGACCGCAAAGCGGTCGGGTGGGGAAGTCTGAGGCCGCCGAAGCGCTAACCGGTAAGCACCCGCTGATGCGTCAAACATCCCCACCCGGTCTCGCCGCGCTCGACCACCCTCCCCG
>DATNEH010000094.1:0-3217 GCA_035553015.1 Caulobacteraceae bacterium | reverse complement strand
TGAGCTGTGCCACCATCGCCTTCTGCGTGTCGGCTTGCTGTGCAGAGGTGTAGGCGGTCGCCGCGAGCTTCTGGTAGCGCGCGAGGTCGATCTTGGCATTGGCCAGATTGGCCTGGTCCTGCGCCTTCTTGGCGACCGCCTGGTCGAGTGCGGCCTGATAGGTGCGCGGGTCGATGCGCGCCAGCACGTCGCCGGCGTGGACGTCTTGCCCCTCCTTGAAGCGCACCTCGACGAGTGGGCCGTCGACCATCGGCTTCACCGTGACGGTCTGGAACGCCTGCACCGTGCCGAGCCCGTCGAGATAGATCGGCACGTCCTTGGTCTCGCTGGGGGCCACGAGCACCGGGATCGGCGCGCCGCGCGCGGCACTCCGGGCGTTGGGCGCGGGCGGGTGCGCCGGCCAGAACCAGATGGCATAGCCGATGCCGGCGAGCAGAAGCAGGCAGAGCACCACCATCCCGCTCCGCCGCAGCCGGCCGCGTCGGGTGCGGGAAGGGGTCTCCGTCTCCCGCGTCATCGCGTCCATGATGGGCGCCTTCTCATCTGAGGTTGTCTCCCACCGGCAGGGCGAAGCCGCCCCCGATGCGTCCCGGCGACAGGCCGGGGAACTGGTCCGGGATCGGCCCCGCCGGCTGGCTCCAGCCGCCGCCGAGCGCCTTGTAGAGATCGAGCAGCGCCTGGAAATGCGCGAGCCGCACCTGTGCGAGGAGGTCTTGGTCGTTATACAGCGTCGTCTGCGCGGTGAGCACCGTGGTGATGTCCACCGTTCCGGCGGCGACCTGGGCCCGCGCGATGTCGGCGGCGCGCTGCGCCACGGCGACCGCCTGTTCCTCCAGCGCCAGCTGCTCGGCGGTGTAGCGCAGCGCGGTGAGCGCGTTCTCGACGTCGGTGAAAGCCTGCAGGATGGCCTTGCGATAATCCGCGACGAGCTCGTCATAGCGTCCGCGCGACTGCTCCAGCTGGCCGCGCAACGTGCCGGCGTCGAAGATCGGCTGGGCGAGGTTGGCGGCGAGCGAGATCACCGTCGCCCCCGGCCCGAACAGGCTGCTCAGCGCGAGGCTCTGGTAGCCGGCCGAGCCGGTGAGCTGGATGGTCGGGAAGAACGCCGCGCGCGCCGCCTTGATGTTGGCGTTGGCGGCGACCAGCTGGGCCTCCGCCTCGGCGACGTCCGGGCGTCGCGCGAGCAATTCGGACGGCAACCCGGGATAGACCGCCGGGAGTGCCAGATCCACCAGCGTCCCCGGCCGGGCGGTGATCGCCTCCGGCGGGCGGCCGACCAGGATGCCGAGGCCGATGAGCTGCTGTTCGAGCTGGTTGCGCAGATTGGGAATGACCGCGCGCTGCCCGGCGACGAGGGCTTCCTGCTGCGCGACGTCGAGCGCGGTCGCGGTGCCGGCCGACAAGCGGGCCTGGATCACCGCGAGCGTCTTTTCCGCGTCGGACAGGTTCTGCCGGGCGATCGCCAGCCGATCCTGCAGGTCGAGGGCGGTGAACCAGGTGGTCGCGACATTGGTGACGACGGTCAGCGCGACCACCTCCTGATCGAACCGGCTGAACACCGCACTCGCCCGCGCCGACTGCGCCGTGGCGGCGTTCTTGCCCCAGAAATCCGCCTCATAGGCGACGTCCAATGCGGTGCTGTACTGCCGGAAGTCGGTGTAGCGGCTGGCATTGCCGGCGGTGTTGAACAAGGTCGCGCCGGAGGTTCCCGTGACGGCGCGGCTGCCGGTTCCCGAGCGCTGATAATTGCCGGTTGCCGTGGCGTTCACCGTCGGCAGCAGGGCGGCGCCGGCGATGCGGACCTGCGCATCGGCCTGCCGGACCCGGGCGATCGCCGCTGCGATGTCGAGATTCTGCGCCCGCGCCAGCTCGATCAGCGCGTCGAGCTCCGGCGAGCGGAAGCCGCGCCACCAGTCGGGCGACGGCCACGCCTGCGCCGCGGTGGTCGCGCTGGCGCGCCAGGCAACCGGCATCTCTGCGCCGGGCCGCGCATAGTCCGGGCCGAGATCGCAACCGGCGAGGGGGCCGAGCAGGGCGAAGCCGAGGCTCATGGTCTGAACCCAACGAAAGGAAATCACGAGCGTGCGCTACTCCGGCTGGCGATGCCGCGCGTCTTCGGCCCGCGCCGCGTCGGCCAGCCTCGCGCGACCCTGATCGGACAGGGTGCGGACGGCGTCGAGGAATACGATGTTGAAGCGCGTCGAGAACTCATGCCAGCTCGCTTGCCAATCGGCGAGCGCATTCCGCACCGCCGCCTCGTCATAGGGTGTGCGACCGATCGCGGCGGCGACCTCTCGATGGGCGGCGGAGACCTTGTCCCGCGCCGCCTGATAGGAAGGCCGCTCCCGATCCAGCACGGCGCGGACCTTATCCGCCTCGTCGGGCGGCAATTGGGCAATAATCCGGCCGAGCGGGCCGCCACCGCGCGGCGCCGCGCCGGGTGCCAGGCTCGGCCGGATCAAATGCGCGCCGATCAGGGCGACCAGGAACACGTTGAGCGCCACGGAGAGCCCGAACAGGTGGCATCGGGTGGGCGCCAGGCGGGCGGCAAGGGTGGAGCTCACGGCAGGGAGTCCATCATCGGGGTGATCTGCACCGAGGCGAGCAGCGTTGGAGGCGGGACGCCGGCGCTCGCGGTCCAGCCGACCCACACGCCGAGCACCGCGCAGGCGGCGAGCGCGCCCCAGCGCATCGCGGGCAGCGGCAAGCGCGCTCGCGCCGTGTCGCGTGGGCGATGGACCTGGTCCGCGATGCCACGCCGAGCGCCGGCCAGCAGCCGCGCCGTCAAGGCCGGATCGAGCGAGGCGGCTTCGGCGTCGAGCCCGCCGTCGTCATCGAGCGCCGCGAGGAAGCGGCGACGCGCCGCCGCCGAGCGACGCAGCAGGCGAAGCGCCGCCTGCCGCTCGCTTTCCGGCCACCGCGCGATGTCTGAGCCGCGCCGCGCGAGGCGCCGCGAAAGCCATCCCCCGATCATCGGCGCCTCACATCTCGCGGGCGAGCATCCAGGCCTTCAGGAACACCCGTCCGCGGCGCAGCAAGCCTTCCAGCGCCCGCAGCGAGACGCCGAGCGTCCGCGCCACGTCCTTGCCGGCCCCGTCCTCCGCGTAGGTGAGCAGCAGGGCGGCGCGCTGCCGGGGTGGCAGCGCGGCGAGACCGGATGCGAGTGCGGCTGCCCGGTCGCGCGATTCGATGGCCTGCAGCGCGTCCGGCCCGGTCG
>DATNEH010000093.1:0-3000 GCA_035553015.1 Caulobacteraceae bacterium | reverse complement strand
CGGGGATCGGTGCGTCCGGACCATGCGCGTCGGCCGGCACGATGGTGTCGATCAGGTAGGCGCCGACCAGACGCCCCCGCAGCTCGGGGTTGGGGGCGATCTCCTGGGCCAGCAGCCGCGCGCCGAGCTCGCCGCCCTGCTCCGCCCCGGCCAGGATGAACGGGCGGCCGTGGTTGTAGCGGGCGAGGTAGGTCTCGAACGCCGCCTTGATGTCGCCGTAGGCGAACTGGCGCGCCTCCAGCGCGTCGTCCCACAGCGTCGACTTGGTGTAGAGGCTCGCCTGCCGATAGCGCGGCGCATAGAGGTCGCCCACCGCGTCGAACGGCGCGGCGTAGTTCGGCAGCATCACCCGCGCCAGCACCTGCCCGGCGCCATGGTCGTAGACCGGCGCGTTCCAGTGCCGCTGGCCGTTGTAGGAGGTGAACGAGACCGGATACGAGGTCGGGTGGATGAAGAACACGTCGACGGCCTGCGGCGAGGCGCCCGGGTCGGGGATCAGCGCCCAGGCGACGCGGGTCGAGTAGTCGGCGGCGGGCGGCGGGTTGTCCTTGCCGAACGGGACCTTGGGGTCGAGCAGCGCCTTGATGACGTCGTCGCGCCACAGGTAGAGCGCCGCCACGATCAGCGTCAGCGCCACGCCGCCGGCGATCATCGTCCAGAACCGCCATCCACGACGTTCGGCCATGGCCTACGGGTTAGCGCAGGACGACCGCTGCGGGAAACCACCCGCGAAACCACCCCGCGCACGGCGCCTGCGCTCTGGCGCCGCAGGGCGGCCGGCAAAGCTTCCGAAAAGCGTGTGCATAACGCCGTTCCGTGGCACGCTGACGCCATGCGAAGTTCCGCGCTCGTGCTTGCCGCCTTGCTCGTCGCCACAACCGCCAGCGCGCAGCCGGCAAAGCCGCGGCAGATCACGCCGGCCTCGGTGCTGGCGGGCGCCGACCCTGCCGACTGGGTCCCGATCGATCCGAACCAGCTGCTGGTGATGGAGCTCGCCGGCGGCGGCCGCGTGGTGATCCTGCTGGCCGACGCGTTCGCGCCGGTGCACGTCGCCAACATCCGCGCGCTGGCCCATGCCCACTGGTACGACGGCCTCGTCATCGAGCGGGTGCAGGACGACTATGTCGTGCAGTGGGGCGATCCCAACGGCAACAAGCCGTTGCCGCCCGACGTGAAGAAGCCGGCGCCGGCGGAGTATTCGAGGCCGGCCGCGGGCGTCGCGCTGCAGCCCCTGCCCTATCCGGACAGCTATGCGGACCGGGTCGGCTTCTCCGGCGCGTTCCCGGTGGCCGAGAGCGGCGGCGAGGCATGGCTGGCGCACTGCTACGGCATGGTCGGCGTCGGCCGCGACGTGAACCCGGACACCGGCACCGGCGCCGAGCTTTACGCGGTGATCGGTCAGCCGCCGCGCCAGCTCGACCGCAACATCGCGGTGGTCGGGCGGGTGATCAGCGGCATGCAGCTGCTCGGCGCCATGCCGCGCGGCCAGGGCGACCTCGGCTTCTATGCCAACGCGGCCCAGCGCATCCCGATCAAAAGCGTCCGCCTCGCCGCCGACCTGCCGGTCGCCCAGCGACCCAGGTTCGAAGTGCTGAAGACCTACAGCCAGACCTTCCACGCCTGGCTGCACGTCAAGGCCAACCGTGAGGACGACTTCTTCCTGCGCCCGGCCGGCGGCCTCGACCTCTGCAGCGCCCTGCCCCCGGTGCGCCGCGCGCCCTAGCGGCTACGCCGCGGGCGAGCGCACCGCCTCGAAGCGTACGCCGAGGCCCAGCAGACGCGCCGTCAGTCCCTGCAGCAGCGGCGTGCGGTCGACCAGCTTGGCTGGCCACGGCGCCCTCGGCGTGCCGCCAGCCAGCAGCGGGGCGATGGCGCGCTTCTGGATGAACACCTGCGCGGCCTGGGTCGCCTTGGTCGGCCATTCGCGGCGCTGCTGCACCGCCTCGAGATCGGCCAGCGCGAGCGAGCCTGACTTCAGCGGTTCCCACAGCAGGTTGGCCGTCGCAACGGCGTCCTGGACGGCGAGGTTGATGCCGACCCCGCCGATCGGCGACATCGCGTGCGCCGCATCGCCAATGCAAAGCACGCCCGGCGCGCACCAGGTCTTCAGTCGGTCGACGGCGACGGTGAGCAGCTTGACGTCGTCCCAGCTGGCGAGGCCATCGGTGCGGCCCTGCATCGCCGGCGCGATCGTCTCGATCGAGCGCTTGAAGGCGTCGAGCCCCTTGGCCTTCAGCGCGTCCGCGCCCCCTTTCGGCACCACGTAGCCGCACTGGAAGTAGTCGCCGCGCGGGATCTGCACGAAGATCGCGCCAGCCGTGGCCCGGCCCAGCGGGACCTCGTCGTCATCGCCAGGGCGGCGCGGCAGCCGCAGCCAGAGCACGTCCATCGGCGCGCCGATGTCCTCGACCTCGAAGCCGGCGCGCTCTCGGATCGTCGAGTGGCGGCCGTCGGCGCCCACCGCCAGCGCCGCGGCGATGCGCGCCTCGCCGTCCGGCGTCTGGGCGACCACGCCGGTCACCCGATCGCCGTCGCGGATCAGGTCCGTCGCCTCGGCCTGCATCAGCAGGCGGAAGCTGGGGAAGGCCTTCGCCTTGTCGGCCAGGAAGCTCAGGAAGTCCCACTGCGGCGCGAGCACGAGGAAGTCGTCGGGAGGCCTCAGCCTCCCGAAGTCGATCGGGTGCAGCCGGGTGCCGTCCACGACGGCGTCGAGCGTGCGGATGCTGGTGTGCGGGAGGCCGAGGAAATCCTCCCTCAGCCCGAGCTCGCCCAGCACACCGACCGTCGACGGGTGGATGGTGTCGCCGCGGAAGTCGCGGAAGAAGTCGGCGTGCTTCTCCAGCACGACGACGTCGAGGCCGGCCCGGGCGAGGATGAGCCCGAGCATCATCCCCGCGGGACCACCCCCGGAGATGGCGCACCTCGCCTGCAGCGTTTCCATGACCACGAAGCGTAGTCTCCCCCCATGGCGATCCTCGGCTCCGTCCTCATCGCGTTCGC
>DATNEH010000092.1:0-9752 GCA_035553015.1 Caulobacteraceae bacterium | reverse complement strand
CGCCGACGCGGCTCACCTGGCCCACGCCTCCGACGCCCTGCAGCGCGCGCGCGACGTCGTTGTCGACGATCCACGACAGGTCGGCGTCCGACATGGTCTGGCCGGGCGCCGGCGAGACCGCGTAGGTGATGATCGGCTGGTCGTCGAAGTCGAACCGCGACACGGTCGGCGGATCGATCTCGCGGGGCAGCTGGGCGCGCACGGCCTCGACCTTGGCGCGGACGTCGTCCGTCGCCTTGATCATGTTGGTGCCGATGTTGAACTGGATGCGGGTCGAGGAGTCGCCCTGGCTGACAGTCGAGGCGATGGTCTGCACATCGGCGATGCCGGCGAGCGCGTCCTCCACCGGCCGGGTGACCTGGTTCTTGAGCTCGGACGGCGCCGCCCCGGACTGGGTGACGTCGACGATCACCACCGGGAACTCGACGTTGGGGAAGTTCTTGATCGGCAGCGTCAGGTAGCAGAGCATCCCGGCGATCACGAGGCCGAGGAACAGCACCGCGACCGGAGTCGGGTTCCGGATCGCCCAGGCCGAGATGCGCAACTGGTGCGCCGGCGTCGGGCCGTGGTGCGGGTGGAAAAGGCTCATGGCCCGGCCGCCGCCACCACCCAGTCCGGGGTTACGTGGTCGCCCGGCAGGAACTGCGCGGCGGCCTTCGCCACCACCACCGTGCCCGGCGGCGGCCCCGAAAGCAGCTCGACGTAGCCGTCGCCGCGGTCGCCGGTCTTCACCGGGACTTGCGAGAGTCGATTGTCGGCGCCGACCACCATTACGGAGGCGCCGTTGGCGTCATAGCGGACCGCCGTCTCCGGCACCGACGCGACCGCGCGCGTCAGGTCGACGAAGCTGGCGCGGGCGTAGCCCCCGGAGCGGATGTCGGGACGCACCGGCAGGCTGATGCGCACCTTGCCGAGCCGCGAATTGGTGTCGACGCTGGGGCTGACCAGCCGCACCACGCCGTCGGCGGTGGAGGCGTCGGCGAGCGTCACCTTGGCGCGCACGCCCGGGTGCATCTTGCCGAAGTCGGCCTCGGCCACGTCGGCGTTCAGCTCGATCTGGCCGTCCTGCGCCATCAGGAACCACGGCTGCGCCGCGCCGCCGGAGATGTCGCCGAGATTGACGTTGCGCTTGATGACGAGGCCAGACACCGGCGCGCGCACGATCATGTGCGCCAGGCGCGTCTGCATCTCTTTCACCGACGCCATCTGGGCGTTGACGGTGGCCTGGGCGGCGCTCGCCGCATAGAAGCGCTGCTGCAGCTGCTCCTCGGCGATGACGCCCTGATTGTCGAGGCCGCGCACCCGCGCCGCCTCCTTTTCGCGCTCGGCGGCGTTGGCCTTCTGCTGGGCGGCGAGGGCCAGCTGCTGGTCGAGCTGGGCCCGCAGGATCGAGGAATCCATCTCCGCAAGCGGCTGGCCGGCCTTCACCCAGTCGCCCTCGTCGACATAGAGCCTGGAGACCCGGTAGCCGGAGAGGTCGGGGTTGATGGCGACCTCGTTGCGCGGGATCAGGACGCCCGACGTGACGATGCCGCCGGCGATCGGCTTCAGCTGGACGCGCACCACGCTGACCGAGCGTGCGTCCTGCGCAGCCGGCGGCGGCGCCTTGGCGGCGCACGCCGCCAGGCCGGCCGTCAGCATGGCCGCCATGGCGGCCGCCATCCCCCATTTCGTCATCGGTGCGAGCCGTTTCATGGCGAACGGGAGGCTTGTTGTGTCGTTGCGTAGTCCCATCCGCCGCCGAGCGCCTTATAGGTCTGGATTGCGCGACGCAACGCCTGCACCCGCTGTCCTGTGAGCAGGGTTCGGTTGGTGCGCCAGGTCTGCTCGGCCGAGAGGACCGAGGTTATGTCGTCGATGCCAAGATTATAGCGAAGCCGCCCGTCGTCGTAAGCGCGGCGCGCGCGCGCCTCGCCTTCCGCGAGAATCGTCACGCGCCGCTCGTCGGACGCCAGCAGCACCATCGCGTTCTCGGCGTCGCCATAGGCGTTCTTCACCGCCTGCTCGTAGGCGATGACCGCCTGCTCGGTGCGGGCGCCCTGCGCCTTGGCGTCGGCCAGCAGGCGCGGGATGTCGAGCACCGGCTGGTCGAGGTTCGCGCCGAGCGACCAGTAGTTGGTGGTGGTGGTCTGCTGCTGCGGCGCCAGGATCAGCGGGATCAGGCTGACGAGCCCGACCCCGGGCGCCACCTCGCGCGCAATGCCCAGCGCCGGCACGAAGGTGAGGTTCGGAAAGAGCTGGTCCTTGGCGAGCGAGGTGCGCAGCGCCGCCGCGCGCATCCGCTCGTCCGCCTCGCGCACGTCAGGACGCCGTTGCAGGAGGTCGCCGGGCACCGACTTCGGCAGCGGCGGCGCGTCGGGCACGTTCGCCGTCAATGGCAGGTTCTCGACCGGCTCGGCCCCGCGGCCGATCAGGATCAGCAAAGTGCGCTGGGCGGCGTGGATCTGCGCCTGCAGGCCGTCCATTTGTGACTTTGCCTGGGCGAGGTCGCCGGCGATGCGGTCGGCGTCGGAGCGGGGCACGAGACCGTGCTCGAGCTTCACTGTGGCGCTGTGCAGCAGCTCGGTCTCGATCTGCAGCTGCTCCTTCTGGTCGTCGAGCTGGATCGCCAGTCCGCGCGCCACGAAGTACTGGTCGGCGACGTCGGCGACCAGCGTCGCATGGGCGGCTTCGATGTTGAACCGGGTGGCCGCGTAGTCGGCGCGCACCGCCTTGCGCTCCGTGCGCAGCCCGCCCATGAAGTCGATTTCCCAGGCCGGCTTGAAGTCGGCGTGGAAGTTCTCGGTGACGCCGCCGATCGGGATCAGCGAATTCGGCGCGCCGCCGATCGGCTTGGTGACCTCGCGGCTGACGCCGCCGGTGATGTCGCCGGTGGGATAGGTCTGCCAGACGCCGCTCTTCTCGACCTGGCCGGCCTCGTTCAGGCGGGCGATCTCGGTCTTCACGTCAGGGCTGCCGGCGAGCGCCTGCGCCTCCAGCTCGTTCAGCTCCTTGTCGCCGAAGATCAACCACCATTGGTCGAGTTGCTGGACGCTGAGCTGCTGTGTTCCGGGCTCCGCCTGGTAGGCCTGCGGCAGGGTCAGATCGGGCTGGCGGGCGCCCGAAGCGCACGCGCTCAGCGCCAGCGCGGCCGCGCCGGCGAGCAGCCTGGGAGCTGCGCGGCCGAACATCCCCATCGGCTCCTTGCGAGCAGGCGAGCGTCGAATCATCGGAGAATAAGGCAAATCCCCGCGCGCCATCCCCCCCGCGCGCCGCATGACATATGCGCCTGCGCGTGCGAATGCATCCCCATGTTTCAGTTAGCCGCAGGCGTGCGGCGGGGCGGCAACAGGCTTCACTTCAGCGTACGGGGTCGCGAGGAACGTGGCTGGCAATATCAGGATCGGCGTCGGCGGCTGGACCTTCGAGCCGTGGCGCGGCGTTTTCTACCCCAAGGATCTCAAGCAGAAGGACGAGCTCGCCTATGCGAGCCGCCACCTGAGCGCGATCGAGATCAACGGCACCTACTACTCCACCTTCAAGCCCGACAGCTGGAAGAAGTGGCGCGACGAGACGCCGGACGGCTTCGTGTTCGCGGTGAAAGGCTCGCGCTTCACCACCAACCGCCGCGAGCTGGCCACCGCCGCTGAGTCGCTGGAGCGCTACTTCAAGCAGGGCGTCGCCGAGCTCGGCGAGCGGCTGGGCCCGTTCCTCTGGCAGCTGCCGCACACCAAGAAGTTCGACGAGGCCGACCTCGACGCGTTCTTCCAGCTGCTGCCGAAGGAGCTGGAGGGGATCAAGCTGCGCCATGCGCTGGAGCCCAGGCACGACAGCTTCTGCACGCCGGCCTACCCGGCGCTGCTGCGCAAGCACGGCGTCGCCAACGTCTACGCCAAGCATGGCCGCTATCCGGAGATCGCCGACCTGGCTGCCGACTTCGTCTACGCCCGCCTGCAGACCGGCGAGGACACGGTGGAGACCGCCTATCCGCCCGCCGAGCTCGACGCATGGGCCGCGCGCCTGAAGACCTGGGCCGCCGGCGGCTCGCCGGACGGGCTGCCGCTCGTCGACGGCGCGCACGCCGCAGCCAAGACCCCGCGCGACGTGTTCTGCTTCATCATCCACGAGGGCAAGATCCGCGCCCCCGCCGGGGCGATGGCGCTGATCGAGCGGTGCAAGTGACGACGTCGGACGAGAGTCCCCGTACCCACTAGCGCCGGCAGCGCTTGCCAAAACCGCGTGCCTGGTAGCTAATGCGTAGCAGCACTCCGCATTTTCGCGACGGGGTGCGACCGGAGGCTACCCAGGACCATGCCCAAGCTCGCTGACCGCTATCCGTTCCCCGCCGCCGAAGGCTCGCACTGGCAGGTGCCGCAGGACTTCGACGTCACCTTCAACTGGGACTACGACGAGGGCCGCGCCACGATGATGGGTCTCTACCGCAAGGGGGTGGAGATGCAGTGGAACGCCGAGACCCGCATCGACTGGACGCAGGAGCTCGACGAGGAGAACCCCGAGCAGCTGCCCGAGGAGATGCTGCCGATCAGCGGCATGGCCGAGTACGAGAAGATGTCGGCCAAGGAGAAGGCCAAGGTGCGCCGCCACTTCCAGGGCTGGCAGATCAGCCAGTTCATGCAGGGCGAGCAGGGTGCGCTGATCTGCGCGGCGAAGATCGTCACCCAGGTGCCCGACGTCGACTCGAAGTTCTACGCCTCCACCCAGGTGATCGACGAGGCGCGCCACGTCGAGAGCTACAAGCGCCTGTTGGAGAAGTTCGGCGTCGCCTATCCGATGACGCCGCCGCTGCAGGAGCTGATCGACCAGGTGCTGCGCGACAGCCGCTGGGACATGACCTACCTCGGCATGCAGGTGGTGATCGAGGGCCTGGCGCTCGCCGCCTTCCAGCAGATCCGCGACCACGCCCAGAACCCGCTGGCCGCCGCGGTGAACGCCTACGTGATGCAGGACGAGAGCCGCCACGTCGCCTTCGGACGCCTGGCGCTGCGCGACTACTATCCGACGCTCACCCAGAAGGAGCGCGACGAGCGCGAGCAGTTCCTCCTGGAGGCCTGCTACCTGATGCGCGACCGCTTCGACGCGGTGGAAGTCTGGAAGACGCTCGGCCTCGACCCCGCCCGCTGCGCCGAGCACATGTACGACTCGGGCTTCATGGAGATGTTCCGCTCGTCCCTTTTCACCCGCATCGTGCCGATCGTGAAGGACATCGGCCTCTGGGGCCTGACCATCCGCAAGGGCTACGAGGACATGGGCATCATCGGGTACGCCGACACCGACGTGCAGGCCCTGCAGGACGCCGACGACACCATCGCCAAGGACTTCGACGCCCGCGCCAAGTACGTGCAGAGCGTCGCCGACCGCGCGGCCGCACTGGAGCCGGCGGAGTAGTCCCATCGACAGTCCGCTCTTCCCCGCGCAAGCGGGGACGCAAGCCTTTTCCGAGGCGCCGGGCGTAGGCCCGGCGCCTCTTGGATTCGCCACGGAAAACACGGAAAGCACGGAAGCAACCGAGCCAATCAGACTTTCCGTGCTTTCCGTGTTTTCCGTGGTTCAAAAAGCCTGGGTCCCGGCTTCCGCCGGGACGAGCGGGTATCTGGGTTCCGCCCCATGAAGATGCGTGAGCTCGAGCAGCGGAGCGGGGTCGGGCGGGAGACGATCCGGTATTACATCCGCGTGGGGCTGCTGCCAGAGCCGGCGCGGCCCAAGCCGAATGTCGCCGACTATGCCGAGGAGCACGTGCGGCGGCTCGGCGTGATCAAGCGGCTGCAGGCCGAGACCTATCTCCCGCTCAGCTTCATCAAAGAGGTGCTGGACCGGCCGAACGCCGGCGAGATCGCGCCGCTGCCGGGGTTGGACGCGATGCTGGCCGCCAGCCTCGGCGTCGCGCCGGCGAACGGCGGCGCGCCGCTCGCTAAGGCCGCGGCGCAGGCCGGGCTGACGCTGGCCGAGTTGGAAGTGCTGGCGCGCGACGGCGTGGTGTCGGTCACCGACGGCGCGCTGGCGCCGATCGATCTGGCCATCGCCAAGGCCTGGGGCCGGGTGAAGGCCGCCGGCTACAGCCCCGAAGCCGGCTTCTTCGCCGAAGACGCGTCGATCTATGTCCAGGCGCTGGCGCCGCTCGCCCGCCGCGAGATCGAGCGGTTCTACGGCCGCCTCACCGGCTCGGGCACGGTGGAGGACGCCGCCCGGCTCGGCCAGGCCGGCGTCGAGCTGATCAACGAGCTGATCGCCCTCCTGCGCACCCGCATCCTGCTGGATCTCGTCGCCGAAATGAACGCGCGCGCCGGCTCTTGACCAACCCGGCGTCAGGGCGCTGCCTTTGCCGCCAAACACTTAGCCAACACTGAGGGAGCGCCCGCGCCATGACCCCCGACGACCTGATGTTCAAGCCTGACCTGATGAAGGGCCAGCGTATCCTGATCACCGGCGGCGGCACCGGACTCGGCAAGGAGATGGCCGAGGGCTGCCTGATCCTGGGCGCCGACGTCTACATCTGCGGCCGCCGCGGCGGCGTCTTGAAGGAGGCCGCGGACGAGCTGATGGGCCGGCACGGCGGCAAGGTGACGCCGATCGCCTGCGACATCCGCGTGCCCGAGGCGATCCACGACATGATGGACGAGGTCTGGTCGGGCGGCGCGCTGACCGGCCTCGTCAACAACGCCGCCGGCAACTTCATCAGCCGCACCGAGGACCTTTCGACCCGCGGCTTCGACGCGATCGCCAACATCGTGTTCCGCGGCTCGTTCTTCGTCACGCTGGACGCCGGCAAGCGCTGGCTGGCCGAGAAGAAGAAGGCCTCGGTGGTCTCGATCCTCACCACCTGGGTGTGGTCAGGCGGCCCGTTCACGGTGCCGTCGGCGATGTCGAAGGCCGGTCTCAACGTGATGACCCAGTCGCTGGCCGCCGAGTGGGGCAACCGCGGCGTGCGCTTCAACGCGATCCTGCCCGGCCCGTTCCCGACTGAAGGCGCGTGGGCGAGGCTCAATCCCGGCACGCCGGCCGAGGGCGGCGGCGGGCGCCAGGAGACCGGCAGCCCGCTCGGCCGCGTCGGCGAGATGCGCGAGCTGGCCAACCTCGCCGTCTACCTGCTGCATCCGCTGTCGGAATACGTGAACGGCCAGAGCATCGCGATCGATGGCGGCGGCTGGAACGCCGGCGGCGGCGGCTTCCAGTCCTTGCGCAACTGGACCGACGAGCAGTGGGCGCAGGCCCGCGCGTCGATCCAGGGCGCCAACGCGCAGGACCGCGCCAAGCGCACGGTCTGAGCCCGGACCGCGGGAGGCGGCGCGCCGACCTGGGCGCTCCTGGCTGGCCGCGGCGGAAGGCGCGAACGTGGTTAATCGGCGCTTAACGGCCTGGCGTCAGGCTGGCGCCGATGCTCGCGCGCCTCGCCTTCCTCGTGCTGCTGATCGCGCCTGCGATCGCCCTCGCCGCCGACGCGCCGTCGGCCGGCGGCAAGCTCACCGTGGTCGCCCAGCCGCCGCCGAAGGCGGCTGCAGCCACGCCGGCGCCCGCGCCGCCACCCGCGCCGATGAGCCCGCTGCCCGCCGCGGCCGCGCCGCAGGACGCGTCCGCCTGCCGGATGGACTGCGCCCAGAGCCGCTACATCTGCCGCGCCGGCGACGAGCCCGGCGAATGCGGCGGCGGCTGGAGCCAGTGCGTCGCGGCCTGCAACACCCCCGACCTCTCGCCGGTCACGACGCCTGCGCCATAAGGCATTCGCACCACCAAAAGCATGGACGGCGTGCGCTTGCTTGAGCGTAGCGGCGCGCGCCGATTCTCCCAGTCCGCGCCCCACTGCTCCCGTAAGCGCAACTAACGGCGTTTCGTCCGTCAGCGGTGGACTTAAGGGCGGCGGCGCCCGATCCTAGGGCGATGGCAGATGTGGCTTACCTCAACCCTGGCAAGCGCGAGCAGACCAAGCTCGCCAACCGTCAGGCGATTCTCGACGCCGCCCGGGCGGTGTTCCGCGAGCTGGGCTTCGAGGCGGCCACGGTGCGCGACATCATCCGCCGCACCGGGCTCTCGGTCGGGGCGTTCTACAACTACTATCGCTCGAAGGAGGAGGTGATCGCGGCGCTGGCCGACGACGGCGCGCGCCGCTTCCGGCCGATCCTGCACGCCGAGTACCTTAAGGCCTCCGACCTGGAGAGCTACCTGCGCGGGGCGATCACCGCCTACTTCGAGTTCGTCGCCGCCGAGGCCGCCGCGTTCGGCAAGACCGGCGCCCCCGAGACCGAGACCTACACGCGCAACACGCCCGAGATGCTGGCCGTGCACGACGAGGTGCGCACCGCCTTCGCCGGCGTGATGGAGCGCGGCGCGGCGCCGCGCGTGGACGTCGACTACCTGACCACCGCGGCGATCGCCATCGTGCGCGAGGTCGGCGACCGGATGATCCTGCGCGAGCCGCTCGACGTGCCAGGCGCGACCGAGTTCTGCGTCTCGCTGATCCTTGGCGGCGTCGCCGCAGCCCCCAGAGTTGAATCGGGGGTCGAAGAGGGCGGGGCCGGGGCCTGACGAACCGCGCATGGCCGATCCGGCGATCCAGAGGGCGGCGCTGAAGAGCGTCCTGTCGCTGCCCAGGCCGCTCTTGCGGCTGCTGGCGGGCGGCGGGGTGGTCTATCGCGGCGGCCGCACCCTCGATCCCCGGCTGCAGTTCATGAGCTGGCAGGCGCGCGGCGGGCCGCGGCTCTCGCAGCTGACGCCGCCCGAGGCGCGGCTGGTCTCGGCGCAGCTCCTGAAGACCTACGAGGGCGCGCCCGAGCCGGGCGTGGCGATCGAGACGCTGCGGCTCGACACCGAATCCGGCGACATCGACGCGCGCGCCTATCGCCCGGCGACGCAGGACCCGGCCATGCCGGTGCTGGTGTTCGCGCACATGGGCGGCGGCGTGATCGGCGACCTCGACACCGCGCACGGCTTCTGCGGCGTCCTGGCCGCGGTGTCGCGCGGGCCGGTGCTGAACGTCGCCTATCGCCTTGCGCCGGAGGACCGGTTCCCGGCCGGGCTCGACGACGTGCTGGCCGCCTATCGCTGGGCGCTCACCCACGCGGGCCGCTTCGGCGCGCCGGCGGGCCAAGCTGCGGTCGGCGGCGATGCGATGGGGGCCAACTTCGCGGCGGTGATCTGCCAGGAGCTGCGCCGCCACGGCGAGCCGCAGCCGGCCCTGCAGCTGTTGATCAATCCGGTCGTCGACGTCGCCAGCGAGACCGGCTCGATGGCCACCTACGCCGACGCCTGGCCGCTGTCGCGGACGCTGAGCGACTGGTTCCGCGGCCACTACCTCGGCCCCGGCGACGATCCGGCCGACCCCCGGGTCTCGCCGCTGAAGGCGGCCGACCTTGCCGGCCTCGCGCCCGCGGTGATCGCCACCGCCGGCTTCGACCCGCTGGTCGACCAGGGCGAGGCCTATGCGAGGCGGCTGAAAGAGGCCGGGACGGATGTGGCCTATCGCTGCTACGACGGCCTCTCGCACGGCTTTGCGGCGTTCTCGGGGATCGTGCCGGCGGCCGACGCCGCCTGCCGGGAGATCGCCGCCCTGACGCGCGAGATGATGCAGAGAAGGGCCGGGAGCACGCGATGAAGGCGCTGGTGGTCGAGGAACTGGCGCCGGACTACGCCGGCTGCGTGCTGAAGGAGATCCCGACCCCGGACCCGGGGCCCGGCGAGGTGCTGGTGGAGACCCGCGCCGCGGCCGTGAACTTCCCGGACCTGTTGCAGACCCGCGGCGAGTACCAGCACAAGCCGCCGCT
>DATNEH010000091.1:0-22927 GCA_035553015.1 Caulobacteraceae bacterium | reverse complement strand
GATGCCAACGGCGGGGTGTGACCCCGACGCGGAGCATTGCGCCGGCGCCCGGCTCGCCTTTCCGGCCAAGTCATCCATGGGTACTTTCGGCTTTCGAAGGCGTTCCCTCTGAGCAGGCGCGGAGTGGCTTAGTCTCGCATGAAGATCCGACGCGTCCATGTTGCGCTCGCTGCCGGTGTGCTGGTGGGAGCCGCTTTGCTGGCGCTGCGAACGCTGCGGCGCGCGCCCGTGGGGAACTGGTCGGTTCCTCAGCCCCGCAAACCTGTCTCGCTCAGCCGCTATCTGGGCCTCTGGTACGAGATCGGTCGGTACGAGAACGGCTTCGAGCGCGGGCTTGAGGGCGTGACCGCGGAGTACCGCGTCCGCGCCGATGGGCTGATACGGGTCGTAAACTGTGGGCGCAGGGGCGCTCCTACCGGCCGCATCAGGGTCGCTGAAGGCTGGGCGAAGGTTGTCCCCGGGAGCGAAAACGCCAAGCTCAAGGTATCCTTCTTTGGGCCATTCTTCGTCGGCGACTACTGGGTGCTGGACCACGCCGACGACTATTCCTGGTCGATCGTCGGCGATCCGTCGGGTCGCTACCTCTGGCTCCTGTTCCGGACGCCCTATCCCACGCCGGAGCTGCGCGCGGCGATCGAGCTGCGGGCGAGGGACCTGGGCTACGACACCGACCTGATCCGTCGAACGGACCAGTGACCGACGAAGGCATGCTTTCCGGTCATGCGGAAACGGCCACACCCGGCTGTAACTCCAATCGGAGCGGCGGCCTGAATGTCAGCTTCCCGTCCGTCCCGCTAAGGCGGTCTTCGACCGAGGCTGCGTGAAAACGCGGCCTCTCAACGAACCCGTAGAATATCCTTGCGCAGGGCGGCTCACACGGGGGCGTCTGGCGCAAAGACGAGGGCTCGAGCCTTCCGGCACTGCATGCCTATGCCCCGGTTTCCGAGCGCGCCGGCGTTTTCACACAGCCTGGACCCAAAGGAGACTCTGGCGATTGTCCTGTAAGGTACCCAGGTCACAAGCATGGCCAGAACGCTTCATCACCTGGATCTGACCGTTAGCGACCTCGAACGCGCTAAGGGCTTCTGGGCACCGCTGATGGAGCACCTGGGCTACCGAGTGGTCAACGACACGCCCCAGGAATTGGCGTTCGCGACCGACGATGACTCCGCAACTGCTGTCGTCCTCCATCCAGCGCGAGCAACGAGCGCCGGTAAGACCCACGACCGTTACGCGCCCGGGCTGCATCACTTGGCGTTCAGGGCGGGCAGTCGAGAGGAAGTCGACCAAGTTCACGCGCTCTTACAACGGATGGATGGGACCATCCTCGACCCGCCAGCGCTCTATTACCCACCGAACTACTACTCGGTCTTCTTCGCCGACCCGGACGGCCTGAAGCTTGAGCTTGTGTTCAATCCCGGAGGGCATTGAGTCCGCTTCCTGGCGTGGCTCCAACGGCCGAAATCGACCCTGAGCGGCCCTTCCGTTGACAGTGGCAGCGCGGGGAGATCAGGTCCGGGCCAGAAAATCGTGCGCGAGGTTGGGCAGCGTGCGCGACCTTGTTGACATTACGACCGCCACGTCGCCGGGCGTCAGGATGGCGACGCGCGTCCTGCTCGCGCTCGCGGTAAGCTTCTCGACCGCCGCGACGGCGGCCATCGTGTTGAACCAACAGGCCATGGATCGAGCTGAGACTGCCTTGTGGACGGTCGCCGGTCCGCCGTGCCAACGGAGCGCGCCGGTGGCGCTTGAAAGCCTCGCGGTCGGGGAAGACCCGGGAGCGCTCACGTTCGAACAGGCCCAAGGCGCGTTCCTTCACGGCGGCGTGGTCTGTTCAGTGATCGACCGTGATCACGGCCGGCTGACCCATCCGTTCACCGTCTGCCAGTTCGGCTCTCCATATGCGATCCAGCTCGAAACACCCCACGGCGAGGTGTTCTTCAGGCCGCTCGGGCGCCCTGCGACGATCTCGTGGCCGGACGGTATTCCGCGCTGCGTGCTGGGCGCAAACTTCCCGATGGCGCTTTTCGATAGCTAGGACCAGCCCGTCGTTTTGAGGGGAGACCGACCGGGCGCCCAGCCCATCGTAGGCGCCGGCGGCCGAGGCTTTCTCGATGGCGGCCGCCGCGCGGGCGCTCACCTCGGGTTCGACATAGCCATCACGCATCGCCTTGGCGACCACGGCGACCCGCCGGTTGACCGGGCGGTGGGCCGCCCAATAAATAAGCACGCGCTTATTTATTGGGGAGAGGAACGCGCATGCATCTCACGTTCGAAACGCACAGCTGGAGCGAAGACAACGATCGCGGGGTGGCCACAGGATGGCTGCCTGGCCGACTCTCGGCGAGGGGCAGGGACCTCGCGGCGGAGCTGGGAGAACGACGCCGCGATGCGAGCGTCGTATTCGTCTCCGATCTCGGTCGTGCGATGGAGACCGCCACGATCGCCTTCGCGGGCAGGGGCAAGCCCGTTCTCGCCGATTGGCGGCTCCGTGAGTGCGACTATGGACGGCTCAATGGAATGCCAGCAACCCAGCTCCACTCGGGACGCCGCGCCCACCTCGACGAGCCATACCCGGAGGGAGAGAGCTGGCGCGCCGCCATCGGGCGAGTCGACGCGTTTCTGAACGATCTCCAAGGGCGACTGGGAGGCCGATGGTCTCACGGGCGAGTGCTGATCATCGGCCACGTCGCGACGCGCTGGGCGCTCGATTGTCGCCTTGCTGGCCGGACGCTGGAGGACCTGATCGACGCGGACTTCGCCTGGCGAGAAGGCTGGGACTACGAACTTGACCCCAGCTAGAGTCCGTTCCAGGCCCCGCGTTCAGCCCTCGGCGCGCAGACCGCCGGCGTGAGCGCGGCCCCTCGTCCGTCGCCCCGGATCGGGTCCGGCGCGGCACGCCTTCTCGCGCAGGCAAGGGGAGAAGGACGCGCTGCCGGCCCCTCGCCTGCTCCGCCCTACGGCACCACCGCCTCGATCAGCCTGGGGCCGGGCTCGGCCATGGCGCGGGCGAAGGCGGCGTCGAAGGTCTCGGCGGTCTCGCAGCGGACCGCAGGCACGCCCAGGCCCTTGGCGAGGCTGACCCAGTCGATCGAGGGGTTGCCGAGCTCCAGCAGCTTGGACGAGGCGGGCCCCGGCTCGCCGGCGCCGGTGCGGCCGAGCTCGATGCCGAGGATCCGGTAGACGTTGTTGGCGAACACCACGACGCAGACGTCGAGCCCCTCGCGCGCCAGCGTCCAGAGCCCCTGCACGGTGTACATGCCGGCGCCGTCGCCGTTCAGCGAGACCACCTTGCGGCCGCCGCCGGCGACCGCCGCGCCGACCGCGACCGGGATGCCCTGCCCGATCGCGCCGCCGGTCAGCCCCAGCCAATCGTGCGGGCGCCCGGTGCGGGTGGCGTTGATGATCGACTGGCCGGCGGTGACCGAGTCGTCCGAGACGATCGCGCCCTCGGGCAGGTGGAGGGCGATGGAGACGCCCACGGCGGCCGGCGTCAGCGGCCCGCTCGGCGCGGCTTCCGGCAGCTTCAGCGGCTGGTGGTGCGCCGCCGCCGGCGCCCGGATCGCGTCGGCCAACGCCTCCATCGCCGCCGCGCCATCCTCGCCGAGCGCGGCGAGCTGGGTGGTCTCGCAGCCTTCTGGAACCAGCACGCTGGGCTTGCCCGGATAGGCGAAGAAGGCGACCGGTTCGTGGGTCTCGACCAGCACCATCAGGTCGGCGCCGGCGAGGTCGTTCAGCGCCATCTCGCCGAAGTACATCATCCGGTCTGGCGCGAAGCGGCCGGCCCCGCGCGGCTGGCGGCCGACGAAGGTGTCGGTCAGCACCCTGACGCCCGCCGCGGCGAGCCGTCCGGCGGCCTCGAGGCTGGCCTCGTCGCAGGCGGTCGTGCCCAGCAGCAGCACCGGCTTGGCCGCACCCTTGATCTGCCGCGCGACCTCTTCGATGGCGCCCGCCGAAACAGCGGCCTTGGCGCGGCGGGTCGCCCTCACGCCGGCGGTGTTGGTCTCGTTCCAGGCGCAGTCGGCCGGCAGGATGAGGCTGGCCGAGCCGCCGGGCGGGCCGAACGCGGCGCCGATCGCCTCGGCGGCCAGCGCGCTGACCTGGTCGGCCGTCTCAGGCGACTTCACCCACACCGAGTTGGCGCCGGCGATGGCGGCGATGTCGGAGGCCAGCGGCGCGTCGTACTGGCGATGGTAGGTGGCGTGGTCGCCGATCACGTTGACGATCGGCGTGAAGGCGCGGCGGGCGTTGTGCAGGTTGGCGAGGCCGTTGCCGTAGCCGGGGCCGAGGTGCAGCAGCGTGCACGCCGGCTTGCCGGCGATGCGGCCGTAGCCGTCGGCCGCGCCGGTCGCCACGCCCTCGAACAGGCAGAGCACCGGCCGCATCTTCGGCTGCCGGTCGAGCGCCGAGACGAACTGCATCTCGCTGGTGCCGGGGTTGGCGAAGCAGGCGACGACATCGTTGTCGATGAAGGTCTCGATCAGTGCGTCGGCGCCGTTCATGGCCTGCCCCCCAATGTTCTAAGCCGCCAGGCTCTCGAGAAAGCGGATCGGCGCGCCGCGGCCGCTCGCCGCCAGCTCGCCGTCCCGCATCACGATCTGGCCGCGGATGACGGTCGCCATCGGCCAGCCCGTGGCCTCCATGCCGTCGAACGGCGTCCAGCCGACGCGGCTCGCCATGTCGGCATGGCGGATGGTGCGGCGCGCCTTCAGGTCGACGATGGTGAGGTCGGCGTCCCAGCCGACCGCCAGGCGGCCCTTGCCGGCGATGTTGAAGATGCGCTGCGGCCCGGCGCTGGTCAGGTCGATGAAGCGCTCCAGCGTCAGCCGGCCCTCGGCGACGTGGGTGAGCATCACCGCCGCCAGCGTCTGCACGCCGGGCATGCCCGACGGCGAGGCCGGGTAGGGCCGCGCCTTCTCCTCCAGCGTATGCGGCGCGTGGTCCGATCCGATGGCGTCGACCAGGCCCTCGGCGATCCCGCGCCATAGCCCCACGCGGTGGCGCTCGTCGCGGATCGGCGGGTTCATCTGCCCAAGGCCGTGCAGCCGCTCGTAGACGTCGGGGGCGGCGAGCGTCAGGTGCTGCGGGGTCACCTCGCAGGTGGCGACGTCCTTGTGGTCCCTGAGGAACTCGATCTCCTCGGCGGTGGTCACGTGCAGCACGTGGACCGGGCGGCCGGTCTCATGGGCAAGGCGCATTAGGCGCTCGGTCGACTTGATCGCGCAGGCCGCGGCGCGGGCGAAAGGGTGGCTGGCCCATACGCCGATCCGCACCAGCGATCGGCCCTCGGTCAGGCAGCACTCGTCCTCGGAGTGGACCGCGACGCGCCGGCGGCCGTGCGCCAGCACCTCGCGCAGATCAAGGTCGTCGGCCACCAGCAACGTGCCGGTGGAAGATCCCATGAACACCTTGACCCCAGAGCAGCCGGGCAGCCGCTCCAGCTCGGCCAGCGACCGGGCGTTCTCGCCGGTGGCGCCCACATAGAAGGCGTGGTCGCAGTGCGCACGGCCAGCCGCGCGGGCGATCTTGTCGGCGAAGGCCTCGGCGCCGGTGGTCGCCGGATCGGTGTTCGGCATCTCGAACACGGCGGTGACGCCGCCCAGCACCGCAGCGCGCGAACCGCTCTCCAGGTCTTCCTTCCACTCCAGGCCCGGCTCGCGAAAATGCACGTGGGTGTCGATGACGCCGGGCAGCACCGTCAGGCCGGCGGCTTCCAGCACCTCGCCGGCCGAGGCCTGGCCGAGATCGCCGATCGCCGCGATCCGCCCGCCGCGCACGCCGACGTCGGCGCGCCCGCGGCCGGCATGGTTCGCGACCTCGCCGCCGCGGACGATCAGGTCGAACGACTCAGGCATCGATCGCCGGGGTTTCGCCAGGCGCCTGGGGCGACTCGGCGAACCGGACCGGCGCGGTCTCCTCGAGCAGCGCCTCGGCGGCCGACATCACGCTGTCGGACGACAGGTCGATCATGTGGCGCACCTGGGCGGAGAGCGCATGGTCGATCTTGCGGATCTCCTCGAAGGTGCGCGCGCCGCGCACGATCCGCACCTGCTCGCCCCAGGGTCGCCAGATGCGGTCGTCGGACGGGCCGAACAGCGCCAGCGTCGGGATGTTGGCCGCGGCGGCGAGCTGCGAATAGCCGGTGTCGTTGCCGATGTAGAGCCGCGCGTACTTCAGCGCCGCGAAGCTGGTGAGGAGGTCGGCCTTGCCGACCAGGTCGATGACCAGATCCTTCGACGTCGCACTGCGCACCGTGTCGACCTGGTGCACGTCGGCCTTGTCGCCCAGCAGCATCAGCCGCCCGCCCGAGAGCGGACCGCCGCGCGCCAGGAGCCGGCGCACTACCTCGGCGAACCGCTCGACCGGCCAGGCCTTGCCGACCCACTCGGCCGACGGCGCCACCGCCAGGATCGGCCCGTCGCCCGCGGTCAGCGCCGCCGCGCGCTTTTCCGCCTCCTCGCCGACGAACACGTAGGGGGTGGGCGGATCGTCATCGAGCCGCATCAGGCGGGCGGCCTCGATCAGCTTGTGGGTCGGCTCATCGTCGGTGGCGCGGCGCAGCGGCTTGCCGCGCGGCCTGAGGCGTCCGGCGATGACGCCCGCCTGCAGGTCGACCACCAGCGCCCAGCGTCGGGCGCGCAAGGGTCCGAAGAGGCCGAACCAGCGCCGGCCGGAGTGGCGGCGGTCGGTCACCACCACGTGCTCGACCTTCGGCATGTCGGCGTAGAGGGGCGCGACCTTGCGGTTGGCGACGATGGTGAAGCGCGGGTTGGGCGCCTCGTCGTGCAGCTTCTTCAAGAGCCCTGACGACAGCACCGCCTCGCTGACGTCGCCCGGCGCGATGTATAGGACTGGGAAGATCTTGGCGGCCATCGCGCCCATCTATAGGCGCCCTTTTCCTGGCGCTCCAGCGGCGGAGCCGCCACATTGGCCACATGTCTGCAACAACCTGCATCGCGGCGCTCGAAACCCGGGCGCTGATCTCGGTCGCCGGCGAGGACTGGCGGAGCTTCCTGCAGGGCCTCCTGACCCAGGACGTCGAGACGCTGGCCCCCGGCGAGGCGCGCTTCGGGGCGCTGCTGACGCCGCAGGGACGGTTGCTCTACGACCTCTTCATCGTCGGGCGCGCCGAAGGTTGCTGGCTCGATTGCGCCGCGGACAAGCGCGCCGCGCTGCTGCAGCGGCTGGCGATCTACAAGCTGCGGGCGAAGGTGACGCTGGCGGCCGACGAGACGCCGGTGCTCGCGGCCTGGGGCGCGGCGCCGGCCGGCGGCTGGATCGCCGACCCGCGGCTGGCGGCCCTCGGCTGGCGCGGCTATGGCGTCGGCGCCGCGCCGAATGCGGTCGAGGCCGACTACGAACGCCACCGGCTGGAGGTCGGCGCGCCGGGACCGGCCGACTGGGGCGAGGACGCCGCCTATCCGCTGGAGGCCGACTTCGACCTGATGAACGGCGTCGACTTCAGGAAGGGCTGCTTTGTCGGCCAGGAGACCACGTCGCGCATGAAACGCCGCGGCTCGGTCAAGAGCCGCATGCTGCCGATCCGCTTCGAGGGCCCGGCGCCGGCGCACGGCGCGGAAGTGCTGGCCGGGACGCTGCGCGCCGGAGAGGTGCGGTCGGGGGCCGACGGCGTGGCCATGGCGCTGGTGCGGCTGGACCGGATCGAGGGCGCGGCGCTGACGGTGGACGGACGGCCATGCGAGGTGCTGCGCCCGGCGTGGATGGGGGCGGGCTGACGCCGCGCCCCCTCCACCACCGCGCTGACGCGCGGCGGTCCCCCTCCCCCGTTCCGCTTCGCTGCACGGGGCAGGAAAACATGCAGCGGCGCCGCCTCGCTCTTTCCTGCCCCGCGAAGCGGGGGAGGGGGACCGCCCGCCGCAGCCGGGTGGTGGAGGGGGCTCACCCCGCCAGCAGCGGCTACGCCGGCGCCTTCGCTCCCGCGCGGTTCTGCACCAGGTCGTCGACCACCGTCGGATCGGCGAGCGTGGTGGTGTCGCCGAGGTTGCCGATGTCGTCCTCGGCGACCTTGCGCAGGATGCGGCGCATGATCTTGCCGGAGCGGGTCTTCGGCAGGCCGGGCGCGAACTGGATGACGTCCGGCGCGGCGAACGGACCGATCTCGCGGCGCACCCAGGCGATCAGCGCCGCCTTCAGCACGTCGGACGGCTCGGCCTCCACGGTCAGCGTGACATAGGCGTAGATGCCCTGCCCCTTGATCTCGTGCGGATAGCCGACCACCGCCGCCTCGGCGACGGCATGGTGCGCGACCAGCGCGCTCTCGACCTCGGCGGTGCCGAGCCGGTGCCCGGAGACGTTGATCACGTCGTCCACCCGGCCGGTGATCCAGTAGTAGCCGTCCTCGTCGCGGCGGCAGCCGTCGCCGGTGAAGTACTTGCCCGGATAGGTCGAGAAGTAGGTGTTGAAGAAGCGCTCGTCGTCGCCATAGACCGTGCGCATCTGACCGGGCCACGAGTCGAGGATGCAGAGGTTGCCGCTCGCCGCGCCCTCCTGCGGGACACCATCGGCGTCGACGATCTGCAGCTTCACGCCGGGCAGCGGCTTGGTGGCGGAGCCGGGCTTCAGCGGCGTCGCGCCGGGCAGCGGCGAGATCAGGCAGGCGCCGGTCTCGGTCTGCCACCAGGTGTCGACGATCGGGCAGCGCTGCTCGCCAACCGTGCGGTAGTACCAGAGCCAGGCTTCCGGATTGATCGGCTCGCCGACGGTGCCCAGCAGGCGCAGCGAGGCGCGCGACGTCTTCTTCACCGGCTCGTCGCCCTCACGCATCAGCGCCCGCAGCGCGGTGGGCGCGGTGTAGAAGATCTCCACCTCGTGCTTGTCGATCACCTCCCAGAACCGCGAGGTGGTGGGGTAGTTGGGCACGCCCTCGAAGATCAGCGTGGTCGCGCCGTTCGCGAGCGGGCCGTAGACGATGTAGCTGTGGCCGGTCACCCAGCCGACGTCGGCCGTGCACCAGAAGATCTCGCCGGGACGGTAGTCGAACACCAGCTCGTGGGTATGCGCGGCCCAGGTCAGGTAGCCGCCGGTGGTGTGCAGCACGCCCTTCGGCTTGCCGGTCGACCCCGAGGTGTAGAGGATGAACAGCGGGTCCTCGGCGCCCATCGGCTCGGGGGCGCAGTCGGCCGAAGCCTTGGCGCGCTCGTCGTCGTACCAGTGGTCGCGGCCCGGCCGCATGAAGACCGCAGCGCCGGTGCGCTTGACCACCACCACGTCGGTCACGTCGGGGCACTGCAGCAGCGCCTCGTCGACGTTCTTCTTCAACGGCACGACGCGGCCGCCGCGCAGGCCCTCGTCGGCGGTGATGACGATCTTCGAGTCGCAGTCCTGGATGCGGCCGGCGATCGAATCCGGGCTGAAGCCGCCGAAGATCACCGAGTGGATCGCGCCGATCCGCGCGCAGGCCAGCATCGCGTAGGCGGCCTCGGGGATCATCGGCAGGTAGATGGTGACCCGGTCGCCCTTCCTGACGCCGCGGCCTTTGAGCACATTGGCCATGCGGCAGACCTCGGCGTGCGCCTCGGCGTAGGTGATCTTGCGGCTGTCCTTCGGATCGTCGCCTTCCCAGATGATGGCGACGTCGTTCGCGCGCTGCGGCAGATGCCGGTCGAGGCAGTTGACCGAGGCGTTCAGCACCCCGTCGGCGTACCAGCGGATGTGGAAGTCCTCGCGATCGTAGGAGACGTCCTTCGCGACGGTGAACGGCTTGATCCAGTCGAGGCGGCCCGCGACCCGGCGCCAGTAGCCTTCCGGATTGGACTCGACCTCCTTCCACGCAGCGTCATAGCCGGCGGCGTTCATGTAGGCGCGCTTCGCCCACGCCGCCGGCACCGGAAACACCTGCCCGTCACTCATCGCCGCGCTCCTCGCTTCTTTCCCTGATCCTCTACCATCCGCTCTCGGCGGCGACAGCCGGACCGGCCACCTTTTTGGACCACGAACCTCACGAACCTCACGAACGCGAGGTCCAAGCCAAGCGACGTCCCGGCCGCGCCGCGCAGCGGCGGAGAGCCGGATCTACCGCTGCTTGCCGCGCAGCAGATCCCGGATGACTCCGTTTCGCCGATCTCCAGGATGACAAACTTGAAGGACCCCGGGTCGAACTTCGCGTTCGTGAGGTTCGTGGTCGACAGAGAGCCCCCCGCCGCGCCTCCCAGTGCGGGCCTTACCGCCGCTCCGTGTCGAGGAAGTCGCGCTGGGCGAAGTCGGCGGGCGCGGCCACCTCGACGATCGGGTCGTCGCGGTCGTCGAACTCCAGGCGCAGCGCCCGGCTCATCACCGCGTGCATGCCATAGAGGCAGACGATGTAGGTCAGCTCCATGATCTGCTCGTCGGAGAGGAAGGCCTTCAGCGCGTCGAACACGCCGTCCGGCGTGCGCCCGCCGGCCGCTAGGCAGTCGGTATAGGCCAGCACCGCGCGCTCTTCCTTCGTGTAGCAGTCGGCCGTCTGCCACGACGGGATCGCCGCGATGCGCTCCTCCGAGACCTTCAGGCCGCGCAGCGACTTGCAGTGCTGCGAGAAGACGAACTGGCTGCCGGTGGCCCAGCCCACGCGCGTCTGGCCGAGCTCGCGCAGCACCGGGTCGAGCTTGCGCGGGCCGCGGTAGAGCGCAAAGCCGTTCACCGCGTGGTCGAACACGTCGGGCGAGTTGGCGAACACGGTCCACCAGTCGCCCCGCGTGCCGGTCGCGGTGCCGGGCTCGGCGACCGGATCGCGGTCGCCGAACAGCGCCTTGTAGTAGCGAAGGATGTTCTCCGAGGCGACCTCGGCCTTGGGGATCTCGCGCAGCCGCGGCATCAGGCGTGCGCCGGGGCTTTGGCGCGCGCTGGGGCGATGGCGATGTCCTCCGGCTTGCCGAGCTCGCGGGTCAAGCAGGCGAACTCCAGCATGATGCCGTTGGGGTCGGTGAAGTAGACCGAGCGGACGAAGACGCCCGGGTGCATGTCGCGCGAGACGCCGGACGGGCTGTCGTCGTGGTTCAGCACCACGGGGATCGAGACGTGCACGCCGGCCGCCTTCAGCTGCTCGATGCTCTTCTCGAGGTCGGCCTCGTCCATCTCGAAGGCGACGTGGTTCATCGAGCCCACCGCGCTCATCGGCTTCTTCGGAAAGTCCTCCACCGCGGCGATGCCGGGCGCGGCGGCCGGGGCGTTCTCCCACCAGAAGAAGGCGAGCAGCGAGCCGCCGCCGCAGTCGAAGAAGAAGTGCTGGCCGCCGTCCGGCAGCTGCACGGTCTTCACCAGCGGCATGCCCAGCACCTTGGTGTAGAACTCCACCGTCTCGGCCATGTCTCGGCAGACCAGCGCCAGATGGTTGATGCCCTTGGTCTTCATCGGGGTTCCTTCCCGTTGCAGTCTTTGGCTTAAGATGATCGCGCGAGACGTGGCCGTTGGCCAGACTGACCGTGGGGCAAGCGCATGCGCAGTTCGACACTCGGGCCCCTCGGGCCAGTCAGCCGGCTGACGCTGGGCGGCGGCGGCATCGGCCAGATCTGGGGCGAGACCAGCGCCGAGGAGGCGCGCGCCACGCTCGGCGCCGCGATCGACGCGGGCATCGACCTGCTGGACGCCGCACCCGGCTACCGCAATTGCGAGGCCTTCATCGGCGAGACCTTCGGCGGGCGGCTGCCCGCGGGCGTCAGGATCACCACCAAGCATGCGCTCGCCACCGTGCCGCCCGGCGAGGCGGCGCAACGCCTGGCGGCCTCGCTGGAAGCAAGCCTCGCTGCGATGCGGCTGGAGCGGGTCGACGTCTTCTTCCTGCACTCCAACATCCGGCCCGACGCCTTCACCTACGCGCACGGGGCCGACCGCCAGGACCAGGTGGCGACGCGCTTCTCGCAGTACGAGGCCGAGGTGGTCCCGGCGATGCAGGCGCTCAAAGGCGCCGGCAAGATCGGGCATTGGGGGATCACCGGAATCGGCCAGCCGGACGGCGTGCTGGCGGCGCTGAATCTGCCGACGAAGCCGGCCGTCGTGCAGGCGATCGCCAACCTGATGGACAGCGCCGGCGGCCTCAATCGCTTCGGCGGCTCGGCGCGGCCGCGCGAGATCATCGCCGCCGCCAGGGCCGCCGGCTGCGGCGTGATGGGCATCCGCGCCGTGCAGGCGGGCGCTCTCACCCGCGAGATCGACCATGCGGTCTCGCCCAACCACCCCGACGCCAAGGACTACGACCGCGCCGCCCCGTTCCGCGCCCTCTGCGATCAGTGGGGCGAGGACCCGGCCTACGTCGCCCACCGCTACGCACTCGGCATCGAAGGCGTCGACACCCTGGTGCTGGGCGTCAAGAACCGCGCCGAGCTCGCCAGTTGCGTCGCCGCCGAAGCCGCCGGCCCGCTGGAGCCCGACCGCCTCGCGGCCATCGACGCGCTGGGGCTGCGCGCCTAAGACACCGCGATGCTCCTGCACCTTTCGACCTGGGCCGAGATCGAGGCCTATCTCCAGCGCTCGAAGACGGTCGTGATCCCGATCGGCTCCAACGAGCAGCACGGGCCGACGGGCCTGCTGGGCACCGACTGGCTCTGTCCGGAGATCATCTCGCACGAGGCGCAGAAGAGCGGCGAGGTGCTGGTGGCGCCGACCTTCAACATCGGCATGGCGCAGCACCACCTGGACTTCCCGGGCACCATCGCGCTGCGCCCCTCGACCTTCATGGCGGCGATCGGCGACTGGGTGCGCTCGCTGGCGCACCACGGCTTCGAGAAGCTCTATTTCCTGAACGGCCACGGCGGCAACGTCGCCACCATCGAGGCGGCGTTCTCGGAGCTCTATGCCGAGGCAAGCTACCTGGGCCGCCCGTGCGGCTTTGCACTCAAGCTGCGCAATTGGTGGGACCTGCCGGGCGTCGGCGCGCTCGCCCGCCAGCAGTTCCCGGCCGGGCACGGCAGCCATGCGACGCCGTCGGAGATCGCCGTCACCCAGTGGGCCTATCCGGACGCCATCAAGAGCGCCAACTACGCCCCGCAGATCGCCCCCTCCGGCCCGATCCGCGAGGCCTCGGACTTCCGCAAGCGCCACCCCGACGGCCGCATGGGCTCCGACCCGGGCCTCGCGACGCCCGAGAAGGGCGGCGCCCTGGTGAAGCTGGCGGCGACGGGCCTGATCGGAGAGGTGGCGGCGTTCGGCGCGGAGCCGGCGCCCTGAGGCGCTGACGGCGTGTTGCGCCTCCGCAACAGGCCGGCCCATTCCACCGCCAGACTTCCAGCTTCGGCCGCCCCCGCCGCGACGCCCGCTCTCGGCGATCTGCCCAATGAACAGCAGATGAATTCCGACCTCAGTGGGATGTCAGGTTCGCAATGTACAGCTCGCTCCCGTCGCGGCCGCCGCCGTGGCGCGAAGGAGGAAGAGCATGAGAATCGCGATCGTCGGCCTTGCCGTGGCCACCACACTCGCCGGCGCGGCCCACGCGCAGAGCTACGACGGCCATGGCTGGTACGGCCAGCAGCGCGGCGACTACTACGATCGCCGGGCTGGCTGGGACTATCCGGAGTTCCGCGACGTTGCCTGGCACATCCGCGCCGAGATCCAGCAGGGCCTGCAGGACGGCTGGCTCGACGGCGACGAGGCCGGTGACTTCGGCCGGCAGCTGCGGGGCATCCAGGCGCAGGAGCTGGCGGAATACCGCGAGCACGGTTGGGGCCTGCCGCAGGACGACCGCGAAGAGATCCGCGAGCGGCTCGATCGCCTCGACCACGCCCTCGACGCGGCCCGTGACCAGGGTGGCGACCAAGGCTGGGGCTACGGCTGGCGCTGACCAGCGCCTTAGGCCGCCACCACGTCATCGCCCTCGACCTTGACCGGCCACGGCCACAGGCTGCGGCCGGCGCAAGGCCCGGCGACGCACACGCCGCTGCCGATGCGGAAGAGCGCGCCGTGCGAGCTGCAGATGATCAGGTCGCTCTCGCGGGTCAGGTAGCGGTCGGGGAGCGGGGCCAGCGGCAGGCCGGTGTGCGGGCAGCGGTCGACGTAGCCGAAGAGCCCGCCTTGCTTGCGCACCAGGAAGCCGAGGAAGAGGTAGTCGCCCTGGCGGAACATGAAGCCCTTGGCGCCCGGGTCCGGGATGTCGGCCAGCGCGCAGAGGCGGACGCCGGGCGCGGGCTGTGCGGGATTGCCGCTCAAGCCAGCGTTCCGAACGTGACGCGCCAAGGCCGGATGTCGACGCGCTCGAAGAGGCCGGCCTTCTGGTAGGGGTCGCCGCGGTTGAACGCCTGCGCGGCGGCGAGATCGGCGACGTCGAGGACGATCAGCGAGCCGGCCATGTCGCCCTTCTCGTCGAGGAACGGGCCGCCAAGCCGGATCGTGCCGGCGGGCTGGCTGTTGGCGTAGGCGAAGTGGGCCTCGCGCGTCGCCATGCGCAGCTCGAGCGCGTTGGGCTTGTCGATGCAGGTGAGGACGAAGAGGGGCATTGGGCGGTTCCATTCGGCTCGAGCGCGAATCTCTCAGAGCTCGGACCTTAACGGACGCGCGAGCAGGCCGGCGATGGCCGCGTCGACGCCGGTCTCGCCGGCCAGGATCGCGGCCACCGCGTCGCTGATCGGGGTCTCGACGCCGAGCCTGGCGGCAAGCGCCCGCACTGCGGGCGCCGAGGCGACGCCCTCGGCCACCGAGAGCTTGCCCGCCAGCGCGCCGGCCAGGCTCGCGCCGCGCCCGAGCGCGATGCCAAGGCTCATGTTGCGCGACTGGCTGGACGAGCAGGTCAGGACGAGATCGCCGAGGCCGCAAAGGCCGGCCACCGTCTCGGCGCGGCCGCCGAGCGCCATCGCCAGCCGGGTGAGCTCGGCGAAGCCGCGCGTCACCAGCGCGGCGTGGGCGCTGCGGCCGAGCCCCCGCCCCTCGACGACGCCGCACGCTATCGCCAATACGTTCTTGATCGCCCCGCCGGCCTCGGCGCCGATCATGTCGGGCGAGAGGTAGGGGCGGAACGTCGGCGTGGCGATCGCCTCGGCGAGCCGCCGCCCCAGCGCCTCGTCGGGCGTGGCCAGCGTGATGGCGGTGGGCAGCCCGCGCGCGACCTCTGCGGCGAAGCTCGGGCCGGACAGCACCGCCGGCGAGGCCTGCGGCAGGGTCTCGGCCAGCACCTCGTTCATCAGCTTCAGCGAGCCCTGCTCGATCCCTTTCGCGCAAAGCACGACGGGCGGTGCGACCGGCCGTTCGCGCAATTGCTGCGCAAAACGCTGCAGCACGCCGCGCAGATGCTGCGCGGGAACGACCGCGAAGATCACGTCGCAGGGCGCCAGCGCCGCCAGATCGCCGGTGGCGCGGATGGCCGGGTCGAGCGGCGCGCCCGGCAGGAAGAGGCGGTTCTCGTGCGTGGCGTTGACCTCGAGCACGACCTCGGTCTCGCGCGCCCAGAGCAGCGTCGCGAGGCCCGCGCGCGCGGCGACCTGGGCGAGCGCCGTGCCCCAGGCGCCGCCGCCGATGACGCCGGCGGTCTTCATGCCAATGCTCTCATCTTCGGCGCCTTCATGCCTTCGCCCCCTTGCGGCCGGGAACGTGGACAGGGTTGGCGAGCGCGGCGGCCTCGTCGAGCGGCCAGCGCGGGCGCGCGACGGCGTCCAGGCCATCGACCAGGCCGACGGCCAGCCGTTCGGCGCCGGCGAGCGCGATCATCGCGGCGTTGTCGGTGCAGTACTTCAGCGCCGGCGCGGCGAACGAGAAGCCGTTGGCGACCGCCCCGCCCTCCAGCCGCGCGCGGACGGCCCGGTTGGCTGCCACGCCGCCGGCCACTACGAAGCGCCGATGCTGCGGCGGATGCTGCGCAGCATAGAGCTGCATCGCGTGCTCGGAGCGGTCGGCGAGCTGCCGCGCGATGGCCGCCTGCACGGCGGCGGCGAGGTCGCGGCGGTCGGCCTCCGCGGTGAGGCCTTCGGCCAGCCGCGCGGCGGCGGTCTTCAGGCCGGAGAACGAGAAGTTGCAGCCGCGCTGGCCGACCAGCGCGCGCGGCAACGGAAAGCGCTCCCAGTCGCCGCCCTCGGCCAGCCGCTCCAGCGCCGGCCCGCCCGGATACGGCAGCCCGAGCGACTTGGCGATCTTGTCGAACGCCTCGCCGGCGGCGTCGTCCATGGTCGAGCCGAGGCGCGTCAGTTGGCCGACGCCCGCCATCGCCAGGAGCTGGCAGTGCCCGCCGGAGACCAGCAGCAAGAGGAACGGGTACGGCAGGTCGGCCTCCAGCCGCGCCGAGACCGCGTGGCCTTCCAGGTGGTTGACGGCGACCAGCGGCTTGCCCGCCGCCAGCGCCAGCCCCTTGCCGAACGAGAGGCCCACCATCACCGCGCCGATCAGCCCAGGCCCGGCCGTCGCGGCGACGCCGTCAATCTGGCTGAGCGACAGGCTCGCTTGCTGCAGCGCCTCGCGCGCCACCGGCTCGATCAGCTCGACGTGGGCGCGGGCCGCCACCTCGGGCACCACGCCGCCGAACGGCGCGTGCTGGGCGATCTGGCTCGCCACCACCGACGAGAGCACCTGCGAGCGCCCGCCCGCGCCCAGGCGCACGACGGACGCTGCGGTCTCGTCGCAGCTGGTTTCCAAGCCGAGCACAGTGAGGGGTGAGGCGGAGGGCGAGGTCATCTGGCGTTGCCGGGGGCCGACGGCGCGTGTAGCAGGCGCCAGCCCTTTCATTTCAACGCCCGCAGCTAGTCCTTTGCCGACCTCGTCGCAACCGCCCGTCCGCATCGGAACCCGCGCCTCGAAGCTGGCGCTGACCCAATCGGGCATCGTGCAGCGGCAGATCGCGGCGGCGCTGGGCGCGCCAGCCGAGCGCGCCGACGAGGTGGCGCCGCTGGTGCGGATCACCACCACCGGCGATCGCGTGCAGGACCGCCGGCTGCTGGAGATCGGCGGCAAGGGGCTCTTCACCAAGGAGATCGAGGAGGCGCTGCTGGCGGGCCGCATCGACTGCGCCGTTCACTCGCTGAAGGACATGCCGGCCGAGCTGCCGCCCGGCCTGGTGATCGGCGCGATCCCCGAGCGCGAGGACCCGCGCGACGTCTTCATCAGCCACAAGGCCGCCTCGCTCGCCGAACTGCCGCAGGGCGCGCTGCTGGGCTCCGCGTCGCTGCGCCGCCAGGCGCAGTCGCTGCACGAGCGGCCCGACCTCGAGATCCTGAACCTGCGCGGCAACGTCGACACCCGCCTCGCCAAGCTGGAAGCCGGAGCGGCCGACGCCATCCTGCTGGCGCTGGCCGGCCTCTCCCGCCTCGGCCTCGCGGGCCGGGCGACCGCCATCCTCGATCCGGTCGAGAAGCCGCCCGCGCCGGGCCAGGGCGCGCTCGCCATCGAGGTGCGCGCCGAGGACGTCGGCGCCCCCTGGCTGGCGGCGCTCCGGCACCGTCCGAGCATCGTCGCCGTGGCCGCCGAGCGCGGCGCGCTGGCCGCTTTGGAAGGCTCCTGCAAGACCGCGATCGGCGCCCACGCGCGCCTGACGGGAAACCGGCTGAGTCTGATCGTCGAGGCCTTGACGCCGGACGGGGCGCGGCGCTTCCGTCAGGCCGGCGAGACGGATGTCGGCGGCGCGGACGGCGAGGCTCAGGCGCGCGCGCTCGGCATTCGGCTCGGCGATGCGGTGCGCGCCGAAGGAGGCTCGGCGCTCAGCCTCTAAGGGCAGGCAAGAGTTGGCGGGCAAGCAGACCACGCGCACGCGCACAGCGAGGCCGCGCCTTCGGCCGCGCACGCTCTGGATCACCCGCGCGCAGCCGACCGCCGACGCCACGGCGGCGCGGGTGCGCGCGCTCGGCATTGAGCCGATCGTCGAGCCGCTCCTGGAGGTGCGCGCCATCACGGACGCCAACCTCGACCTGACCGGCGTCAGCGCGCTCGCCTTCACCAGCGCCAACGCCGTGGCCGCATTCGCGGCGCGCTCGCCGGAGCGGGCGCTCAGGGTGTTCGCGGTGGGCGATGCGACGGCGGCCGCGGCGCGGGCGCAGCGGTTCACCAGCGTGCTTTCGGCGCAGGGCGACGTCGCGGCGCTCGCGAGCGCGCTGGCGGCCCGCCGTCGCGAGCTGGCCGGCGTCATCCTCTATCCCGCCGCCGCCGAGCCGTCGCAGGACCTGGCCGGCGCGTTGGCGAGCGTGGGCCTCCAGGTGCGCCAGACCGCCGTCTACGAGACGGTCGCGGTGACGCCGCCCGGCACGTTCGCCGAGCGGCTGCCGCAGATCGAGGGCGTGCTGCTGCACTCGACGAAGGCCGCGCAGGGACTGGCGCGGTTCCTGAAGGGCAATCCGGCGCCGGAGCTGGTCGCCTATTGCCTCTCGCGGCAGATCGCCCGCGCGCTGGGCCGCGCCGCGCTGGCGCAGACGCTCGCCGCGCCGCAGCCCAACGAGACCGCCCTGCTGGCCCTCGTCGCGGCCGCCTGATCGGACGCGAAGGCGACGCGCGCACAGGCCCGGCGAGCGCGTCGATCTTTGGCCGGAACGATTGCGCGGCGGCCTGCCATGGTTCAATTCTGGGGGGCCATGAGCGCCGCGCCCGACCCTGCCGAGCTGGCGCCGTCCCGCGATCCGGCGGCGTACGGCGGGCGGCGGCTGTTCACCGGCGGCTTCGTCGGCTGGATCGTGCTCTGCCTGATCTGCCTGGTCGGCGGCGCGGCGATCGGCCGGTTCGCGTTCGCACCGTCCGAGGCGCAGGGCCCGTCCGCCGCGTCGGAGCCCGCCGCCCGCGGCGCGGCGGCCCCGAGCAGCTCCCTCGCGGCGTCGCCCGCGATCGCGCCGGCCGCCGCGACCGCGCCGCCGTCCTCGACCAACGCCGCAAGCGCCGCGCCGGACGCCGCACTCGGCGACCGCGTGGCGCGGCTGGAGACCGCCTCGGCGCACGTCAGCGACGCGGCCGCGCAGGCGCTGGCCGCCGCCTCGCTGTCGACCGCCGCGCAAGGCCCCGCGCCGTTCGACCAGGACGTCGCCGCCTACGCGCGGCTGGTTCCCGGCGATCCGGACCTGGCGGCGCTCGCCCCGCTCGCCGCCCGCGGCGCGCCGAGCCGCGCGGCGCTGGCCGCCGCCTTCCCCGACCTCGCGTCGGCCGCCGCCGCGGCCTCGCGCACCCCCGGCAAGGACGCCGGCTACCTCGCCCACCTCTGGGCGGTGCTGGGCAAGGTGGTGATCGTCCGCAACGTCGATCCGGGCGCGCACGGGGTCGACGGCCTCCTGGCGCGCGCGCAGATGGCCGCGTCGACCGGCGACCTGGAGAGCGCGGTCCGGCTCACCGACGACCTGCCGTCCGGCGCCCGCGCCGTGCTGGCCGACTGGCGCGCCGCCGCGCAGCGGCGCATCGCCATCGACCAGGCGATCGAGCGCCTGCGCGCCCGCGCGCTGGCCGGGCTCGCGCATTCGCCGGCGGCCGGCTGATGGTCCGCGCCGCACTGCTCGTGCTGCTGGTGGTGGCGGTCGCGGTGGTGATCATTGCGCTGCGCGGCGAGCCCGGCGTGGCGGACATCACCTGGTTCCACTGGAACGTGCGCACCACCGCCGCCACCACGGCGATGCTGCTGATCTTCTTCACGCTGGCGGCGGCGCTGTTCTGGCGCGGCCTGATCTGGATCGCCGAGGCGCCGCGGCGGGCCGCCCGCGCGCGCGCCGACATGCGTCGGCGGCAGGGCGCCGAAGCGTTGACCCGCGGCTTCCTGGCCGCCGCCGGCGGCGACGGGGCCGAGGCGCGCCGCCAGGCCGGCCGCGCCGCCGATCTGGTCGACGACACCCCGGCGCTGGTCCGCCTGCTCTCCGCGCAGGCCGCCGAGGCCGCCGGCGACGCCGAGGCTGCGCGCGGCGCCTACACCGCCATGCTGGGTTTCCCGGAGCTGCGCCTCGTCGCCCACAAGGGGCTGATGCAGGCGGCGCTGGAAAGCGGCGACGCGCCGGCCGCCGAGGCGCACGCCGAGGCCGCCTACGCGCTCGCCCGCACCGCGCCCTGGGCCTGGCGCGCGGTGCTGGAGGCCAAGCTGGCGGCCGGCGACTGGCCGGCGGCGCTGGAGCTGATGCAGGGCGCGCTCGGCCGCAAGATCGTCTCGCCGCTCACCGCCGAGCGGGCCCGCGCGGCGCTGCTGACCGCCTACGCGGCGAGCCGCGAAACGACCGGCGACGAGAAGGCCCGGCAGGCGGCGCTGGAGGATGCGCAGGCGGCCGCCAGGCTGCGGCCCGACTTCGCACCGGCGGCGGTGATCGCCGCGCGCCTCCTGGCCGACGACGGGCGCGACGCGCGCGCCGCGCAGACGCTGGAGACGGCCTGGAAGGTGCAGCCGCACCCGGCGCTGTGGCTCGCCTACCGCGACCTCGTCACCGACGAGACGCCGCGCGAGCGCGCTGCGCGGCTGGCCAGCCTCGCCGCGTTCTCGCCCGACGCCCGCGAGAGCCACCTGCTGATGGCCGAGCAGGCGCTGATCGCCGGCGACGCACTGGGCGCGCGGGCCGCCGCCCGCCCGCTGGAGAGCGAGCCGCTCACCCGTCGCCTGGCGGGCCTCAGGGCGCGCATCTGCACCGCGCTCGGCGAACGCGACGAGGCGCGCGCCTGGACGCTGCGCGGCGTCGGGGCCCCTCAGGAGCCGGACTGGTCCGACGTCGATCCCGCAGGCCGCGCGTTCGCCTACACCACGGCCGACTGGGCGCGTATCGCGATGGCCTACGCCGAGCGCGGCGAGCTGACCCACCCGCGGTTCGAGCGCGGCGAGCGCGGGATCAGCGAGCTGCCGGAGCTGCCGGGCGCCTACGCCGAGTCGACCCCGTTCATCAGCGCCGCCGAGACCGGCGCGCCGGTCTTGCCGATCGTCGATGACGCCGACTTCGGTCCTGACCTCGACCTCGTCGAGACCGCGCCGGCCGTGCAGCCGCGCACCCGCCGCGCCTTCCGCGGGCGCGGCAAAGGGCGCTAGCGCGCGGGCGCCGCTTCAAATCCGCCCCGAACCGTACTAGAGACGCCTCTCCCACCGGGAGGCCGCCTTAGCTCAGCCGGTAGAGCGGCGCATTCGTAATGCGTAGGTCGGGTGTTCGAGTCACCCAGGCGGCGCCAGCTTTTCAATGACTTACCCCTCAATGTGCTGCTTATCCGCTCGTTGAGAGGCGCCGGGTAAGCACCGGGTAAGCACTCGCGGCGCGAGTTTTGGGGCAGATTGTCGCGGCGGGCGGGCGATCGCGGAGTAGCGATTTCACGCGTCACCGGACCGCGGACGGGGAGTCCGGACCCCTGACCCGCGTCCATGTTCATGCTCAACACTCAAAACAGCTCACTGAGCTTAGCCAGGCACGCCATGTCGGCTTCGCGAGTTCGGCGGCGTGCCGACGGAGTCGCGCCAGATCGAGGTCGAACGGCTTCTCGCAGAACACGGCCTTCCCGGCCGCGAGGCTCGCCAGCACGATGTCGAGGTGGCTGTGAGTCGAGCTGGCGACGATGACGCCGTGGTGTTGGCGGCGCGCATCGCGCCCATCCGACCAGCCCCGACGAGCGCTATCGAGAAGCCCATGGTCTACGCCGCGCCTTTGCGCCGCGGCCCGGAGCGGGGCCGGCCCTTCCCGCCTCCCGCCTCGGCGTGGAACACGAAGTCGATCACAAGCGCCTGCGCCAGGCAGATCGACGCGGACAGTGAGCGGAAGCCCCGGATCTCCGCCTCCCGCACCTGGAGCACAGCCGCCGCGGGTTTGGCGATCGGGCTGAGCGGGCTGTCTGTGATCGCCACCACCGGAGCGCCGCTCGCGGCCGCCGCCTCTACCGCCTGGATAGTCTCCTCGGCGTACGGCTCGTAGCTGATGGCGATCAGCAAATCGCCGCTGGTCATTGCATTGGTCTGCTGCGCGGCGAGTCCGGCGACGCCATCCACGAAGAACGTGCGCTTGCCGGCCTGCTGGAGCGAATAGGCAAGGTACGCGGCGACTGGGAAGGCGCGGCGCACGCCGACGACATAGACGAGACTAGCGCGTTCGAGCATCCGGACTGCCGAGCTGAAGTCTCCCGGGCTTGTCGTGCGACTGAGGGCGCCGAGGGCGAGACTGTTGCCGGCAGCGAACTCCTCCAGCAGACTGGTCGCGTCGCCCCCGTGGCCTTGCACCGCGCGTTGGAATTGTCGCGCCCGCTCTCCGTAGGCGGCGGCCGGATGGGCCGCCAGGAGCTCGTCGCGGAACAGCGTTTGCATCTGGCTCGCACCATCGAATCCGAAGCGCTGGGCGAAGCGCACGATCGCCGACGGCTGGACGCCACTCCGCTCGGCAACCACCGAGAGAGTCTCGAGCGCCAACTCGTTGGGCTCTTCCAGCAGGTACCGGGCGAACTGCCGCAGCCGCTTGCTCAGAGTGTCGTAGCGGGCGAACACTTCGGCGCGCAGTTCGGCCGAGGTTGTCGCGGCTTTGGCCCGCTTCGTCACGGAGCCCGCCGCAGAGTCGTGCGCGGAGACTGTCTGTTCCGAAATGCGCGACAACGAGCGTTCAGGTTTCATGCGCGCGCCGCATGGTCCGCGTGATGCACGTTGCGAAGTCGTCCCACAGCGGGGCGGCCAACTCGTGGCCAAGCCCGGGATAGAGGTGCAGCTCAGCATTGCGCAGAGCCGCCGCCAGCGCGACCGACGCCTCGGGCCGGATGTGACAGTCGTCACGGCCATGGATGACGCAGGCCGGCATGGAGAGCCGCTCGAGATCCCCTGTACGCCCCTGCCAGCGCGCCATCGCCGCGCGCTGACGCAGCACGCCGTCGGGCGCGTAGCAGCGATCGTAGCACAAAGCGGCGAGCTCGCGGATCCAGACCTCGTCGAAGGCATAGGCGACAGAGCCGGAGATGCGCTCGCGGTCGACAAACGCCTCGATCGCTTGGCGTCGATCGAGCCGAATCCCGGCCTCGACCGCATCGACCGTTTCGCGGGCGACGAAATAGCGGGGCTCGAGGCTCGGCGCCGAATAGATCAGGCTGATGGACCGCACCCGCCCGGGATGCATCATCGCCATGA
>DATNEH010000090.1:0-2063 GCA_035553015.1 Caulobacteraceae bacterium | reverse complement strand
TTCGCGAGCTACGACGACGAAGGTCGGATCGCCGAGTTCACGCCCTCGAACCACGTCGGCGGCTGGGGCCGGATCGAGGGCCGCACCGCCGTGGTCTGCGCCGACGACTTCACCTCGCGCGGCGGCCACGCTGACGGCTCGATCGGCGGCAAGAGCAACCACCTCGACCGACTGTCGCTGGAGCTGCAGTGTCCCTCGATCCGGCTGCTCGACGGCTCGTCCGGCGGCGGCAGCGTGGCGGCGATGGTGCCGCGCCAGCAGGCGGCGGGCGAAAGCAAAGCGCAGGAAAGCTCGGGCGCCATCACCGCCGGCCGGCCGCGCGTGGCGGGCGGCGGCGGCTCGTTCCTGCCGGGCCACCTCGGCTCCTCGATGTTCGCCGAGCAGCTCTCCACCGTGCCGGTGGTCAACATGCTGCTGGGCAGCGTCGTCGGCATCGGCGCGGCCAAGGCGGTGCTAGGCCACTTTTCGGTGATGGTGCGCGACATCGCCCAGTTGTTCGTCGCCGGCCCGCCGGTGGTCGCCCACGCCATGGGCTACGACATCACCAAGGAAGACCTCGGCGACTGGCGCGTGCACTGCCGCAACGGCTCGGTCGACAACCTTGCCGAGAGCGAGGAGGAGGCCGCCGCGATGACGCGCCGCTTCCTCTCCTACCTGCCGACCTCGGTCTGGGAGGCGCCGCCGGTGACGGCCGTGACCGATCCGGCCGACCGTCGCGAGGACGAGCTGTTCACGCTGATCCCGCGCAAGCGCACCACCACCTTCGACATGCGCCGGGCGATCCGGCTGATGGCCGACAGGGATTCGTTCTTCGAGCTCGGCTCGCTCTGGGGCACAGACCAGATCGTCGGCTTCGTGCGCTTCGCCGGCCACCCGATGGGCGTCATCGCCTCCGACAGCCGCCACGTGAACGGCGGCGCGCTCACCGCCGACGGCTGCGACAAGCTGCGCCGCCACATCGACCTCTGCGACGTCTTCCACCTCCCGATCCTCAACCTGGTCGACAATCCCGGCTTCGCGGTGGGCCTCGAGCACGAGATGACCGGCACCATCCGCAAGGGCGGCGAGTGGATGATCGCCTCGGCGCAGGCGACCGTGCCGATCTTCACGGTGATCATGCGCCGTTCGTTCGGGGTGGCCGGCAACAACTACGCGACGCCGCGCTCGGGCGTGCACGCGCGCGTCGCCTGGCCGGCGGCCGACGTCGGCGGCATCCCGCCGGAGGGCGGGATCGAGGCCGCCTACAAGCGCCAGCTGGCCGAGGCCGCCGACCCGGCCGCGCTGCGCGCCGAGATCAACGCCCGCATCGAAAGCGCTCGCGGCCCGATCGGCCCGCTCAACCGCTTCAACATGGAAGAGATGATCGACCCCCGCGACACCCGCCGCTGGGTCTGCGACTGGCTGAACGCCGCCTGGCGCGTGGTGATCCAGCCGCAGCGGCTGGGGCCAAGGGCGCTGGGGTTCCGGCCGTAGGCGCGCGACTTAGTCCTCGAAACGGCTCGTGGCGTCGCGGTCGCGTTCGTAGCGCCGCGCGAGCGGGAACCGTGGCAGCCAGGACTCGCGGCGCACGATCCAGCCTTCGTAGGTCGGCGTCAGTTGATCGGGGGCGTCCAGCGCGCCCAGATGCACCTCGATCTCGTCCGCCGTGCGGGCGAAAACCGACGAGCCGCAGCGCGGGCAGAAGTGTCGACCGGCGTAGTCGCGCGTCTCGCCATCGATCGTCACCGCGTCCTGCGGGTACACCGCGGAGGCGCTGAACAGGGCGCCGTGATGCTTGCGGCAGTCGAGGCAGCCCCACCCGATAGGGTCGCCCCCGAAGCCACGAGCCGCACGGCGCCGCACAGGCAGCCGCCGGTGAATCGCTCCATGCTGCGTCTCCTCGGCTTGGACGTGTTGGCGAAGTCTTCGTAGACCGCTGACTCTCGGTTCAAACACGCGGACATGCTCACGCTATACGGCTCATCGCAGGGACGCCCCAGCCGCAGCCTGATCGCGCTGGAGGAACTGGGCCTCGCCTATACCCAGGTCCCGATGAAGCCGTGGAACAACGCCGCAGACGCCGA
>DATNEH010000089.1:0-7377 GCA_035553015.1 Caulobacteraceae bacterium | reverse complement strand
ACAGTCCGGCCGACAGGCGCTGGAACCAGCCCTTCTTCGGCTCGGGTCGGTGGGGATCGGTCATCGCCTGCGCTTCTAGCGAGCCCGGTCCGTTAGGGCCAGCGGGCGCGCGGCCGCATCCGACGGCTAACCGGCCGGCGGCCAGCGCACCGCGCCGCACTGGCAACCGCCGCTGGGGCTCATGCGCGGACCCCGATCGCACGTCGGCCGTCATGGCCGGTGAGGCGCAGCGGGACCAGGGCGCCGACCGGCGCGTCCGCCTCGAACGCGATCTCGGTGAAGTCGGCGGCGCGGGCGCGCCCGGGCTGTTCGAAAAGCGCCAGGACGGTGCGGCCGACCTGGCGGTCGAGATGCCGGACGAGCGCCGCGTCGCCGGCGGCCCGCAGCTGCGAGGCCCGGTCCTTCACGACGTCGCGCGCCACCTGCGGCATCCGCGCCGCCGGCGTGCCGGGGCGGGGGCTGAACGGGAAGACGTGCAGGTAGGCAAGGCCGGCCGCGGCGACGAAGGCCAGCGTGTTCTCGAACGCGGCGGCGCTCTCGGTCGGGAAGCCGGCGATGAAGTCGGCGCCGAACGCCACGTCGGGGCGCACGCGCCGCACCCGTTCGATCAGCGCCAGCGCATCGGCGGTCGAGTGGCGGCGCTTCATCCGCTTCAGGATCAGGTCGTCGCCGGCCTGCAGCGACAGGTGCAGGTGCGGACAGAGCCGCTCGTCGGAGGCCAGCCGGGCCAGCAGGACGTCGTCGATCTCGGCGGCGTCGATCGAGGAGAGCCGCAGGCGCGGCAGCTCGGGGACGGCGTCCAGGATGCGGCCGACCAGGTCGCCGAGCTGCGGCGCGCGCCCGGATGGCGTTACGGGGAGGTCGGCGCCCCAGCTGGTGAGGTCGACCCCGGTCAGCACCACCTCGGCGTAGCCGGCGCGCGCCAAGCCGCGCACTTCGTCGATCACGCGCTCGCTGGGGATCGAGCGCGCGTTCCCGCGCCCGAACGGGATGATGCAGAAGGTGCAGCGATGGTCGCAGCCGTTCTGCACCTCGACGTAGGCGCGGGCGCGTTCCCCTGCCGCTCGAGGGGACAGGCGAGGGGTGGTAGGGGTCTCGGTCGGATTGGCCTGCGAGGGGAGCTTCGCAGCGAAGATGTCGCCGACCTGCCGCCCGGAGCGCAGCAGCGCGCCGGGCGCCGCCTTGTCGGCGTTGCCGAGCACGAGGTCGACCTCGGGCATGGCGGCGAAGGCGGCGGGGTCGATCTGGGCGGCGCAGCCGGTCACCACCAGCTTGGCGCCCGGCCGCTGGCGGCGGGCCTTGCGGATCTGCTGGCGCGCCTGGCGCACCGCCTCGGCGGTCACCGCGCAGGTGTTGAACACCACCGCGTCGTCGATCCCGTCAGCAGCGGCCTGCGCGGCGATCTGGTCGGATTCGTAGGCGTTGAGGCGGCAGCCGAAGGTGACGACGTCGAGTCCGCTCGCCCCCTCCACCAACGCGCTGTCGCGCGGCGGTCCCCCTCCCCCGCTTCGCGGGGCAGGAAAGAGCTCGGCCGCCGCTCGTTTTTCCTGCCCCGTGTAGCGAAGCGGAACGGGGGAGGGGGACCGCTCGCCGGAGGCGAGTGGTGGAGGGGGCGCGCCGCCGTCAGCCACGCCCGGTCTCCTTGGCGAGGAACGCCGCGAAGGCGTGCTCGTAGTCGGGATGCCAGCGCGAGAGGGGCGGGCGGTTCTGGGTGAGGTCCTGCATCGCCCAGGTCATGCGGGCGTTGTCCATCGCGCGGGTGACGTCGTTGTCCGGGCAGAGGATGTAGAAGTCGCCGGCCGCCATCCGCTCCAGCATGAAGTCGACCACCTGCTCCGGCCACCAGGCGCCCGGCGGCTTCTCCGCGCCGCGGCGCGCGGTGATGCCGGTGAAGGTGAAGCCGGGCACCAAGAGGTGCGCGCTCACCGGGCAGCCGGCGATGTTGCGCAGCGTATGCTGCAGCCCCTCGGTGAGTGCCTTGATGCCGGCCTTCGAGACATTGTAGGCGGTGTCGCCGGGCGGGGTGGTGATGCCCTGCTTGGAGCCGGTGTTGACGATGGCGGCGGGCTTGCCGGCGTCGATCATGCCCTGCGCAAACGCCTGCACGCCGTTCAGCACGCCGAAGAGATTGGTCTCCAGCACGCGCCGCCAGCCGTCGGGGTTCTCGATCGCGCTGCCGCCGCGCCCGACCCCGGCGTTGTTCATCAGCAGCGCGACCTCGCCGAAGCGGGCGAGCGCCTTGTCGCGCAGCGCGGCCACCTCGTCGGGGCGGGCGACGTCGGTGCGCACCGCTTCGACCTGCGCGCTAATGCTCTTCAGCTCGCGCTCGGCGGCCGCCAGCGTCTCGGCGTTGAAGTCGGCGATCACCACGTTCATGCCGAGCGCGGCCAGCTTCTTGGCCGCGGCGAGGCCGATGCCGCTGGCGCCGCCGGTGATCACGGCGGTGCGGCCGGCTTCGATGGCCGGGTGCTGGCTCATGCGAGGGTCCCTTCCGGCAGGCGGCCGGTGAACTCGACGGCGACGGGGCCGGTCATCAGCACGTGGTCGTCTTCCTTGCGCCAGTGGATGGTGAGGTCGCCGCCGTCCATCTGCACCACCGCCTCCCTGTTGCAGAGCGCCCGCCGGTGCGCCGCCACCAGCGCCGCGCAGGCGCCGGTGCCGCAGGCCTTGGTGACGCCGACCCCACGCTCCCAGACCCGAACCCTGAGCCGGTCGCGCGCCTTCACCTCGCAGAACTCGACGTTGGTGCGTTGCGGGAACAGCCGGTGATGCTCGATCATCGAGCCCACCTCGCGCACCGGCGCGGTCTCGGCGTCGGGGACGAAGAACACCACGTGCGGGTTGCCCATCGAGACGGCGCCCGGGGTGTGCAGCACCGGGTTGTCGATCGGGCCGACCTGCAGCTCGATGCCGCGCGTGTCCATCGGCTCCTCGAGCGGGATGTCGCGCCAGTCGAGGCCGGGCTTGCCCATGTCGACGGTGACCAGCTTCGGGCCGGCGCGGTCCACCGAGAGCACGCCGGCGGGGGTGTCGAGGCGCACGCTATCCTTGCCGCTCGCCTCCAGCAGCAGCCAGCCGACGCAGCGCGCCGCGTTGCCGCACTGCTCGACCGCGCCGCCGTCGGCGTTCCAGATGCGCATGAAGGCGTCGGCGTTGGCGGAAGGCTCGATGGCGATCAGCTGGTCGCAGCCGATGCCGCTGGCGCGGTCGGCGATGGCGCGCGTCTCCGCTTCGCTGGGGGCGAATGGCTCGGATCGGGCCTCGACCACGACGAAGTCGTTGCCGAGCCCGTTCATCTTCAGGAACGGACGGCTCATCGGCGCGGCATATAGCGCGCCCGCACTGGACTCGCACCCTCCCGCCGGGGCAAGCAGCGCCGCATGCGCCAACTTCTGATAGCGGCGGTGGCCGCTTTCGCCTTGCCCGCCTTCGCGGAGACGCCAGTGACCGAAGCCCATGGGACCGACACCCAAGCCCCCGCCGCAACTGCTCACGCCGACGCCGCCGATCCGTACATCTGGCTGGAGGACGTGCATGGGGCCAGGCCGCTGGCCTGGGTCGAGGCGGAGAACGCCCGCTCGCTGGCGGTGCTGAAGGGCGATCCGCGCTACGCGACGCTGCACGAGGACGCGCTGAAGATCGTCAACGCCACCGACCGCATCCCGATGCCCGAGCAGATCGGCGGGGCCGTGTTCAACTTCTGGCAGGACCCGACCCATGTGCGCGGCATCTGGCGGCGGACGACGCCGCAGAGCTACGCGACGGCGACGCCGTCCTGGGAGACGGTGATCGATCTCGATGCGCTGGCGACGGCCGAGAAGAAGAACTGGGTCTGGAAGGGCGCCAACTGTCCGCCGCCGGACTACCGCCGCTGCCTGGTCGGCCTCTCCGACGGCGGCGAGGACGCCGACACGCTGCGCGAGCTCGACCTGAAGAGCGGCTCGTTCGTGGACGGCGGGTTCGTGCTGCCGCGCAGCAAGCAGAACGTCGACTGGCTGGACGCCGACACCCTGATCCTGGCCCGCGACTGGGGCCCCGGCACGATGACCGCCTCCAGCTACCCGTTCGTGGTGAAGACGTTGAAGCGCGGCCAGAGCCTCGATCAGGCGACGGAAGTGTTCCGCGGCAAGCCGGACGACGTCGCGGTCAGTCCGATCGTTTTGCACGACGGCGAAGGCCACAAGCTGGTGCTGATCGTCCGCGCGCTCGATTTCTTCCACCAGGAGACCTACGAGCTGACCGACCGCGGCGTGGCGCAGCTGCAGCTGCCGGCGAAGGTTGACATCAAGGGCCTGGTCGGCGGCCAGCTGGTCTTCATGCCGCTGGAGGACTGGCGCGGCTACAAGGCCGGCGCGCTGGTAGCGTTCGCGCCGGCGGACCTCCGCGAGCGGACGGACGCGCCGGGCGGGCCGGCGCACCTGCTGTTCGCCCCGGGGCCGCGGCAGTCGGTCGAGCAGGTCGCCATCGCCAAGGACCGGGTGGTCGCGGCGATCTACGACAACGTCCGCGGCGGCCTCTTCACGTTCCGTCTGCAGAACAGCGCGTGGACGCGCGCGCCGATCCCGGTCGCGGCGAATTCATCCGTGGGCGTCGCCTCGGCCAGCGAGGCGAGCGACCAAGCCTACTATACCGTAGAGAACTTTCTGGCGCCGACCCACCTCTGGCATGTCGACCTGGCGAGCGGTGAGGCGACCGACATCAAGGACATGCCGGCGCGCTTCGACGCCTCGGGCGACGCGGTCGACCAGTACGAAGCGACGAGCTCGGACGGAACCAAGATCCCCTACTTCGTCGTGCACCCGAAGGGGATGAAGCTCGACGGGTCGAACCCGACCATCCTCTACGCGTACGGCGGCTTCCAGGTCTCGATGCTGCCGAGTTACGGCGCCGCGACCGGCAAGCTGTGGCTCGAGCACGGCGGCGTCTACGTGCTCGCCAACATCCGCGGCGGCGGCGAGTTCGGGCCGGCCTGGCACGAGGCGGGCCTGAAGACCCACCGCCAGCTGGTCTATGACGACTTCGCGGCGGTGGCGAAGGACCTGATCGCGCGCAAGATCACCAGCCCGCGCCGGCTCGGCATCCAGGGCGGCTCCAACGGCGGCCTGCTGATGGGCGTCGAGTTCGTTCAGCATCCGGAGCTGTGGCGCGCGGTCGACATCGAGGTGCCGCTGCTCGACATGCTGCGGATCGACAAGCTGGGCGCCGGCGCCAGCTGGGCGGGCGAGTATGGCGACCTCAGCGATCCCGCCGTGCGGGCGTTCTGGGAGAAGACCTCGCCCTACCAGAACCTGAAGGCCGGCGTGGCCTATCCGGAGCCGTTCTTCGTCACCGCCACCAGCGACGACCGGGTGACGCCGGTGCACGCGCGCAAGATGGCGGCGCGGATGCAGGAGATGGGCCTGCCGTACCTGTTCTTCGAGAACACCAACGGCGGCCACTCCGCCTCGGCCAACCTGCAGGAGCGCGCCGAGCGGGTGGCGCTGGAGTTCACCTACTTCACCCGCAAGCTGATGGACTGATGGACGTTCTGCAGGTCCGCGAGGCGTTCGACCGCGAGGTGCGCGCCCGGCCGCCGGCGCAGGTGGGCCGGCGGACCGAGTGGTTCGACGGCGTGCTGCGCCACACCGGTTCGTACAATTTCATCGACTGGTGGGACTTCGGCGCGGATCGCGCGTTCGAGATCGCCCGGCGCGAGGCGGCCTTCTACGGCCCGCTCGTCGACCTGAAATGGAAGGTCTACGACCACGACGCGCCGGCCAACCTCGGCGAAGCCCTGGCGGCGGCGGGCTTCATCGCCGAGCGCCGGGAGACCTTCGTCGCGCTCGACCTGAGCGAGGCGCACGACTGGGCCGAGCCGCCCGCTGGCGTCGTGGCGCGGCGCGTGACCGACCGCGCCGGCGTCGAGGACATGGTCGCGGTCGGCGCCGCCGCTTTCGACGACCCGCGTGGCTGGAGCGTCGATGCGCTGACCGCGCGCCTCGCCGATCCCACCCTCTCGATCTACGTGGCCTATGCCGATGGCCGGCCGGCCAGCTCCGGCCGGCTCGAGTACTTCCCCGGCACGCCGTTCGCCGGGCTCTACGGCGGCGGCGCCGTGCCGTGGGCCCGCGGCGGCGGCGCCTACCGCGCGGTGGTCGCGGCGCGGGCCGCCGAAGCGCGCCGCGCCGGCTACCGCTACCTCGCCGTCGACGCCCGCGACACCAGCCGCCCGATCCTCGAGCGGCTCGGCTTCGAGGCAGTAGGCGGGCTGACGTCCTGGTGGCTGCGCCGGGCAGGGTCCAGCACGCTCTGACACCCCGGCACGCACAAACTCGGGATCGTGCGACCGCCCCACGCCCCCTCCACCCCCGCGCTGCGCGCGGCGGTTCCCCTCCCCCGTTTCGCTTCGCTTCACGGGGCAGGAAAGAATGCGGGCGGCGCCGCCTACCCTTTCCTGCCCCGCGCAGCGGGGGAGGGGGACCGCCCGGCGCAGCCGGGTGGTGGAGGGGGCGATCGGCGGCGGCCGCCAAGGCGCCAGACCCAGCGCGCGGTTGAGGGCGGGGTCCGACCGACGCCGCAGCGCCAGCGCGAATCCCGCGGCAGTTGTCGCGAGTGCTTCGAATCGGCGGCGCGCGCGCCCAGGCGGCTCTGGCGGGCGTGGCGGAAGGCACGCTACGATGGCGCGCTTCGGGCGGGGTGAATGATGCGGGGCGTACTGGGGGGGTGGCTCGCCGTCGTGCTGACGGCGGCGACGTGTTGCGTGGCGCACGCGGTGCCGATCGCCGGCGTGGCGCCGGCGGCGACCGTCGATCAGGCCGCGTGCAACACCAGCAAGGACCGCGTGACGGCGATCCAGGCCTGCACCGGACTGATCTCGCTGAGCTCGGCCGACCCGGCCGCCGCCTCCGACGCCTACATCCGGCGCGCCGCGCTGCTCGGTCCGAGCAACGCCGACCAGGCCGTCGCCGACCTCGCGGCGGCGCTGAAGCTCGACCCAAAGTCGGTGCGGGCGCTGCAGCTGCGCGCGCTGATCTACATGCTGCGCGGCAACACCGACGGGGCGATGGCCGACCTCGACCAGGCCATCGCCATCGCGCCTGGCGACGAGCACAGCTTCGTCGGCCGCGCGGCGCTGCGGCTGCGGCTGGGCGACACCGCCGGAGCGCTCGCCGACTACGGCGCGGCGATCAAGCTGCGGCCCGACAACGCCGACTACTACGGGATGCGCGGCGGGGCCTATCTGAAGATCAAGAACTACGACCTGGCGATCGCCGACCTCGACCAGGCGGTCAGGCTCTCGCCGCAGTCGGCCAGGCTGGTCACCCTGCGCGGCGAGGTGGTCTATGCAATGCACGACGAGGCGGTCGCCCTGGCCGACTTCGGCAAGGCGATCGCGCT
>DATNEH010000088.1:0-5075 GCA_035553015.1 Caulobacteraceae bacterium | reverse complement strand
CCAGGTTGCGGCGCAGCAGGTCGGAAAGTCGGCGCGCGGTCACCGCTCGTTGGCTCCCAGATCCGCCCCCGCGGCCCCTGCCCCCCCAGTACCATTCGGGCCCGACTTGCGGCTCAAATCCGACGCCAGGATGACACGCCGCACGCCGAGGAACGGCGCGATGCGGTCGATCACCCGGCCAGCCGCCGGCGCGGCTGTGAAGCCGCCGCTGGTGACGCCGTTGTCGGCGGCCACCGGCTTCGGCTCGTCCAGCATGATCAGCACCAGATAGCGGTCCTCGTCGATCGGCCCGTCGGTCGGGAAGATGGCGGCGAACGAGGCGAGGTTCGCGGCGTTCTTGCCCTCCACGTAGTGGCCGTGGACCAGCTTGGTGGCGGTGCCGGTCTTGCCGCCCACGCGCAGACCCAGCGCATCTGCGCGCGTGCCGGTGCCCTCGGTGACGTTGAGGCGCATCAGCCGCAGCATCGTCTCGGAGGTGCTTTCCTGGATCACCCGGCGGCCGGCGGCCGGCGCCTGGCCGGGATCGAGCCGCTTCAGCGTCAGCGGCCGGTAGACGCCGCCGTTCAGGATGGCGCTCATGCCGGTGGCGATGGCGAGCGGCGTCACCGACATCGCGTGGCCGAATGACATCGTGGCGACGATGTTGGGCGTCAGCACCTTCGCCATCAGCGGGCGGGCGGACTCGGCGAGCTCGCTGGGCGCGGCGTTGAAGAGTCCGAACGCATGGTAGTAGCGGCTCATCCGGTCGGCGCCGGCCAAGAGGCCGAGCCGCGCCGCGCCGATGTTCGACGAGTGGGTGAACACGTGTGCGAGCGAAAGCTGCGCGTCGCCCTTGTCGTAGTCGTGGATGGTCTGGCCGGGGAGGACGAGCGGCGACTTCACGTCGAACATGGTGTCGGGGGTGGCGACGCCGGAATCGATGCCCATCGCCAGCGTGAACACCTTCATCACCGAGCCCGGCTCGTAGACGGTGGCGGCGGCGTGGTTGACCATGTGGGCCGGATCAGCGGCGCCCGCCGCGTTGGCGTCGAAGCTCGGCCAACTCGCCATGCCGAGGATCTCGCCAGTACGGACATTGACCACCATGCCGACGCCGTCCTGCACGCCCAGCGTCTGTGCGGTCTGCGAAAGCTCGTCCTCAAGCGCCCCCTGGACGCGCAGGTCGATCGAGAGCGCCAGCGGCTTGGCGCCCGCAGCGCGCAGCGGCGCGTCGAACGCCTTCTCGGCGCCGGCGAGACCGACGCCGTCGCGCGAGGAGAAGCCGATCAGGTGGGCGGCGAGTGAATCGAGCGGATAGGTGCGGCCTTCCTCCTCCTCGAAGGTGACGCCCGGCAGCGCCAGATCATGGATCTGCTGCTGCTGCGCGGGCGTCAGCGCGCCGATCACGTACTGGCGCTTGTCGCCCGCCAGGGCGCGGTCGAGCTTGGCGGCGGAGATGGCGGGCATCGCGGCCAGCAGCGCGGCGCGCACGTCGGCCTTGTACACCATCTCGTGCGGATCGACGTAGAGGCCGAAGCGGGGCTCGTCGATCGCCAGAATCTCGCCGTTGCGGTCGGTCAGCTCGGCGCGGGCGTTGGGGGCTGGCGGGGCGATCTCGACGCCGTGGCCCCAGGGCGAGAACAACGCGGCACGCGTGGCGCCGAGCCCCAGCGTCACGAAACCGAGCCCGAACAGCGCCAGCACGAAGAAGATGCGCAGGCGCGTGTCGTCGACGGCCTTCTCCGAGGCGCGGGCGCGCTCGAAGGCGTGCTCCATGCCGAGGATCCAGCGCCCCAGCGGCGACAGCGGCCGGGTGAGCGCGCCGACGAAACTCATGGCCGGCCTCCCGTCGCCACTTGCGGCAGCGCCTGGGGGGTCACCTCCTGCCTGGCGGCGATCGGGGCCTGGCCGTTGGCGCGCGCGAGGCCTTCGAGGCGATCGGGCGCCTCGAGATGGGCGACCTGCGCGCGCAGCTGCTGCACGGCCTTGGTCTCGTCGCGGATCTGCTGCTCGACGTCGGCGATATCGGTGCGCTCGGCGCCGGCCGAGGTCTTGAAGGCGTAGACGGTCAGCGCCAGCGTCAGGAAGATCACCAGCGCGGCGATGTCGATGACGCGAAAGCCGCGGAAGCGTTGGCGAAGCAGGCGGGGAAGGACGCCGGAGAGCCTCATGCGGCCCTCCATGCCGGTGCGGCGGTGCGGACCGCGGCGCGCAGCTTGGCCGAACGGGCGCGCGGATTGGCGGCGGCCTCGGCGTCGCTCGGCCCAAGCGCGCCGTTGAAGATCAGCTCGAAGCTGGGCGCCGGGCCCGTGGCGACGGGCGGCGCGTGCCGCGAGCCCGCGCCGACCCGCCCGGCCCGCTCGGCGAGGAAGGTCTTCACGATGCGGTCCTCGAGCGAGTGGAAGCTGACCACCGCCAGGCGCCCGCCGGCCTTCAGCACCCGCTCGGCGGCGGCGAGGCCCTGCTCGAGCTCTTCCAGCTCGGCGTTCACCGCGATGCGCAGCGCCTGGAAGACGCGGGTGGCCGGATGCACTCTTGCGCCGCGCCGTCCGCCCAGCGCCCGCTCGACCACCTCGGCGAGGTCCAGCGTGCGGGTGAACGGTTGCTCGGCGCGGCGGCGCACGATGGCCCCGGCGATGCGGCGCGCCTGCCGTTCCTCGCCATAGTCGCGGAAGATGCGGGCGAGCTCGCCGGCCTCGGCCTCGTTGACCAGGTCGGCCGCGGTCGGCCCCTCGGCCCCCATGCGCATGTCGAGCGGGCCGTCGCGCATCAGCGAAAAGCCGCGCGCCGGCTCGTCAAGCTGCATCGAGGAAACGCCGAGATCGAGGGCGACGCCGTCGGCCGCCGCTTCGCCGAGATACTGAGCCATGGTCGAGAATCGGTCCTCGGTCAGCGTAAGCCGGCCGGATGACGCTATGGCTGCGGCGTAGGCGCGCGCGGCGGGATCCTGATCGAAAGCGGCCACCTCGGCGCCCCGCTCCAGGAAGGCGCGGCTATAGCCGCCGGCGCCAAACGTGCCGTCGACGATCAACTGGCCGGGCTGGGGCTGCAGCGCCTCGAGCACCTCGGCGAGCAGCACGGGGACATGTGGGGCGTCAGGCATCGGCGGCGCCCTGGGCTGCCGGGACATCGGCGCGGCTCGGCGCGGAGGCCTTCGCGGCGGCGTGATTGCGTGCGCGGGTCAGCAGGGCGGTGCGGGCGGCGTCGCGCTGCAGGCGGGTGCGCTCGCGGAAGACCTCGCGCGGCCAGATCTGGAAACGGTCGCCCAACCCCACCAGCGTGACCCAATCGGTGAGGCCGAACATCTCGCAGAAGCTCTCGGGCAGCGTGACGCGGCCGGCGGTGTCGAACGACAGCTGGGCCATGCCGCCCATGATGGAGGTCTCCAGCGCGGTGCGCGCCGGATCGCCGAACGGATACTCGTCGATCAGCCGCGCGTAGCTGTCGAACAGCGCCTTGCCGCCGCCCTCGATGCAGTCGGCCTCGATCGAGGGGAAGCAGAACAGCCCGTCAAACGGCGCGACCGCGGTGCGGTACTCCACCGGCGCGACGATCCGGCGTTTCGCGTCCAGCTGTTTCTCGAACGTCGAGATGAACACCAGCCCCGCCCGTAAAGGCTTTCATCCAACGGCAACGCTGTACAGCGCCGCCGCTCGCCCCAATCCGCGCGGCCCGCCTCCCCGCCCGCGAGACCGCCCGACCATGGCGAGGCGATTGGGTTAACATGGGATGAACTGACACGCAATGACACTGATTACCATATTTACCTCAGTTCCGAGAGAATTGACCCAGGCCAAAGGTTAACGTGCCAAGGTTATCCACAGAACATACAAGGAACCAGCTCGGGAGAACGGTCGCGTCCTCGGGCGTTGCCTCCCAGTGTCACGGCAAACGGTAGAGTGGAGCGCACCGGCGGGCGCCCGCCTAGGAGGACCACTCAGCGTTGCCGTGCCGGGTTCTCGGGCCTTCAACCCATCGACGGCCCAACGCTGCCGACTAGGTTGGCCGACCGACGCCCGGCCAAGAGCGCGACGCCCCTGGGGCGGGGCCGCTGGACCGCTCCAGGGCCGGCGCGACAAGGGGATTCGCCATGTCGGACGAGCCACTTCCCATGTTGGACCAGCAAACGGAGCCTACGAAGATGTCTGAGAACAATTGCGGCTGCTGCTGCGCGTATCAGACCCCGCCGTGGTGGGTGACGATGCGGTTCACCGACGCCGGCCCCGGCGCGCCCGCGACCCCGGCCGCGCCGCCCGCCACGCAGCCGCAACAGCCGCCGCCGTCCACGTCTTCCGGCGGCGGCGACTCGGGCCTGGGCGGCATCCTCAACACCGTCGGCGGCGCGCTGGGCGGCGTCTTGGGCGGGCTGATCTAGGGCGAGAGAGATGATCGATCACTCAACCCTGCTCACGCTGCTGGAGGTGACCGTGCCGCCGGACACGGCGCTGACGGTGCCCAACGAGGTGAAGATCCTGGAGATTGTGGGGATCGTCGCCAACCCGGACATGATCAAGGCGATGAACCTGGCCGAGACGCTGGCGCCGCCGGCGACCCCGGCGACGCTGCAGGGCCTCGTCCACCTGCTGAGCGGGCTCGGCAAGATGAACCCCGACACCCCGCAATCCAGCCACGACACGCTGGCCACCCTGCTGCAGAACCTGCAGAAGGCGCCGGACGTGCCGCTGACGTTCGGCATGTTCCTGCCGATCCTTCGGTCTTTCCAAAGCGCCGCCGCCAGGAAGCCCGAACACGAGGGGCGGCGCCGGGAAGAGCACGAGCATGAGCGGCCGAGCCGGCGCAGAGGCGGCGAGGCCGAGTCCGTCTAGCGCATCGCGTAGGAGGCTCAGGTGGTGGACCCCGCACAGCGGGCGCTGAACGTGTCCGAACTCGCGAGCCGCATCTCGGTCTCCGCATCGATCCCGGAGCCCGAGAGCGACATCGACGCTCAACTGAAGGCGCTCCAGGACCCCGCCCATCCGAAGGTCGCGGTGTTTCTGGCGCCCGGGAACGAGGTTGGAGACCGGAGGATCGGTCCGGACGTCGAGGTGGTTCGCCGACGGGAGGGTACGTTGCTGACCACCGACCCCAAGCGGGCG
>DATNEH010000087.1:0-6394 GCA_035553015.1 Caulobacteraceae bacterium | reverse complement strand
CGCCCTGATCCACGAGCCGGCCCGCGAGCTCGGCGGCGAACGCCGCCTGCGCGACCGAGCGCTCGATCACGCCGCCGACCGGCACGTCGTCCGGCGGATCCGCCAGCGCCGCGGGCCGCAAACCGAACGCCAGCGCTCCGGCGGCGTCCAGTCCGACCACGCGCTCGGCCCAGCCGCGCCGCGTTCGCTGGAACTGGCGCGCCGGCAGGCAGTCGAGCAACTCGTTGGCGATGAGCAGCAGCGGCGCGTCGCCCGGCAACTCGCCCAGCGCGCCCGCCCAGCGCGGCGCGGCGTCCGCCAGCCGCTCGGCTTGCACGGCGCGCAGCGGCGCCGACGCCTCGACCAGCCACAGCTCGGCCGCCGCGCCGAACGCCGGCAGCACCCGCGCCGCGCGCAGCACGTCCGCCATCAGCGTGCCGTCGCCTGGCCCGACCTCCGCCAGCACGAAGCGCGGCGGCGCGCCCAGCCCGCGCCAGGTCTCGACCAGCCAGAGCCCGATCAGCTCGCCGAACATCTGCGAGACCAGCGGCGCGGTGATGAAGTCGCCACGTTCGCCCAGCGCCGGCCGCGTCGCGTAGTAGCCGTCCTGCGGGTCGAAGAGGCAGCGCGTCATGAACGCGGCCACGTCGATCGGGCCGCTCGCCGCGATCTCGGCCTCGAGGCGCGCCTTCAAGCTCATGCCGGCAGGCTCATGCAGCCACTAGGCGTTTTGCGGCGCGGCTGGCGCCGGCGCCTTGCGGCGCGCCCACCAGATCAGCCCGGCGCCGACCAGGATCATCGGGATCGAGAGGATCATCCCCATGGTCAGACCCAGCGGGAAGTTCGGCATGCCGATGTCGGGGTTGCGCACGTTCTCCAGCGCGATGCGGATCGCGCCGTAGCCGATCAGCCAGAGACCGGTCACCGCGCCCGGCCGCTGCAGCCACTTCAGCCGGTGGGTGGCGAAGCGCAGCACCAGGAACAGCACCACCCCTTCCAGCGCCGCCTCGTAGAGCTGGCTCGGATGGCGTGGGATCAGCACTTCCTGCGGGCAGACGCCGCCGTTGTCGGCCTTGATGTGGCTGTTGCAGAAGATCATGCCCCAGGGCGCGTCGGTCGGCCGACCCCAGAGCTCGCCGTTCACGAAGTTGGCGATGCGCCCGAAGCACTGGCCGATCGGCTCGCTGGCGGCCACCAGGTCGAGCACGCCGAGGAAGGACACGCGACTGGCTCGCGCGAAGCCGATGATCGCGAGCCCGACCCCGATCGCCGCGCCGTGGAAGCTCATGCCGCCCTTCCAGATCTCGAAGACCTCGAACGGGTTGGCCATCAGCCCTGCCCGCTGGTCGGGGTTCACCAGCATGTAGAAGAGGACATAGCCGAGCCGCCCGCCGAGGATGATGGCGAAGGTCACCCAGAAGATCAGGTCGTCGACCTGGGGCGGCCTCAGGGTCGGCGGCCTGTCGCCCCACAGCTTGGCGTTGCGCACCATCGCCACGCAGTAGCGCCAGCCCAGCAGGATGCCTGCGATGTAGGCCAGCGCGTACCAGCGGATCGCGAACGGGCCGAGCGTCAGCGAGCCCAGGTGGAGGGCAGGGATCGCCACCGCCACTGGGTCGAAGTCGGGAAACTGCAGGGCCAAGCGGCGGAGCTCCTTGCGACAGCTGCCCAAAGGGACACCCCGGGGGGCGACTCCGGGGGCGACTCTGGGCCGCGCCCACACCTAGCGGACAACTTCTTCGCTTTCACCCGCGGTTTCCCATATAGGGGGCCGATGCAGAGCCAAAATCCGCTGATGGATGAGCTTGCGAAGGCCGCGACAGCCGCCGTGGGCATCGCCCAGGCCGCCGGCGAGGAGGCGAAGGCCGCCTTGCGTTCCGGCGTCGACCGCATGGCCGCCGACATGGACCTGATCCGCCGCGAGGAGTTCGAGGCGCTGAAGGCCGAGGTCGCGGCGCTGCGGACCGAGCTGGCGAGCCTCAAGCAGGCCGGCCAGGGCTGACGCGGTTGATCGCGCACGTAACGCCTGCCCAAACGCCACTCGCCCACAGATCGTTCGCCCCCCGGCTGAAGCGGTTTGAGACGGCGGCCGCGAAGCAGATTAGGCTGCCATCCCATCGTCGGCGCTGCGCCGGCGACTGGACGCCTTGACCAGAGGTCCCATGGACACCCCCCATCCGGAAGAAGACGACGTGATGATCGCCCTCGACCCCCTGGACGTGGTCGAGCGCGTGCTCACGGCCGAGAATCTCACCTTCGACCGCACCGAGGACGGCGATCTCGCCTTCACGCTGGCCGGTGACTGGAAGGACTACGAGCTGTGGTTCGCCTGGCGTCCGGAGGCCGACTGCCTGCAGCTGTGCCTGTCGATCGACCGCCGCGCCGGCAAGAACCAGCGCGCGGGCGCTTGCGAGCTGACCAACCTCGTCAACCAGCGCGTCTGGGTCGGCCACTTCGAGATCTGGAGCGACGACGGCGAGGTGGTGTTCCGCCACGCCATGGCGCTGCCCGAGGGCGAGCGGCCGACGCTGGCGCAGGCTGCTTCGATGATCGACGCGGCGATGGAGGCGGCCGACCGCTTCTATCCGGCGTTCGACTTCCTGCTGGGCGCCGGCAAGTCGCCCGAAGAGGCGATGGCCGCCTGCATGTTCGAGACCGTCGGCCAGGCCTGACCCGGCGCCTCTGCCGATGACGCCGATCCTGCTTCTCGGCGCCGGCCGCATGGGCGGCGCGCTGATCGCCGGCTGGCGCCGCGCGAACGCGTTTACCGCCTCCGAGCTGATGATCCGAGACCCAGCGCCAGGCCCCGAGGCGCTGACCTCGGGCGCGCGTCTCAATCCCAGCCGCGACGAGCAGCTGGCCGCCCGGACCGTCGTCTATGCTGCAAAACCGCAGACGATGCGCGAGGCGGCCGCCGGCGTCGTGGCCGACCTGGCGCCCGATGCGGTGATTGTCTCTGTCGCCGCGGGCGTCTCGACGGCCGACATCGCCGCCGCGTTCGGCGGCCGCCGCGTGGCGCGCGTGATGCCGACCACGGCGGCGGCGATCGGGCAGGGGACGGCCAGCGTCTTCTCCACCGACGCCGAGGCGCGCGCCCGCGCACATGCGCTGCTGGGGCCGGTCGGCGCGGTGATCGACCTCGCCGACGAGGATCTGATGCACGCGGCGACCGCCGTCTCCGGCTCGGCGCCCGCCTATCTCTACGCATTCGTGGAAGCGCTGCAGGCCGCCGGCGAGGCGCTCGGCCTGCCGGCCGACGCCGCCCGCCAGCTCGCCAGGGCCACCACCGCCGGCGCCGCCGCGCTGATGGCCGAGAGCGGCGCGGAAGCCGCCGAGCTGCGGCGTCAGGTCACTTCCCCGGCCGGCACCACCGAGGCGGCGCTGAAGGTGCTCATGGGCGAGCACGGCCTCGGCCCGCTGCTCAAGGAAGCGGCCGCGGCGGCCGAGAAGCGATCCAGGGAACTCGGCAAGTAGTCCCAAACGCCGCTCTTCCCCGCGAAAACGCGGGGAATGATCTCCTCACCCGAAAGTGGACTTTCCGAACGTCCGGCTTGGGGAAAGCGGACCTTCGCCACTCCGGATGAGACTGACGAGAGCACGCGCTCGCGGGTCTTCGCAGCCGCAAGCGAAGCGGCGACGCCGTTGCCTGGGTGAGAAGGTTCGATAAGACCCCTTGCGAAGACGTCGCTGCGGACGCGCGGATTGCGAACAGGACAGTTGGGACGTGCCGGAACAGCCGACTCACGGAGAGGCGACGAAGGCGGGCGCTTGGCGCGCGATTCCGCGCACGGTCTGGGCGCTCGGCTTCGTCTCCCTCTTCATGGATTTCTCCTCGGAGATGGTCCACGCGCTGCTGCCCATCTTCCTGGTCTCGACCCTCGGCGCCAGCGCGACCCTCGTCGGGATCATCGAGGGGCTGGCGGAAAGCACGACCTCGGTCACCAAGGTGTTCTCCGGCTGGCTGTCAGACCGGCTCGGACATCGTAAGTGGCTGGCGGTGGCGGGCTATGGCCTGGCAGCGCTGACCAGGCCGGTGTTTCCGTTCGCGCAGACCTGGGTGGAGGTCCTGGCGGCGCGGCTTGCCGACCGGGTCGGCAAGGGCTTGCGCGGCGCGCCGAGAGACGCCCTCGTCGCGGACGTGACGCCGGCCGCGGTCCGGGGCGCCGCCTACGGCGTTCGCCAATCGCTGGACACGGTGGGCGCGGTGGCCGGACCGGTCGCCGCGATGATCCTGATGTTCGCGCTTGCCGACATCCGCAGAGTGTTCGCCTGGGCGGTCGTCCCGGCGATCGTCTGCGTGCTCCTGCTCATCTTCGGCGTCGAGGAGCCGGAACGCTCGGCAAGAGCTCCGGCGCGCGCCAAGGCGCCGATCCGCATCTCGGAGATCGGGGCGATGAGCGGGGCCTTCTGGGCGGTCATGGCGGTTGGCGTGGCCATGACCATGGCGCGCTTCAGCGAGGCCTTCCTCATCCTGCGCGCCACCGACGTCGGACTTTCGGCCGCGACAGCCCCTCTGGTCCTCGTGGTGATGAATCTCGTCTATGCGCTTATCGCCGCTCCGGCGGGTGGCCTCTCCGACCGGATGCCGCGCTGGCTGCTGTTGGTCGCCGGTCTCGCCGTTCTCGTCCTCTCGGACCTTGTCATTGCGGGGCTTCACTCGCCGCTAGGGCTGATGACGGGAGCTGCGTTGTGGGGCGGGCACATGGGTCTGTCGCAGGGTCTCCTGGCTGCCCTGATCGCCGACACGGCGCCCGAGCGGCTCCGAGGCACGGCTTTCGGCGTCTTCAACCTTGCGACCGGCGTCGTCCTCTTGGGTTCGAGCGCGCTCGCCGGTGAGCTTTGGCGGCTCGTGAGCCCGGCGGCCACGTTCCTGGCAGGGGCGGGCTTCGCAGCCGTCGCCGCAGTCGGCGTCGCCGCGCTTCAGGGACCCATGACGGCGAAACCGCGCAGTTAGTCGTCTCCACGAGCAGCGAATAGAGCTCTCCGATAAAACGCCGAGGCTCCCGCTTCCGCGGGGGAGAGCGGATGGATAGGTTCGCCCTATGTCAAACGAGCCCGACATCCTCGACCAGGCGATAGACGCCGCCCTCGCGCTGGCGGCCGAGCGGCCGTGGCGGGAAGTGTCGCTGAGGGATATCGCCGAGCGGGCCGGCGTCGACTTCGCCGCGCTCTATGCCGCCGCGCCCGCCAAGCCGCTGCTGGTTCTGCAGCTCTCGCAGCGGCTCGACCGGGCCGCGCTCGCCACCGCCGCCACGCCCTCCGACGACGTGCACGACCGGTTGTTCGACGCAGGCATGGCCCGCATCGAGGCGATGGAGGCGCAGCGGGCAGCGCTGGTCTCGATGGCGCGCGGCGAGGGCCCGATCGCGCTGGCGCCGCACTTCCCGCTGACCGCCCGCGCCATTCTGGAGGCAGCCGGCGTCACCGCGACGCCGCCCAGGCTCGCCGCCATGTCGCTGGTCTGGGCGCGGGTCGTGCAGGTCTGGCGCGACGACGAAGGCGCGCTGAACCGCACCATGGCCGAGATCGACAAGCGCCTGAAGCAGATGCGCACGCGCCTGCAGCGCATCGGCGCGGGGTTCTAGCTACCCAGGCAACCGCAGCACCGCGCGCAGGCCGCCCAGCGGGGAGCGGTCGAGGGTCACTTCGCCGCCGTGGCCGCGGGCGACGTCGCGGGCGATGGCGAGACCCAGACCGACGCCCTTGGCGTTCTGGTTGCGCGCCTCGTCGAGACGGCCGAACGGCGCGAAGGCGTCCTCGAAGCGCTCGGGCGGGATGCCGGGGCCGTCGTCGTCGATGGTGATCTCCAGCCCCCCGGCCGGCGTCGCGCGCGCCGCCAGTTCGACGTGCTCGCCGAACGCCGCGGCGTTCATCACCAGGTTGGAGAGCGCCCGCTTGATCGCGTTGGGGCGCAGCGTCGCGCTTAAGCCCGCGTCCGCCTCGACCTTCACCTCGGCGCCGGCGCGCAGCGCGCCCTCGCTGACCTCGTCCAGCAGCGGCGCGACCTCCACCCGCTCCAGCGCCTCGCCGCCCTCGCCGCGGGCGAAGGCGAGGTATTCGTCGATCATGTGCTCCATCTCGGCGAGGTCGCGCTTCATCGCCTCCACCCGGGCGCCGGGCTCGGCCAGCGCCAGCTCGAGCTTCAGCCGGGTGAGCGGCGTGCGCAGGTCGTGGCTGACCGAGGCCAGCAGGGCGGTGCGCTGGTCGATGTGGCGCTGGATGCGCTCCTTCATGTCGATGAAGGCGGCCGCCGCCTTCCTCACCTCGCGCGCGCCGTAGGGCTTGAACTTCGCCGCCTCCACTCCGCGCCCAAAGGCGTCCGCGGCCTCGGCCAGCCGCTCGATGGCGCGCACCTGGTTGCGGATGAACAGCAGGGCCAGCGCCGTCAGGAGCACCGTGGTGACGGTCAGCCAGA
>DATNEH010000086.1:0-43610 GCA_035553015.1 Caulobacteraceae bacterium | reverse complement strand
CGGTGGTGGGCGGCGGCTTCGATGCGGCGGTGGGCGGCCACAATCCGCTGGAGCCGGCCAGGCTCGGCGTCGGCGTCGTCAGCGGGCCGCAGGTCGCCAACCACGGCGACGTCTTCGCCGAGATGGTCGACGCCGGCGCGGCCGTGCTCGCCGATGACGAGGCGGCGCTGGCTGAACAGCTTGGCGAGCTGCTGGGCGATGCTGATCGCAGCGCGGCCCTCGCCCGCGCCGCCGCGGCCTACGCCGGCCGACAGGAGAGCCAGCTCGGCGCGGCGCTGGGGCTGATCCGGCCGCTGCTGCCGGCCGCATGAGGCTCGCCACCCCGCGCTGGTGGTATCAGCGGGACGGCGCGCCGATGCCGATCACCCGGGCGCTGTTGCGGCCCGCGTCCTGGGCCTGGACCTGGGAGACCCGCCGCCGGATTGCCGCCGCGCGCCCGTTCGACCCAGGCGTGCCGGTGATCTGTGTCGGCAATCTCACGCTGGGCGGCAGCGGCAAGACGCCGGTGGTGCGCGCCCTCGTCCGCCGCCTCGCCGCCGACGGCCGCGCCGCGCACGTGCTGATGCGCGGCTATGGCGGCCGGCTGAAGGGGCCTGTCCGGGTCGATCCGGCCAGGCACGCGCCGGACGACGTCGGCGACGAGGCGTCGATGCTGGCGAAGGAGGCGCCCGTCTGGATCGCCAGCGACCGCGCCGCCGGCGCGGCGGCGGCCGCGAAAGCGGGCGCCCAGGTCATCGTCATGGACGACGGGCACCAGAACCCCAGCCTCAGGAAGCGGCTGTCGCTGGTCGTGGTCGACGGCGAGACGCGCGGGCGCGAGTGGCCGTTCGGCGATGGCCAGGTGTTCCCGGCCGGGCCGCTGCGCGAGCCGCTCGCCGACGGCCTGGCGCGCGCCGACGCCGTCGTGCTGCTGCTGCCAGCCGACCTGGAAACACCTGACCCGGCGCTGTCCGCGCTGTTCGCCGGCAAGCCCGTGTTGGTCGCCCGCCTCGCGTCCGCCGCGCCGCCGCCCGCCGGGCCGCAGCTGGGCTTCGCCGGCATCGGCAAGCCCTGGAAGATGGAGCGCGCGCTGATCGCCGCCGGCTGCGACCTCGCCGACTTCGCCCCCTTCCCCGACCACGCCCGCTACGACGAGCGCACCTTGAGCTTCCTCGCCCGCCGCGCCGAGGCGCTGGGCGCCGGGTTGGTCACCAGCGAGAAAGACTGGGTGAAGTTGCCGCCGGCGTGGCGCGGGCGGGTGACGGCGTGGCCGGTCGAGGCGCGGTTCGAGGACGCGGCGGCGCTGGGCGGGTTGCTGTCGTCAGTGCTCGGATGAAGTGATCCGGAGTCGAGGCCGCCGCCTTGCGCCCCCTCCACCACCCGGCTGCGCCGGGCGGTCCCCCTCCCCCGTTTCGCTTCGCTACACGGGGCAGGAGCGAAGCTGCGCGATCTCGCTCCTCCACCGTCCCGCGGGAGGGGGCGCAACGCGGCGGGGAACCGCCAACCGGTTAGCTACAGCCCGAGGATCAGCCTCGCGATGATGTCGCGCTGGATCTCGTTCGAGCCGCCGTAGATCGAGCCGGCGCGGTCGTTGAGGTAGCGGGCGGTGGTGGTGAGGCCCGCCTCGGGGCCGACGAAGGCGACGTTGGCGTTCGGCGCGCGCGCCTCGGGCTGGTCGGCCGGCGCGTATATCCCCAGCGCGTCCAGCGCGAGTTCGTCGAGCTTCTGCATCAGCTCGGTGGTCTGGATCTTCATCACCGACGAGATCGGGCCGGGCGGCTGGCCGGCGCCCATCGCCGCCAGCACCCGCAGCTCGGTGGTTTCCACCGCATCGAGGGCGATCGCCAGACGCGCCAGCTTCAGCCGGAACGCCGGGTCCGCGATCAGCCGCCCGCCGCCGTCGGCGGGCGCCGCGCTCGCCATCGCTGTCAGCCGCTCCAGCGCCACGCGCAGGCCGGCCGCGCCGCCGCCGCCGCGCTCGAACTCCAAGAGGTACTTGGCGACGGTCCAGCCGTCGTTCTCTTCGCCCAGCCGATTGGCGGCCGGCACGCGCACGTTGTCGAAGAAGACCTGGTTGACCTCATGCTCGCCGGCCAGGGTGATGATCGGCCGCACGGTAATCCCGGGGCTCTGCATGTCGAGCAGCAGGAAGCTGATGCCGGCCTGCGGCTTGCCCTCGCGGCGGGTGCGCACCAGGCAGAACATGCGGTTGGCCCAGTGAGCGTGGGTGGTCCAGATCTTCGAGCCGTTCAGCACGTAGTCGTCGCCGTCGCGCACCGCGGCCAGTTGCAGCGAGGCAAGATCGGAGCCGGCGCCCGGCTCGGAGTAGCCCTGGCACCAGTAGTCCTCGCCCGAGAGGATGCGCGGCAGGTAGTGCGCCTGTTGCTCGGGCGAGCCGTAGCGCATGATCACCGGGCCGACCATGCGCAGCCCCATCGGCGCGAGGCCGGGCGCGCCGGCGCGGGCGCACTCGGCGGCGAAGATGTAGCGCTGCGCATCGCTCCAGCCGGGGCCGCCGAATTCCTTCGGCCAGCTGGGCGCGGCCCAGCCGCGCGCGTTCAGGATGCGCTGCCAGGGCAGGCTGTAGGCCTTGTCCATGAAGACGCTGGTGGCGCGGCGGCCGGCCTGGCGCAGCTCGTCGGTCAGCTCGGCGTCCAGGAACGCGCGGACCTCGTTGCGGAACGCGAGGTCGGCGGGGGCGAGATCGAGATCCATCCGGTTCACCTGAAGTCGCGGCGCAGGGCCGACCGACTGATTGGCGCATGCCCCCAGCGTCAAGCAAGCCAGCCAAGCAAGCTTCGGCGTTTGCTTCCGTCGCGTCGCGCGCGCCAGATGGCGCCGTTCGATCAGGTTGGCGACGACATGGATTTCACCTTCACCGAAGAGCAGACGCTGCTGCGCAGCAGCCTGGCGGCGTATCTGGCCGACCAGTACGACTTCGAGACCCGCCGCCGCGTGGTGGGCGCCGAACCCGGGTGGCGGCCCGAGGTCTGGAAGGCGTTCGCACAGGATCTCGGGATCCTCGGCGCGCTGGCGCCGGCCGAGGTCGGCGGCTCCGAGGGCGGGCCGGTCGAGATGATGGTGATCATGGAGGAGCTCGGCCGCGCGCTGGTGGCCGAGCCGTTCCTCTCGACCGCAGTGATCGCCGGCGGGCTGCTGGCGCGCGCGGGCGGACCCGTGGCGGCCACGCTGCTGCCGCAGATCGTCGGCGGCGACGTGCGCGCAGCCTTCGCCTTCTCCGAGCCGCACGCCCGCTACGACTGGCGCGACCTGACCAGCACCGCCCGCAAGGCCGGCGCGGGCTACGTGCTTGACGGCCGGAAGGCGATGGTGCTCGGCGCGCCGTGGGCGAGCCACCTGATCGTCACCGCGCGCACCGGCGGCGCCCAACGCGACAGTGGCGGGATCTCGACGTTCGTCTTGGACGCGGCGGCCAGGGGGATTACGCGCCAGGACTACGCGACCATCGACGGCGGGCGCGCGTCCGACGTCACCTTCGAGAACGTCAGCGTGCCGGCCGAGGCGCTGATCGGCGCCGAGGGCGAGGCCGCGCCGTTGCTCGAGCGGATCATCGACGAAGCGACCGTGGGGCTCTGCGCCGAGGCGGTCGGCCTGATGCGCGCGATGCATGAGCAGACCGTCGACTACACCAAGCAGCGCAAACAGTTCGGCCAGCCGCTGGGCGCCTTCCAGGTGCTGCGCCACCGCATGGTCGACATGTTCATCCAGCTCGAGCAGGCGACCTCGATCACCTACCTCGCCGCCATCCGCCTCGCCGATGAGGACCCGATCGCGCGCGCCAGGGCCGCCTCGGCCGCCAAGGCCCAGGTCGGGCAGGCCGCGCGCTTCGTCGGCCAGCAGGCGATCCAGTTGCATGGCGGCATGGGCCTGACCGACGAGCTCGCCGTCGGCAGCTACTTCAAGCGCGCGACGGTGATCGAGACCCAGTTCGGCGACACCGACCACCACCTCGCCCGCTACAGCAACCTGAGCTTCGGGGCGGCCGCGTAGAGCCAACCCGCGGGCGTGGCGCGCGCCGCAGGCGCTTAGTCTTGACGCAGAGAAGGCGCAGAGGTCGCGGAGGACAACGAACCCCTGCGCATTCTCTGCGCCTCCGCGAACTCGGCGTTGAGGCTAGAGGCCCGCGGCCGGCTCGATGACCGGGACTACGCCCCCGCCTTCTCGGCGAAGCGCCAGGCCGCTTCGCCGAGCGCCGGGACGCGGGCGGACATGGCGGCGGCCTGCGGGGAGTTGGCGGTGCCGTCGCGGGCGCGGCCGACGATGCCCTGCACGATGCCGGCGAGGCGGAAGATGTTGTAGGCGAAGTACCAGTTGAGGTCCGGCAGGCCCGGGCGGCCCGTGAGCCGGCAGTACTCGTCGACCACTTCCTCGAGCGTCGGCGCGCCGTGCGCCTTCTTGTCGGTGATCGCCGCCATCGCGCCGTTCACCCAGCCCATCAGGAAGTAGGTGAAGTCTGCCAGCGGGTTGCCGAGCGTGCCGAGCTCCCAGTCGAGCACGGCGATCACGCGCGGCTCGGTGGGGTGCATCACCATGTTGTCCATGCGGTAGTCGCCATGGACGATCGAGGTCTGGTCGTCCTGCGGGCAGGTCTTCGGCAGCCACTCGATCAGCCGCTCGATGGTGTCGATGGCTTGCGTCTCGGAGGCCTTGTACTGCTTGGTCCAACGGTCGATCTGCCGGGCCATGTAGTTGCCGGTGCGGCCGTAGTCCTCCAGGCCGATCGCCTTGTAGTCGGTGTTGTGCAGGGCCGCGAGCGTGGTCACCTGCGCCATGTAGATCGGATAGCGCTCGGCCGGCGTGTACTGCGGCAGGCTCTGGTCCCAGAGGATCCTGCCCTCGACCATGTCCATCACGTAGAACCAGGTGCCGATCACGCTATCGTCCGTGCACAGACCGTAGCTCTTGGCCACCGGGAAGCCGGTCGGATAGAGGGCGGTGATCACCCGGTACTCGCGGTCGACCGCGTGCGCCGACGGCAGCAGCTTGCCGGGCGGCTTGCGCCGCATCACGTACTTCTTGCCCGGCGTGACCAGCTGGTAGGTCGGGTTCGACTGGCCGCCCTTGAACTGGCGCACCTCCAGCGGGCCCTGGTAGCCGGCGACGTTGGCCTGCATCCATTTGTCGAGCGCCGCTTCGTCGAACCGGTGGCTCTCGGCGACCTCCTTGGTGCCGGTGTTGAGCACTTCGCGGGTGCGTTCGTCCTCGGCGGGCGCGGGGGCGGGCGTCGTCGTCTCGGCCATGGACGTTTCCTCGTAAGAACTGGCGTACGTTTGTTTGAATTCGACTCTAGAGCGCGCTCAGCAAAAGTGGGAACTGACTTTTGCGTCCGAGCGCGCTCCAACGTTGAAATGTGAGCGGTTTCCAAGAGGGCTTGCCGACGCCGGCAAGCCCGAAACCGCTCTAGCGGCGCGGGCGATCGCTTCGAAGCGTCGGCCTGTCGGGGCAAGGCCTCGTCAGGCATTCACCACGCGGCGGCCGATATCGGTGCGCCAGAAGCCGCCGGGCCAGTCGATGCGGGCGATGGCGCCGTAGGCGCTGGCCCGCGCGTCCTCGAGCGTCGCCCCCGTCGCGCAGACGTTCAGCACCCTTCCGCCGGCGGCGACGAGCGCGCCGTCCTCGCGCCGCTTCGTGCCGGCGTGGAAGACGATGACGTCGGGGCCGAAGTCGGCCTCGGCGCCTTCAATCACGGCGCCGGTCTGCGGCGCGTCGGGGTAGCCCTTCGAGGCCAGCACCACGCAGATCGCGGCCTGGCCCGTCCAGCTGGGCGGCGGCATCTCGGCCAGCCGTCCGGTCGCGACCGCCATCAGGTAGGGGACCAGGTCGCTTTCCAGCTGCAGCATCTGCGCCTGGCACTCCGGGTCGCCGAAACGGGCGTTGAACTCGATCAGCTTCGGCCCCCCGGCCGTGACCATCAGTTCGCAGTACAGGACGCCGCGGTAAGGCGCGCCCTCGGCGGCGATGGCGGCGAAGGTCGGCTCGATCAGCTGTGTGCGCGCCGCCTCGACCACGGCCGGCGTCAGCACCGGCGCGGGCCCGTAGGCGCCCATGCCGCCAGTGTTTGGCCCCTGGTCGCCGTCGAAAGCGCGCTTGGCGTCCTGGAAGCCGCCGAACAGCATGCTGGCCTTGCCGTCGCAGAGCGCGAACAGCGAGGCGATCTCGCCCTTGAGGAACTCCTCGATCACGACCCTGGCGCCCGCCGCTCCGAACCGGCCGCCGAGCGCGTCGTCGATGGCGAACTCGGCCGCGGCCAGGTCGGGCGCGATCACCACGCCCTTGCCGAGGGCGAGGCCGTCAGCCTTGACCACGTAAGGCGGGGTGAAGTTGGCGAGGAACGCCTTGGCGGCGGCCGCCTCTTCGAAAACGCCGTAGCGCGCGCTCGGCAGGCCGTGGCGCTCGGCGAAAGCGCGCGTGAACGCCTTGGAGGCTTCCAGCCGGCCGGCCGCGGCGGTGGGACCGAAACAGGCGATTCCCGCCTCCACCATCGCGTCGGCGAGCCCCGCGGCGACCGCTGCGTCGGGGCCGATCACCACGAGGTCGGCGGCGATCTCGCGCGCCAGGGCGACCTGTCCGGCAACGTCCGTCGCGGCGACGTCGCGCGTCTCGCCGAGCGCCGCCATGCCGGGGTTGCCGGGCGCGCAGACCAGCCGCTTCGTGAGCGGCGAGCGGGCGATCTTCCAGGCCAGCGCGTGTTCGCGCCCGCCCGACCCGACGACGAGGATGTTCATGGAAGGATGTTCTGGGGGAGGATGGTCATGGCGGGCGCTTTGGCGCGCGCGGGCTGCGCGGGTCAAGCCGCGCCGCCACGGAACTGGCTACGCCTTGCAGGGCTCCGGCGGGGAAGTCGGCAGGTAGACCGTGAAGGCGGCGCCCTCGCCGGGCGTGCTCTCCACGGCCAGGCCGCCGCGATGGCGGTTGACGATGTGCTTGACGATGGCGAGACCCAAGCCCGTGCCGGGCCGTTCGCTCGCGCGCTGGCCCTCCACCCGATAGAAACGCTCGGTGAGGCGCGGCAGGTGCTCGCGTTCGATGCCCCGCCCCGCGTCGGCGACGCGCAGCGCGACGTAGCGCTGGCCCTCGGCGTGGTCGGGCGTCAGCAGCGACAGGTGCGCGGCCCCCGGCCGGCGCACCGCCATCGCCTCGTCGGCGGAGACGTCGGGCAGCACCTCGACGGTGATGGTCGAGCCGGCCGGCGCGTACTTGATCGCGTTCTCGGTGAGGTTCTGGATCACCTGCACGATCTGGTCGCGGTCGGCCGGCCAGGCCAGCGCCGGCTTGTCCGGCAGCCTCGATTCGAAGCCCACCTGCTTGTCGGCCGCCATCGGCTCCAGCGCATCGATCACGTCGCGGACGGTGAGCCGCAGGTCCGCCCGGCCGCTCGGCGGGATGTGCTCGTTGAGCTCGATGCGGCTCAGGGACATCAGGTCCTCGATCAGCCGCGCCATCCGCTCGGCCTGGTCCTGCATGATGCCGAGGAAGCGGTCGCGGGCGACGGCGTCGTCGCGCGCGTGGCCGCGCAGCGTCTCGATGAAGCCGGTCAGCGAGGCGAGCGGCGTCCTGAGCTCGTGGCTGGCGTTGGCCAGGAAGTCGGCGCGGGTGCGCTCGGAGCGGCGCAGCTCGGTCTCGTCGCGCAGCGTGAGCAACGCCAGGCGCTGGCCCTGCGCCCCGCTCAGCGGCCGCGCGCTGGCCTTCCAGACGCGGTCCTGCACGCCGCCCGCGGCATAGGCAGTCTCGCCGGCGATGCTGCCGAACAGCGCCTCGTCGACCACCTCCAGCACCTTGGGATCGCGCACCGCGGTGACCAGCGGGCCGGCCGCGCGGCTGGTGCGGAAGAGCTCGCGGGCGGCGGCGTTGGCGTAGATCAGCCGGCGTCCGACGAGATCGTCCGGCTCGTCACCGGTGACCAGTAGGACCGGATCCTCGAACGCCTCCAGGACGGCGCCGAAATGCCCGGACGCAGCCACGGCGCCGGAGATATCCGCGTCCGCAGCCGGCGTCGCCGAGGGACGCCGCCCGTCGCGCTCGAGCTCGCGCAGCCACAGCGTCAGCCCGCCGCCGACCGCCAGCACCAGCACGCCCGCCGCGCCGGCCGCCAGCGGATCGGCCGTGCGCCCCGCCACCAGCGCGACCAGCGCCGCCAGCGCCGCGCTGGCGACCGCCAGCGGGGCCCAGGCGAACCCGGCGCCGCCCCGATCGGAAGAGGCTCGGACTGGCAAGACGGCCATGGCGGGTGGGACTTCGGGCGAACGACTCAGACGGGTAGGGATAAGCTGCATTTCGCGCTGGCGTGTGTCGTGCGCGTGACAGTTTGCGGTGTGCGGACCTGTACCTTGAAAGCCGCCGCATTGCAGTCGTAATAGGCGGCATAGGTTCGAGCTGCGAACCGCCGGCGGCTGTCAGAGAGTTTCGTTGATGCGCAGAGTCCTCCTGACCGCGGTCGCCGTCGCGCCGCTGCTTGCCCTGGCCAGCGTGGCCGAGGCGGCATGCCCGGCCGCGGGGACCGGCACGGCGGGCGCCGACATCACGGTCCCGTCCGGCTGCACGGTCACGCCGAAGGCGAACGGCGACGGGCTGATTCTGAACAGCAGCAACAACATCACGGTCGTCTCGGGCGGCGCGATCACCAACACCGACGCCAGCAACTCGGTGGGCATCCTGGTGCAGGGCGGCAACGCCGGGAACGTGGACAATCAAGGCTCCATCTCGCTGCTGATGAGCTACACGCCGACGGTCGAGGGCAATACCGGCATCGCCGGCGGGCCGTTCGCGACCGGCACGAACCGGGTCGGCATCGACGTCGTGAACGGCGTGCTGAGCGGCAACATCACCAACGAGAGCACCGGCACCATCACGATCCAGGGCGACAACTCGACAGGCATCTTTGTCGAGAAGACCGCCTCGATCACCGGCAACCTCGTCGACGCCGGCGCGATCAACGTCACCGGCAACAACACCGTGGGCATCAATCTGGCGGGCGGCGTCGGCGGCAACGTCAGCATCACCTCGGCGATTAACGCCAACGGCGTCGGCGCCCAGGGCCTGGTGACCAGCGCGCCGATCGGCGGGCAGTTGGTCATCGGCTCGACGATCTCGGCCACCGGCTACCGCTCGACCACCGCGCCGACCGTCACCGCGATCCTCAACGAGCTGGGCAAGGACCAACTGCAGCAGGGCGGCTCGGCCGTCGTGGTCGGCGGCAACGTCGCGGGCGGCATCACCGTTTCGGGGGCGATCACCACCGGCAGCGGCACCACCGCCACGACAACCGCGGCAGCGTCGATCTCGGTGTTCGGCTCGTCCCCGGCAATGGTGATCGGCGCGCAAAACCAGAACATCACGGTCGGCAACAACGCCGCCACTCCGTTCGGCCTGGTCATCGGCGGCACCGTCCAGGCGGACGGCGTCTACGACAAGCAGACCACCCCCAACCTGCCGGCGCCCGCTTCGGCGACGGCCATCGAGCTCGGCGCGTCTGGTGGCAGCGTCAACCTCACCGGCGGCATCCACGTGGCCGGTACGGTCGAGGCCATCTCGCTCAACGCGCCGGCGACGGCGATCGACATCGTCGGCGGCGTCACCGCCGGATCGATCGTCAACGACGGGATCATCAGCGCCAGCATCACCGCCTCGACTGCGCAGTCGGCGACGGCCATCACGATCGGGCCGGGCTCCAACATCGGCAGCATCGTCAACACCGGCACCATCAACGCGGCGATCTCCGACACGGCCAGTGTCGCCAGCGGTCAGGCGGCCGGCGCCATCATCGACCAGTCCGGCTCGGTGAGCTCGATCCACAACACCGGCATCATCAGCGCCGGCTTCGCGCCGACCGAGGCGAGCTTCGTGCTCGGCGGCAGCAAGACGGCCATCGACGTCTCGAAGTCGACGACCGGCGTCAGCATCGTGCAGACGCCCTCGACCACGTTCGGCGGCGTGGCCGGACCGCAGTTCACCGGCTCGATCGCCAACCAGACCCTCACCGTCAGCAGCGTCGCCTCGGGCAACCTCTCCGTCGGCATGACGCTCTATGGCCCGGGCATTACCGCCGGCACCACGATCACTGGCGAGGGCACCGGCACCGGCGGCGCCGGCACCTACACGGTCAGCGTCGCCCAGACGGTCAAGAGCGGCTCGCTGAGCGGCGCCGGTCCGCTCCCGGTGATCCTCGGCGACGTCATCCTGGGCAAGGGGCCAAACGTCGTCGACATCGAGGCGGGCACGTTCAGCGGCGGCCTCACCGAGCAGGCCGGCGAGCGCAACCTGACACTGTCCGTCGCCCCGGTCGCCGGCGAGACGGCCACGGTCGGCATCACCAAGGCCGAGACCCACCAGGTAACCTCGCTGGTCGTCGGCGCCGGCGGCACGCTGGAGGCCGCGGTCGATCCCAGCTTCGCGATCGGGGGCAGCAACCCCACGCCGATCTTCGACACCACGGTGCACGCCGGCCAGGCGGGGCCGGACGGGACCGCCACCCTGGCGGCGGGCGCGAAGATCGGCATCTCGCTCGACGCGCTGCAGACGGCGCAGTCGGCCACCTACACCTTCATTCAGACCAGCGGACCTGGCCAGCTGAACGTCGCCCAGCTGCCGAGCGCCCAGCTGGCCAACTCGCCGTTCCTCTACAAGACCACGGCCTCGCTCTCGGCGAACGGCGCCGATCTCGACGTCACGCTGCAGGTGAAGACCGCGCAGGAGCTCGGCCTCAACGCCAGCGGCGCGGCGGCGTTCGACTCGGTGTTCGCGGCGCTCGAGCACAACAGCGCGATCGCCAACGCGATCATCACGCCGACCACCCAGTACGGCTTCCTGGGCCTCTACAACCAGATGCTGCCGCAGCAGGGCATCGGCACCTTCGAATCGCTCGAGGCGGCGACCCAGCGGATCGCCGGCCTGATCTCGCAGCCGCCGGACGCCGGCACGCGCATCGCCGGCGGCAGCGCCTGGCTGCAGGAGGTCAATCAGACCATCAAGCGCGAGGACGGCGCCTCGCTCGGCTCGACCGCCAAGCTGTTCGGCCTGGTCGGCGGCTACGAGCGGATGGGCGCCGGCGGCGGCGCGGTGGGCGTCACGGTCGCCTACATGAACATCGGCGACGTGGGCACCGCGGAGCCGGTGAACGCCCAGACGATCAGCGACATCGCCGAAGTCGGCGCCTACTACCGCCGCGCCTGGGGCGACCTGCACTTCTCGGTGCGTGGCGGCGCCGGCTACGCCTGGTTCAACTCGAACCGGATGTTCGTCACCACCGGGGTCTCGGAAACCAGCGCCGGCAACTGGAACGGCTATTTCGGCGACGCCCACGTCGGGGCGGAGTACGAGCTGCACGTCGGCCGCTTCTACATGCGCCCGTCGGTGAGCTTCGACTACCTGTCCCTCAACGAGAACGCCCACAGCTTCACGGGCGCCGGCCCGGGCTTCGACCTGACCATCGACCAGCGCAACAGTGAGCGCGGCACGGCCTCGGGCATCATCACGTTCGGCACCCAATACGGCCACGACACCTGGTTCCGGCCGGAGATCTACGGCGGCTACCGGCAGGTGGTGTTCGGCACGATCGCCAACACCGCTGGCTTCTTCACCGGCACCGGCGGCCCGCCGTTCATCCTGGGGCCAGGCGACGTCAACGGCGGCTGGGTGGTCGCCGGCTTCTCGCTGAAGGCGGGCACGCCGCTCAGCTATGTGGCCATCGAGGGCGAGGCGGCGCTGAAGAACAGCGAGCAGCGCTACGACGTCTACCTCAGCGGCCGGGCGATGTTCTGAGGCCCGATGGTCTCGTAGGCCGCCGCCTCGAAGTCGCCACCGGAACGCCTCAGGCCTTAACGCGCAGGAAAGCTGAGGCGCCTATCCCTGGCGTTATGCCGACCGCGGTCCAGTCCCATCCCAGCGCCGTGCGCCGCGTGCGCCTGCTCGGCGGCGAGGTCGACCTCGCCACCCCGCGCCAGGTGCTGCGGACGATCGACGGGGCGATGGCCCGGGCCGGCGTGACGCTGATCGCCAATCACAACGCCCACAGCCTCTTCCTGCTGCGCCGCTCGGCCCAGTTGCGCGCCTTCTTCGCCGAGGCCGACCTGATCGAGATCGACTCGGCGCCGCTGATCGCCTGGGGCCGGCTGATGGGCCTGCCGCTCAGGGCCGCGATGCGCTCCACCTACCTCGACTGGCGGGGTGACTTCTGGAAGCTGGCCGAGGCGCGGGGCTGGCGGGTGTTCTACCTCGGCGGGGCGCCGGGGGTCGCCGACGAGGCGGCTCGCCGGCTCGGCCAGCAGCATCCGCGCGCGATGATCGCGACGCACCACGGCTATTTCGACCAAGCTGCGGATTCGGCCGAGAACCGCCAGCTGCTGGACCAGATCCGCGCGTTCGATCCCGACGTGCTGATGGTCGGCATGGGCATGCCGCGGCAGGAGATCTGGACGCTGGAGAACCGCGGCGCCCTGAAGCGCGGCGTGGTGCTGATGGTCGGCGCGGCGTTCGACTACGAGGCGGGCGTCCAGAAGATCCGGCCACGATCGACCGGCCGGCTCGCTGCGCTCGTCGAACCCTGGTCGCTGCTGGGGCCGGCGCTGGGCGACGTCGGCGCCGCGCTCGTCCGGCGCGCCACGCTGGCGAGAGGCGCTACGCTGGGCTCGGCCCGCTGACGCGAGACCCTCGCGCGCGCCATACTGGCGCGGGAGGCCTAGCGATTCGATGCCCGTCTACTTCGAGGGCTTTCCGCGCGTCGTCGAGCGCGCGGCGCTGAAGCCCGGCCGCTGGTTCGTGGCCGCCGATGGCGCGCGCCCGCTGATCTGCTTTTCCACCGAGGAAGGCGGCGATGGCGACGAGCGGCTGATCCTGACGTTCGGGACCACCCGGCCGGAGGTGCTCGACTTCGCGCCTGCGCCACTGAAGGAGATCACCGGGCCGCTGGCGACGCTGGAGCACGAGCTGGTGTTCGCCCCGGGCCTCGCCGGCCAATCGCCGCAGCTGACCGCGCCGATCCGCCGCCCGTTCCGACCGGGCGCGCTGCTGCGGATGCGCAGCGGCGACCTGGCGCTGGGTTTCGCCGGGGCGACCGGCGGGCTGGCCGCGGTCTCGCTGACCACCGGCCTGTGCATCGAGGGCTACGACCTGGTCTTCGACCGCTGGACGCTGTCGTTGCGCCGGGCCGGCGCCGAGCTGCTGGTCGGCGCGTTCCGGCCGATCTAGCCGATCTTCACCGTGCCGCCCGGCAGGAACGTGTAGTCAGGCAGGTAGAGGTTCTTCGGCGCCGGACCTTTGCGGATGCGTCCGGCAGTGTCGTACTGCGAGCCGTGGCACGGGCAGAACCAGCCCTTCCACTCGCCCTGCCCGAACAGCGGCGTGCAGCCGAGATGGGTGCAGACCCCGATGACGATCAGCCATTCCGCCATCCCGGGCTTGTGACGGCTGGCGTCGGTGGCCGGGTCCCTCATCGGCGTGTGGTCGTCAGCGACTGCGGCGGCGATCTCGGCAGGCGTGCGGTGGCGAATGAACACCGGCTGCTTGCGCCAGAGCACGGCCACCTGCTGGCCGAGCGCCACCTTCGTATAGGCGTATTCGATGCTGGCGAACGCCAGGGTGTCGGCGGCGGGGTTCCACTGGTCGATGAACGGCCAGGCGACGGCCGCTGCCCCACCCACGGCCATGGCCCCGGTCATGATGTGGATGAAGTCGCGTCGGCGCGGCGCGCCCGGGGACGGTTCGGTCGATAGCACATCGATAGTGTGGGACATGCTGGCGGAAGTCGGCGCGGCCACGCCGGTTCCGTGAATTTCAAGTCATGTCCCGGCGCAGCGGGTGGTCGACGATGATCGCGCGGCCGTCGGTCAGCGCGCGCACCGAGTGCGGCGTGTTCGGCGGCACGATCGCCACCACGCCCGGCCGCGCCACCTGCGCCACGCCGTCGATCGTCACCTCGAGCGCGCCCGCGGTGACGTTCCACACCTCTTCCTGCTCGTGGTGGTGCTGGTGGATCGAGGCGCCGGCGTCGAACTCGTAGTGGGCGAAGGTCATGCTGGCCGAGTTGAAGATCCGCGCGCGCCAGCCCGGCAGCCGCTCGATCACCTTCAGCTCGGACGTGTCGACAACGGGCATTCTCGGGTCGCTCCGCGATCGACTCTAGCGCCGGTCGCACGCGCGGTCACCCGGCCGCTCAGCCGCACGCGGCGCGCACCGCCCGCAAGGCGCCACATTCGCGGCAAATAACATCGTCTCATGATGCTACTGATCGCCATTGCGGCGGCCGCATTGCTGGACGATGCGGGGGCCGCGCGCCTCACCACTGCCGCGCCGCCGCCGATCACGCCGCAGGCGGCGGGCCCGCTGTCGTTCGACGGGGCGCATCTCGGCATGACTATCGGCGAATGGCGGGCGCTGGCGCCGCCGCCCGGCGTCGGCCCGACCGCAGCCGCCGATTGCGGACCGGGGATCCTCGCCGCGCTGCGCGAGGCCCGCGTGACGACCGCCGCGCAGGGGACCGGGCAGACGGTCTGCGCCTACGACGCGCGGTTCGGCGACGACGTGCTGTTGCATTCGGCCAAGCTAGACGACCGCTACCGCATCGACGCCCTGCGCTACCGGTTCATTGGCGGCCGGCTGAGCGAGGTGGACTTCACCGCGTCGGTCGACGCCTACAACGACATTGTCGCCAAGCTGACCCACGACTACGGCCGGCCGACATCGACCGTGCGCGGCTTCACCCGCACCTCGGACGGGCGCTTCGCCGAGGTGCGCCAGACCTGGCGCGCGGACGGCGGCGTCGTGACCCTGACCGACCCTACCTACAATCCCCTGCGGCTCAGCGTGCGGATCGCCGAGGGCGTCCAGCCGTAAGCCGCCCGGCCGCCATCTTCCAGGCCGGGCCGGACCGTCATATATATCACTTCATGATTATCCTTTAGGACAAGGGTCATGAAGAAGGAGCTCATTCTCACATTGTCGGCGGCTGCAATGGCGGCGGCGCCGTCGGCGTTCGCCCAGACTGCGTCCGCACCGGCTGCGGCCACTGCGTATGCCGTCGCCACCGTCCAGAAGGCTTGCCTGCCGATGCTGCGTGGCGAGGCGGTGAAATCGGCGGCGCAGTCGGCCGGCTTCAGGCTGGAGAACGGCGGCTGGGTGATGCCGATCGCCGGCAAGGACGAGATCGACCTCGATCCGCCGGACTCGGTCAACCCGCACGTCTGCACGGTGACGATTACGGCGCAGCCGAGCGACGCCGCCGCGATGCGCAGTGCTCTGGGGGCATGGGCGGCGGCGCAGCGGCCGCCACTGTCGGCTGATGGCGTCGACCAGAGCGCGCCGGGGGCGCAAGGCTGGGTGACCTCGACCTGGACGGGGCGCGCTGCAGGCGGCGCCGAGAGCGTGGTGCTCACCCAACCGCAAAGCCCGGCGCAAAGCCCAGCTCAGGCGACCCCCGCGGCTGCGACAGATCAGCCCGCCGCGGGCCGCGTTCAGTCGACGTTGCTGGTAAGCCTCTCACCGTCGTGATGTCTGGGCGAACGCTGTTCAAGTAGAGGATTACGCGAGTTTAATGAACAGGCCACGCTTTGGCCAAATATTTAAGCTCACTCGCCAACATCACGCGGTTCTGAACTGGACGGCGCAGCACAGTGGCTTAAGTAACCAGCAAGCAGGAATGCGCCGTCGCGCAAGCGCCGCGCCGCATCACCTGGAGGTGGGTCCCAATTCAAACGCGTCGGCCGCGGCGGCGGCACGCCGCGCCAGGCGTCCGGATCGATGGGTCGTCGGCCGCCGCTCGAGAGGAAGCAGATGTCCAACCTGAAGATCAAATCCCTTTCCACCGCCGCGGTCGGCGCCGGCGCCCTGCTGCTGGCCGGCGCCGGCGGCTGGCTCGCCCACGCGCAGTCGCCGGACGGCGCCGTTAACGCGCCGGGCCGCTTCACCGCGCAGGCCTCGCCCGGCAGCTTCGCAGACATCGTGGCCAAGGTCGCCCCGGCGGTGGTGTCGATCAACGTCGTACAGCGCGCCAGCATCAGCCCCGCCGCCCAGATGGGCCAAGGACCGGGCTCGGACGGCGACGACGAGGGCGGCGGCCAAGGCGGCCCCGGCGGCGCCATACCCTTCCCGTTCTTCCGCTTCATGATCCCGCAGGGCCAGGGCCAGCAGCCGTCGGCGCCGATCCACGCGTCCGGCTCGGGGTTCTTCATCTCGGCCGACGGCTACGTGGTGACCAACAACCACGTGATCCACAACGCCGACAAGATCACCGTGGTGACCAACAACAACCAGGAGCTCACCGCCCATGTGGTCGGCGCCGATCCGGCCACCGACCTGGCGGTGCTGAAGGTCGACGGCGGACCCTTCCAGTATGTCAGCTTCGAGGACACCGCTCGCCCGCGCGTCGGCGACTGGGTGGTCGCGGTCGGCAACCCGTTCGGCCTCGGCGGCACCGCCACGGCCGGCATCGTCTCGGCGCTCGGCCGCCAGAACGTCAGCGGCTCGTCCTACGTCGACTACATGCAGATCGACGCGCCAATCAACCGCGGCAACTCCGGCGGCCCGACCTTCGACGTCGCCGGCCGCGTGGTAGGCGTCAACAGCGCCATCTACACCCCGTCCGGCGGCTCGGTCGGCATCGGCTTCGACATCCCCGCCGACGTCGCCGCGCAGGTGACGCGCCAGCTGATCTCGCACGGCGCGGTGACGCGCGGCTACATCGGCGCGACGGTTCAGAACCTGTCGCCCGACCTCGCCAGCAGCCTCGGCCTCGCCAGCGTCAAGGGCGCGATCATCGACCAACTGACGCCCGGCGGTCCCGCCGAGCGCGCCGGTCTGCGCATGGGCGACGTGGTCACCTCGGTGAACGGCCAGAAGGTGACCTCATCGGCGGAACTGACCCGCCAGGTGGGCCTCGCCAAGCCCGGCGACGACATCCAGCTGGGCGTGCTGCGCGACGGCCAGACGCGGCAGGTGGCCATCCGCTCGGGCACCCGCCCGTCGGAAGCGCAGATCGCGGCCGGCGCCCGCGGCGACCAGGGCGGCGAAGAACAGGGCCCCAGCGCCGGCCACGCGATGCTCGGCATGCAGCTCTCGCCCGATCCGCACGGCGGCCTCGTGGTGCAGGGCCTCTCGCCGAACACCGACGCGGCCCAGAAGGGCATGCAGGCGGGCGACGTGATCCTGCGCGCCGGCGCCGAGGCGGTCGCTTCCCCCGCCGATCTGGCGCGGGCGGTGAGCGCGGCGCGCGCGGCCGGCCGCAAGAGCGTGCCGCTGCTGGTGGCGCGCGGCGCACAGCGCTTCTACGTGCCGGTGGGCGTCAACGGCGACACCGCCGGCTGACGGCCTGACCTTCCCGGCCGCTCGGCCGGCCGCGCGGAGCGGTCGGCCGGGCGGCGGACTGGCGCGGGACCAGACGGCAGCGCGTCCATCAACCGCGCGCTCACACACGCTCGTCACCCTATTCCGGTTAGCCAGAGCCGAGCCGGGCTTCGGGAACGAGGCGCTGCTGAGGGTGGACCCCGAAGCCGGCCACGGCCTCGGCTCGACCCGCACCCAGTCCGACGAGCTGTTCGCCGACATCGACGCGTTCGTCTTCTGGCGGTCCGGCTGGCCTGGCTGGCAGCCCTCGGGCGAGATGCAACGCGGCGGGTCGGGAGCGTGAACGCGAGGGCCCTGCCCGCGCCTGCCAAACCTGAGGCGCCTCAGGCGCTGGCCGCGTGGGCGATGGCCGCTTCGAGCCGGTAGCGCCGGGTGACCTTCTCCAGTCCTGCCAGCACCTGCTCGATGGCCGGCGCCTCGAGGTTCTCGCGCAGACGCGCCGCCAGCAGCTGCAGCGTCTGCACGTGCACCGCGACCGCCGCCAGGTCCCAGCGCTGGATCACGCCCAGGTGGTCGAGGAGGTTGCAGAGGCTCACGAGCGTCGCGTCCGCCGCCGGGGCGCCGCAGACCACGCCTATCCCGACCGCGCGCGCCGCGATCGCGTAGAGCTCTTGCAGCGCCGCCGGGTCGAACTCGGGCGGAAACGCCTGGAAGCAGGCCATCGCCGCCGAGACGGCCTTCTGCAGCTCGTCCGCGCACTCGGGCCGCAGCTCCTCGAGGTTGGCCGCCGCGCCGTCCACCGCGTCGGCGACCGCCAGGCCCCCCGGTTCGCGCAGCTGCTGCGTCAGCTTGTACTTGGGGAACTCGTACCTGACGCTGCTCATGAGGCGGCCTTCAGCGGGCGGTCGATAAAGGGCACGGCGCCGGCAGGCGCGGCCTCGCCCGCCGGCGCTTCGGTGACCTCGCCGGGAGCGCCGGCTTCGGCCTGCAGCTGGATCTGGTCCTCGCGGCGGCGGAGCGGGTGTTCGCCCTCGGGGTTGGCCTTGGCGAAGCGGCGATCCGGCCCGACATACTCGTCGGAGAGCACGAAGGCGCGGCCCTCCTTGGCGATCCAGATGATGCGCTCCAGCACCACGATCGGCGCGAGCGGCTTGGCGACGATGAAGTGGCTGCCGCAGTCGCGGGCGTTGGCGACGTCGGAGGCCTTGGTGTGGGCCGCGGTCAGCAGCACGGGCGTGTGCTTGTTCGGCTCCGGCACGTTGGCGCGCAACCAGCGCACGAAATCATAGCCCTCGCCGGACTCGGCCATCGCGTCGATCACCATCAGGTCGATCTCGAAGTCGGAGACGCACTGCTTGGCTTCGTCGATGGTGCTGCAGCGGTGGATCTTGCGCGCGCCGAAGCCGGCGAGGATCTGGGTGAGGATCGCCAGCCCGAGCGGCGTCGGGTCGAACAACAGCACGACCGTCTTCGACAGGTTGAAGCGCGCGCGGGATTTCGGGTCGAGCGCCACCGGTCAATCCCCTTGGCCGGTGCTGACGTCGCTAAGGCGCCGCATTGACTCTGAGCCCCTCGCGCCCGGCGCAAGCGGCGTCGGGTCGTCTGCCACTTATGATTGGCGAGCGGTTAAGGAAGCTTCACCGCAGGGCCTGTTGCGTGCGACAAATCGACAAAAATGGCATACCGCGCGCCAATAGGCGGCGAACCAACCGGGCCACCGCCTGCTGGTCGGGTGCACTCGGGTGGCCGATCAGTTGCCGATCGGCGCGGTCGCGCGGCCCCCGTACGACATCGGCCCGCCGAACCGGGCCCGGTTGTAGGGGGTGTCCGGCACCGGGCGGCTGGAGATGCGGGTCGGCCCGCCGTACGGGTCCAGCACGGCTGCGGTGTCCTCGTCGTAGGCGCCGGCGTAGCGGGCGTGATGGTAGGAGTGGTGGTGGTGATGCGTGTGGGCGAGCGCCGCGCCCCCGAAGGCCGCCAGCGCAAGCGCGGCGGTCCCGGTCAGCATCATCAAGCGACGCGCAGTCATGGCTCGCGTTCCCCTTGAGAACGATCCCTCGTCTCGGAGAATGCCTGGGCGCGCGGCCGCGTTCCGCTGGCGGCGCGCGAGAGGGCAGCGGTGGGCGCGATCGTCGCCGCTGCGAGCGTGAGGTGGCGGGTTGTCATGGGTGCGCGTCCGAATGCGCCGCCCCCGCCCGCCCTTGCGCCCGGAATGACGTGCGGTCGCAGTGGCTCGCGCCTCTACGAACCAGTGGTCGGCAAGGGTTCGCTGGGCCGACGTTACCGCGGCGTCAAGACTCTGCAAGTATTGAGCGCGGGCGGCGCCTCCGGTTCGAGACCGCCCGCGCTCGCTACGCGCACTTTCTTCTTACAGGCCGGCGGCGACTGTTCGGGTAGAACCGCCATCGAGTCGGGCTTGCAGGAGGGGGCGTCTTGCAGAACCTGACGCGGAGGTGAGGCCTCCACACGCCACAGACTAGAATTGGCGCTCGAGCTAACCAGTGAATTCGCCTTCATGAACCCCCGCCGATCGGCGATGTCACGGGCGAGACTGCGACCGCCAGCCTATTCCGGCGCGCTGCGCGGCAGCTCGCGGTACCAGGCCAGCTGCTCGCTGGTGGCCAGGAGCTTGCCCGAGCGGCTCCAATAGCTGGAGCGCTCGTCGGAGGCGCCGCCGCCGCCCACCCGGCCCTCGCACTCGACCAGGATGAAGTCGTCGCCGATCGCGGCCAGCTCCGCGGACGTGGCGTGCAGGTAGGCGGTCAGCGTCAGCGTCGTCGTGCGGATCGTCGGGCCGAGCGCATACATCGCCCGCGGCGCGGAATTGTCGGTCACCATGCCAAGCAGCGCCTTGTCGAACGGCCCGCACCGCGAGCGCACCCAGGCCAGCGAGCGCGAGTCGGTCCCGGGCGTCGGCGGAAAGCCCTCCATCGTGCGTCGCTCGAAGCTGGAGGCGCCGTAGTGCCGCATCGCCTCGGCGGGCGGCGGCGGAGCCGGCAGGCTGTCCGGATCAGGCGCATCGGGCATCACGGCGAAGGCGAACGGCGGCGTCGCCGGGCGGCGCGCCAGCGTGACGATCGCGTGCACGCCGACCTGGTCCGAGCCGGCCGGCAGCAGCTCCACCTCCCAGACCCCGACCGAGCCGCCCTGCCGGATGCGCCGCGTGCGCACGTCGAGCGGGCCGGCCGGCACGGCGGTGATATAGGTCAGCGTCAGCGACAGCGCCTCGCCGATCGCCTCCGGCTCGGCCTCCAGCACGCGGATCGCCAGCCCGATCGCATAGCCGCCCCAGAGGCCGCCGCCCGGGTTGCTCCACTCGGGCCCGGCCACCGTGGTCCAGCGTCCGGGTGCAGAGGGGGTCAGGGAGATCTCAAACGACGACTCGGCGAGGCTCATAGCCGCTCTCTAGCGGCTCGCCGCCGCGTCACGGAAGAGCCAAGCCGCGCCGTGGCGGCGCGCGGAACCCATTTGCCGATCCGGGCGGGCGCGCTGACAATCAGCCTCGCGACGAGTAAGGGGGACAGCGATGAGCGAGTCCGACCCCGATCTTGGGGCCGAGCAACCGACGGCGCGCCGCCGGCGCGTGCGCGTGAAGGTGAAGCTCGGCGACGCGGCGAGCTCGGGGTCGGCGACACGTCCCGCCGCCGCCAAGGCCGCAGCCGACGAACCCGCGCCGCCCCCGCGCCGACACCACACCCGTCGCCTCGAGGCGCCCCCTGCCGACCCGGCCGCCTTCGAGGCGTTCGCTTCCGAGACGCCCATTGTCGAGTCGCCCCCTGTCGAGCCGCCGCGCGCAGAACCCCCTTCCGGCGAGACGCCGGCGACAGCCATCGACGAGGCCGGCGCCGTGGTCCCGGCCGCTCCCGAAGATGCGGCCGCAGACCGCGTTTCGCCGGGCCGGCGCCGGGTGCGGCGACGCATCTCCAGCCCCTTCCGCCTGAGACGCCGGCGCCAGCAGCTGCTCACGGCGCTGGTCATCGCCGTGATCGCGGCCGCCGCCGTCGCCTGGTTCGTCAGCGCCAGCGTGGAGGACCCGGAGGCCCACGCTCCCGACGGCGCGATCCACTAGGAAAAACCCGCCCGGCTACCCGCCCTTGGCGGTGTTGAGCGCCGCAGCTGCGCGTACCAGCGCCTCGAACGCGTCCCAATCGAACGCTTCGTCCTCGCGGATGTCGATGGCGCGGCGGACGTTGCCCTCGAGGCTGGAGTTGAACAGCCGGGCCGGATCCTCCAACGCCGCGCCCTTGGCGAAGGTCACCTTGACCACCGCCTTGTAGGTCTCGCCGGTGCAGAGCATGCCGCCGGCGTACCAGACCGGCACCCCGCGCCACTTCCACTCCTCGACCGCGTCCGGGACCGCCGCCTTGATCGCCGCACGCACCTTGGCCAGCGTCTCGCCCCGCCAGTCGCCGAGCTCGGCGATCCGCTTGTCGATCAGCTGCGCGGGCGTCTCGCCCTTCGCCATCGCGTCGTCCGCCATGTCGTCAGCACTCCTCGGTCCCGCACCAGATCCTGCCCCGCACTATCCCACGAAAGCCGCGCCCGCCGGAGTCAGGAGCGCGTCGGCCGGTCCCGATCGCGGACCGGCTAGACCGGGCAGGCGGCGGCGCGCCGCTCCAGGAGGGCCCGTTCTTGCGCGTTCTCGGTCAGCGCCGCGGCGGCGGCGAACGCTTCGCGCGCCTCGGCAAGACGCCCCAGTCGTTGCAGCAGGTCGCCGCGAACGCTCGGCAGCAAATGGTAGCCCTTCAGCGCCTTCGCGTTCGCCAGCGCCTCGACGATCGCGAGCCCGGCTGCAGGCCCCTCGACCATGGCGACGGCGACGGCGCGGTTGAGCTCCACCACCGGCGAGGCGGTTGCGCGCGAGAGCTGGGCGTAGAGGCCGGCGATGCTTGGCCAGTCGGTGGCGCCCGCGTCCGGCGCCTGGGCGTGGCACGCGGCGATGGCGGCCTGCAGCGCATAGACGCCGCCGCGGCCGCCGAGCGCCCAGGCCCGCGCCAGCGCTTCCTGGCCCCGGCGGATATGCAGTTGGTCCCAGCGGCGCCTGTCCTGGTCCATCAGCAGGATGGGCGCGCCGTCGGGGCCGGTGCGCGCGGCGTTGCGCGAGGCGTTCAGCTCCATCAACGCCACCAGCGCATGCGCCTCCGGCTCTGCCGGCGCCAGCGCCGCGAGCATCCGGCCAAGCCGGCGGGCCTCCTCGCAGAGCTGCGGCCGCAGCCAGTCCTCGCCGTGCGCGGCGGTGTAGCCTTCGTTGAAGATCAGGTAGATGACTTCCAGCACCGCGGGCAGGCGCTGGCGCCGTTCATCGCCCTGCGGCGTCTCGTAGGCGAGGCCGGACTCCGAGAGCAGCCGTTTGGCGCGCACGATCCGCTGGGCGATGGTCGCCTCCGCCGCCAGGAACGCTCGGGCGATTTCCGCGGTCGTGAGGCCGCACACCATGCGCAGCGCCAGCGCAATGCGCGCCTCGGCGGACAGCAGCGGATGGCAGGCGGTGAAGATCAGCCGCAGCATCTCGTCGCCGATGTCGTCATCGAGGGCCGCGTCGAAATCAGGCATGGCGGTCTGCTCGGCTTCCAGGTCCGCCGACAGCATCGCGTGCCGGCGCTCCAGCATCGGCGCCCGGCGCAAGTGATCCAGCGCCCGACGCTTGGCGGAGGCCATCAGCCACGCGCCCGGACGGTCGGGCACGCCGGTCTCGGGCCACCGCTCGAGCGCCGAGACCAGCGCGTCCTGTGTCAGCTCTTCGGCCAGGGGGACGTCGCGCAGCATCCGCGCCAGGCTGGTGATCAGCCTGGGCTGCTCGATCCGCCAGGTGGCGAGGATCGCCCGCTCGACGTCGCCCTGGGCCATCGCGGACGCGCGCCTCAGCCGGCGTGGGTCCCGGCGTGGGTCCCGGCGTGGGTCATCGACCCGGCGATGGCGCGAACCTCCAAGGTTCCCGACCAACCCGGCATGTGGTCGCTGTGCAACTGCATGAACTCACGGGCCGAGGCCAGCGCCTCATCCGGGCCCGGCAGGTCGAAGATCGCGTAGCCGCCGATCATCTCCTTGGCCTCGATGAACGGCCCGTCGGTCACCTTCAGCGCGCCCTGCTCGATGGACACCTGGCAGCCCGCGGCCTGGGGCGCGAGACCGCCGTCGTCCAGCATGCGGCCCGCCTGGATCTCGCGCTGGGCCAGCTTGTGCATGGCCTCGAGCAGCTGCGGGGTGGGTTCGGCGGCGTGGCCGGACTTGACGATGAACATGTAGCGCATGGCGGAAATCCCTGGACGGGTGACGACGCCCTCGCCGCACTCTCACCCCGTCATCCATTCGACGGGCGAGCCGCCGCCCGATCGACACGTGGCGCCAGATTATTCGCTGGCCACGGCCGCCGCACAGCCCTGCCGGGCCGCAGCGTCACCATGTAGCCGGGTTCTGGGACGATGGGCTTCGGCTAAGCCCTTGAAAGGCAATGGCGCGCCACCGAGAACAAGGACGATAACTGCTACCTCGTTGAATGCGCTTGCTAATCTGGCGCAGAGATGACGACGTCGGGTCGCAGGGTCCCGATTCCGGTTCGACCCCGAAGGTTGATCGTCGGCTATGCGCCGCCACTCGCGTTCGCCGTCGGGCGGCCTCGCGGCGCACGGCGCCGAGCATCGCCCTTAGCCGTCGCTGGGGCTCGCCGAGCAGGCTTCCGCATTGTCTGCGCCGGCGACTGGTCCGTTCACCCGATTTGCGGCTCCCCGCTTCTGACCCACGCCTCTCATCTGCGAACGGCCCAGGCGTTGGGAATGGGGCGCCCGACCAGACAGAGGAGCTTGCGCATGGCAGGGACGATCTCGGCGACAGGGTTCTCCGCCTCCACAGCGGAGGAGCGCAGCTTCTCGCTCGTGCCCGGCGGGCCGCTGTTCCGGCTGCTGCTGCGCGCGCACATGGCCGACAGCGAGTTGCACCTCGTCCACCGCCGCCTCGCCCTGGCGGTGTTCGTGATGTGGGCGCCGGTCATGGTGCTGGCAGCCCTGCAGGGCGCCCTCGTGGGGCCGGGTCGCACGGTGATGAACGACATCGGCTTCCAGCTGCGGTTCCTGGTGGCCGCGCCGCTGCTGATCCTCGCCGAGCTGGTCGTGCATCGGCGCATGCGCTTGATCGTCGGCCAGTTCCGGGCGCGCGAGCTGATCGGGCCCGGCCAGGCGGCGCGCTTCGACGATGCGGTCGCCGACGCCCTGCGGTGGCGTGACTCCGCCCTCGCCGAAGCGGCGCTGCTGGTCTTCGTCTACGCCGCTGGCGGGCTCTTCACCCTGCACCGGTACGAGGCCCTGCACGGGGCGGCCTGGTACGCGATGGGCGTTGGCGGCGGGCGGCTGTCGCCGGCGGGCCTGTGGCTGGTGTTCATCAGCCTGCCGCTGATCCAGTTCCTGCTGCTGCGCTGGTACTTCCGGCTGTTCATCTGGGCCCGCTTCCTCTGGCGGATGGCGCGGCTGGACCTCGACCTCAATGTGACGCATCCGGACAAGGCGGCGGGACTGGGGTTCCTCGGCGACTCCCTCGCGGCGTTCATCCCGATCGCGGTGGCGCACGGGGTGTTGTTCTCGGGGATGATCGCTGATCGGATCTTCTTCGCCGGCGCCAGCCTGACCGATTTCAAGATGCAGGTTGCCAGCGGCGCGGTGCTGCTGCTCGTCGTGTTCGCCGGCCCGCTCGGGATATTCGCACCGCACCTGGCGCGGGTGAAGCGCATGGGCCTGATCGATTACGGGGCGCTGGGCGAGCGCTACGTGCGCGAGTTCCGCGACAAGTGGCTGCGCGGCGGCGCGCCGCCCGACGAGCCGCTGGTCGGCAGCGGCGACATCCAGTCGCTCGCCGACCTCGGCAACAGCTTCGGCAACGCCGTGCAGACGCGCTTCGTCCCGGTGACGCCCTGGATGCTCATTGCGTTCGTCGGCGCGTTCCTGGCGCCCATCCTGCCGCTGCTGCTGACCATGATGTCGGTCGAGAAGCTGGTCGACCAGCTGGCCGGGCTGGTGTTCTGAGCCGGATCGGCGCGCGGCAGGTCGTCTTGCTGGCGAGCGGGATGTGCGCACCCATCGGCGTTGCCGCGGGAGTCGGGCCCACACGATGCTGGGTTATCCACCGGATGCGCGCCCGCGCTCGTCTGAACAGGGTCGTCCGCTGCTGGCGGGAGGTTCGTCAGACGTAGCGATGTGACCGCAGCCGCGAGGCCTGCAGCCGCCGCCGTCAAGTCCTGAGGTATCGAAGATGGCTTCCGACGAAGGCCTTCAGGCCGGCGGATCTGGCGCCGCCCGCGCCAGATGACGCCGCGCACGGCCATGTCGATGACGACCTGTCCGCTCGCTGAGCACTACGCCGGGCGCTCACGGCGCATCGAACGGCAGAAGTCGTCGAGTAGGAGACCAGGTCACCAGCGTAGGGGTGCGCGACCCAATCGTGGAGGCATACCCTATCGGAACTAATCCCCGCGCTCGATCGTCACATCGATCTTCTTCTGCCGCGCCGCCTTCCTGAGCGCAGCGTGATCGCGTTCGGTCTGATCGGCATAGGCCGCCGTGAATGCGACCATGGCGGCGTCGAACACTTCACTCTTGCCGAGGTAGCCTGCGATCATCGCCGGGTCCCCGGATCGCGCGTGAGAGCGGGCCAGCGAATGGCCGCACCATTCGGCATAGACCGCCATTTCCTCGCCGCCCCAACCTTCGATGACGGGCTTGATCTTGGCGTCGCGCAATTGGCGAACGTAGAAGTGCCGGCCAATCTCCCGCCGGCCCGCCGTCCAGCCGAGGAAGATGTCGCTCGCCGATTGCATCAGCCGATGACCGGCGACGACGCGCTGACCGTGATTGGGAAAGACGCTCGCCCCGGCGTATGGCTCGAGCACTGAGCTGCGGGCTTCCTTGAGCTGGAGGAACAAGGGCTCATCCTCGCCGGCCATCAACAGGATGATCGCGCACACCGTTCCGACGCTGCCGACGCCCACGACCTTGATGGCGATGTCCTGGATCGAATAGTGATCGATAAGCTGTCGGCGGTCCGGCGTCAGTGTCTCGCGATACTTTGCGAACCCCTCGCGAATTACGTCGTCGAATTGGCGATCCGTCTTCCAGTGGTAGATCGTGGGTCTGGCGTCTCTGATGATCGCTCCCTCTCCGACGGTGGTCGTCAGCTTGGGGAAATCGTGTTCGAGCGCGCTCCTGGATTTCTCGCGCGCGACGCGCTTTTCCACCCGTTTGCGAAGTTGGGGGTTCTGGATGTCCTCGATCAGGTCGTCGGCCTCGAGGCGGGCGTACCAGAGTTCGAGCACCGGCATTTCGCTGAATTCGATCATGTGCCGTCGGTAGGAGCCGACACACATCAGCACCGCTTCTTCCGCGACATCCTTGCCGAGACCATTGTCGCGACACGCCACCACGAAGCTGGTCGCCAGGCGCTTCAGGTCCCACTCCCAGGGAGCCGGCAACGTTTCGTCGAGGTCGTGAATGTCGAAGACGATCCGGCGCTCGGGCGTGGCGAAGCCCCTGAAGTTGCCAAGATGAGCGTCGCCGCATGCCTGCACGCGGATACCGCTGGTCGGCGTACCAGCCAGGTCGGAGGCCATTTGAAGCGCTGAGCCGCGATAGAACGTAAACGGCGAAATCAGCATCCGCCCATGCCGGAGCGGCACAAGCTCGGGTATGCGCCCAGCATCGCCTTCCTCGACCATCCGGACAGGGTCGCGATCGTCGGCGGGAACCCAGTGCGCGTGGGAGCTTCGGGGACATTGCCGCCGCATCGCCTCGCCGATCGCGAAACGTTCGGCGCGCGTCTTCAATACCTGCCGACCGTTCTCCAACCGCGGACCAAGCTCGACCGCTCCTCGCGGGGGTCGGCGAACGGTAGTGCGCCGCGCTCCTCGCCGATCGTCGTCGCGCATCTCGGCCCCTCCCGCCCATGCGGCCCGGTCATCCGCTCTGCAGATACGAGACCCGCGAAAGGCGAGGAAATCCGAGCAAACCCCGAGTCGTCACCAGCGCAACGGCCACACGCCAAAGGGCTTCGACCGATCGGGAAAGCTAAGGTGCGCGGACGCCGCTTCCGTCAGGCTCTTCCCATCGAGCGCCATCCGGACGCCCGCCAGATACCTGGCCTCGTGCTCTTCCGCTGGGACGCCCCCTTGTTCTTCGCCAACGCCGAGTTGTTCAAGGAGCGCGTTCTCGAATTGCCGCGCGGTCGGCCGCCGGCGCGAGGCTGTGCTTCGCCGAGCTCAAGGATCCTGTGAAGGACACGCTCAAGCGCTTCGGTCTGTTCGCACGCTTTGGCGAGGACGCCTTCTTTCCAACCATCAGCGCCGCAGTGGACGCCTGCCTCGACGCCCATCCGGTGGATAGACCGGATCCGTAGAGAAACGACGCCTGAACTCGGGCGCCATCGGCGAGCGTCCGCTTGGGATCGTCAATGTGGTGCGGACCACTGGGGAGCAGGCTGCGCTCGCGGATGTTATCGCGGGCCGCTAGGCCCAAGCGGGACCTGTTCGCGGTTTTGGACGCAAGTGGCGCGCTCGGAGCGATTCGAACGCCCGACCCTCAGATTCGTAGTCTGATGCTCTATCCAGCTGAGCTACGAGCGCGCGCCGCCTTTCGGCGAAGGCGCGGAACCTAGTCGGGCGGATGGCAAACTGCAAGGCGCCCGCGCCAAGTCGTCCCAGGCGCCCGGCGCACACGGCCCACCTTGCTCAGGACGGCGACTTGCGGGACTGCATGATCATGTCGAGCCGGGCCTTCTCGAAGTCGCGGCGGACGCTGACGCCGTCGGCGCCGAACTCCAGCAGCTGCTCGCCGCCGGCGCCGAAGCGCGGCCAGGCGGGGCCGCCGGCGCTGCCCGGGTTTCCGGCTTTGGCGAAGGCGACCCAGTAGGCGTGCATGGCGCGCGAGACCTGGCGGTCGGCGTCGGTGGCGGCAGGGATGGTGCGCGCACCGTAGGTGATCGGGCGGTCGGGCAGGTTGTCGAACACGTAGATCAACTCCGAACCATGCGCGGCGCCGTAGGTGGAGGCGCGGGTCGCGGCCGGCACGTAGGAGAAGTGGTAGACCCAGACCGGCAGGCCCTGTTTCGCCATCTGGCGAGCAAGGAAGCGGTCGGGCTCGGTGATCATGCTGTCGGTGGTGAGCTCGCGCGCCAGCTCGGGCGCCGGCGCGCCGCCGTAGAGCGCCTCGACCTTGGCCGGATCGCCGAAACGGGCGATCACCGGCTCGGGATGGTCGCCGACCCGCGGGAAGAGGCTGGCCTCGTAGCTGTTGCCGCCCTCCAGGTAGGGCACGTGCGCCTCCTCGCCCTTGGCGAAGGCCGCGTGGATGGACTGGGTGACGATCCGGCCGTCGAGCATCGGGCCGGGGATGGTGGGATCGGTCAGGCCGGAGACCGGCGCGTTGACGGCCTGCGCCGGCAGCGCGCGCAGCGCCGCGGCGGCGGCCGCGTCGGCGCCCTTGATCCCGTGCGCCTCGGCGAACGCCACGCCGACCGCCTCGGCCGAGCGCTCGCCGGTCAGCGGGCGCGGGTCGGTGCGGCCGAAGCCGCTCTCGGCGATCGCCTTGTCGAACAGGCCCTTCGCCGCGGGCGAGCCCATCAGGTAGTTGACCGAGATGGCGCCGGCGCTCTCGCCAAACACGGTGACGTTGGCCGGATCGCCGCCGAAGCGGTCGATGTTGGCCTTCACCCACTTCAGGCCCGCGATCTGGTCCATCAGGCCGTAGTTGCCGAAGGGCTCGGCTTCGCCGTCGAGCGCCGGGTGGGCGAAGAAGCCGAAGCGGCCGACGCGGTAGTTCAGCGAGACCAGAATGACGCCATCGCGCGCGAACCTGGTGCCGTCGTAGAAGGGCGCCGAGGCCGCGCCCTGGACAAAGGCGCCGCCGTAGATCCAGACCATCACCGGCAGCTTCTCGCCCGGCTTGGCGCCGGCCGGGCGCCAGACGTTGAGGGTGAGGCAGTCCTCGCTCATCGGCATGGCGCCGAAGAAGCCGCGCGCAGCCTGCATGCAGATCGGGCCGAACGCGTTGGCCTGCTTGACGCCGGTCCAGCTCGCCGGCCGCTGCGGCGGGCGCCAGCGCAGGTCGCCGACCGGCGGCGCGGCGAACGGGATGCCCTTGAAGCTCTCGACCCCGTTCGCCGTGACGCCCGCCAGGTCACCCTGGGCGACGCGCACCACGTCGGCGCGGGCGGCGCCGACGAAGCCGGCGAGCACCGCGGCGGCGAGCGCCGCGCGCCAACCGACGTTCAGACCAGTGCGCATCGATGCAATCCTCCTCGTGTCGGAAATGCCGTTATGAAATCGCGCTTTGAATGCTGAAGACCGCTCTCTCTCGGTTGAACGGAACGGCAACCCCGATCCGTCCCTGAAATCACCTAGGGCAGGAAGCCGCCCAGGCCCGGGAAGCCGAAGCCGTGGTGCTGTTGCTGCGGCTGTTGTTGCTGCTGCTGACGGTCGCCGCGGTCACCCTGTCCACGATCACCCTGGCCGCCCATCATGCGGCCAAGGTCCATGCCGACGAGGCCGCCGGTCGAGGTGCGGTAGCGCACCTTCACGGTCCACTCCGGGCGCCAAGGCTGCGGCGCAGGCGGGCGCGGCGGATAGGCGAAGTTGGCCTCGCCGCCGTAGCCGACCAGTTGGAAGAAGCCCGCGCGGCCGGCCGCCTGCACCGCCTCGACCGGGATCGTGCATTGCGTCTGGCTGGAGGGCATCAGCGTGTGGTTGGCGACGAGGCGGGCGATCTCCCCATCGCTCAGGTAGTCGGGCATGCCGAACGCCGGCGCCTGGGTGGCGCTCGAGGTCCACATCACTACCTGGTCCTGCCCTTCCGCGCCGATCATCGTGGCGAAATATCCCTGGACGCCCTGCATGCCCTGCCAGCCGAGGCTGGCCGAGCCGGTCGGGTTCTTCTGGTTGGTGGTCAGGTTGAAGGCCGGCAGGAAGTCCTGGTTCGGCGTCAGGCTGAAGCGGATGTCGGGCGTGTAGTTGCCCTTCACCAGGTGGTCGCCGGCCAGCGATCCGTTCGAGGGCACGCTGGAATCGGAGCGCTCGTTCGGCCATTCCCCGTAGGTGGCGTAGCGGCCGGGCGACGGGGGCTGCATCGGCGTGACCGCGATGCCGCGCATCAGGCCGGCGAACCTCTGGGCGGCGTCCGGTCCGCTCAGGCTGGCGAAGTCGATCACGTAGGGCTGGCCGGGGCCGGCGTGCTCGCCGCAACCCCAGAAGATCAGCATGCGTCCATGCGGCTGCTGGTATTGCGGCGGCGGGCCGGGCGGCGCCTCCTCGTGCTCGGGCTGCGCCTGCGGGGTGACCAGCGGCAGCATCGGGCCGGCGCCCAGGCCCCCGGGCGGATCGTGCTCGGCGGCCGGATCGCCGTCGGCGTGACGGGTCGAGCCGAGCTGCAGGATCAGCGAGTGGGTGACGGCGTTGGGGTTGAAGCCGCCGCCGCGCATCATCATCGCCATGTTCGGGCGGCCGCCGCCCGCGCCCATGCCGCCGGCGCCGCTCATGCCGGTGCTGGTCGAGGCGCTCATCCAGTAGACGGCGATCGGACCCGCCGCAGCCGCGTGGCCGCCGCCGGCGGCGTGGCCTGCCGCGTGGTGGGTGGGCGCCCCATAACCAGGCGTCGTGGCCGCGACGCCGCCAGCCGCCAGCGCGACGCCGAGCGCCGCCCCCGTCACGTACTTCATGCCGTTCCCCTCAAGCCCGATCAAAATCCGAGCGGCCAGGGTGAACGTTGTTCGACGTAGGTGGCAACCCCGCGCGTGAGTGCGGCCGTTCGGTCCCAACGACGCGGGGGTCAGCCCTTGAAGGCGTCCTTGGCGGCGCGGACGGCGGCGAACGCCTCATAGTCCGGCGCGCCGGCCTTGCCGACGCGGCCGGCCAGCAGCGGCGCGCGCAGGAACGGGTTGGTGGCCTTCTCCAGCCCGATCGTGGTGGGCACCGTCCACTCGCCGCGCTGGCGCGCCGCGAAGACCTCGTCAGCGCGCGCCTTCAGCGCGGGGTCCGGATCGACGCTGAGCGCAAAGCGGGCGTTGGAGGCGGTGTACTCGTGCGCGCAATACACTTTGGTGTCGTCCGGCAGCGCCGCCAGCCGCGACAGCGAGGCCCACATCTGCTCGGGCTGGCCCTCGAACAGCCGCCCGCAGCCGAGCGCGAAGAGGGTGTCGCCGACGAACGCCACGTGATCAGCCCCGTCGTGGTAGGCGATGTGGCCGAGCGTATGCCCGCCGGTCTCGATCACCTGGAACTTCGTGTCGCCGAGCTCGACGGTGTCGCCGCCGTGGACCTCGCGGTCGAGCGGGGCGATGCGGGTCACCTCGGCCGGGCCGACGATCACGCAGCCGGTCGCCTTCTGGATCTCGGCGTTGCCGCCGGCGTGGTCCGGGTGCCAGTGGGTGTTGAAGATGAAGTCGAGGCCCCAGCCGGCGGCCTTCAGCTCCTTCAGGATGGCGCCGGCGTCCGGCGTGTCGATGCAGGCGGTCTTGCCCGAGGCGTCGTCGCGGATGAGGAAGCCGTAGTTGTCGGAGAGGCAGGGGAACTGGCGGACGGTGAGGGTCATGGCTGTCTCCTGCCTTAACGTGGACCGCGCTTACTCTACATTGTCCGGCCGCCCCAGAGTGAACGTCTTTGGGGGAGCCTCGATGGAGCCGCGATGCGCCGCGACGTGCTGGACCTGCGCCAATTCTACGCCGGCGCGCTCGGGGGCGCCGCGCGCGAGATGGTGGCGCGCAAGGTCGCCGAGGCCTGGGGCGGCCTCGCGGGCCTCGACCTGTTGGCGTTCGGCTATGCGACGCCGTTCCTTGAGCCGCTGGCCGCCGACGCACGCCGGGTGATCGCCGCGATGCCGGCCGGGCAGGGGGTGGAAGCCTGGCCGCTCGGCGCGCGCAACAGCGCGGTGCTGGTCGACGAGGCCGCCCTGCCCTTTCCGAACGCGCTGTTCGACCGGGTGCTGGCAGTGCATGCGCTGGAGGAGAGCGACAGCGCGCTGGCGGTGCTGACCGAGCTCGGGCGGGTGCTGGCGCCGTCCGGGCGGCTGATCGTGGTGGCGGTGGCGCGCCACGGCCTGTGGGCCAACGCCGAGTCGAGCCCGTTCGGGCACGGACGGCCGTTCTCGCGCCGCCAGCTGGAGGCGCTGGTGCGCGAGGCCGACCTCGAGCCGGCCGGCTGGACGCGGGCGCTCTATGCGCCGCCGCTGAACTGGGCGGCGCGCTGGGCGGAGGGCTTCGAGCAGGTCGGCGCGCGGCTCGCCTCGCCGATGGCCGGCCTCATCCTGATGGAGGCGCAAAAGCAGACGCTGGCGGTGCGGCCGATCGCGGTGCGCGGGCGCGCCCGGGTGTTCGCGCCCAGCGGCGCGCTGCGCCCTGCCTGACCGCGCACCCCTGACCGTCGACCTGGGGCGCCTGTTCCTTGAGCGGATGATCGAGCCTGGCCGTCGCCGGGGTTGGGCGGCGCCGCGAATGCGCCTAGACCATCGAGAAAGCCGCACTGTTGCGTCCAAGCTCTTTCGTTTCCCGCGTTTCGTCCTTAGGGCCCGCGTCATGAAGATGATCGTCGCCGTCATCAAGCCGAGCCGCCTCGACGCGGTGCTGGAGGCCGTCACCGAGGCTGGCGCCTCCGGTTTGACCGTCACCGAGGTGCGCGGCTACGGGCGCCAGAAGGGCAAGACCGAGGTCTACCGGGGCGCCGAGTACGAGGTGAAGCTGCTGCCGAAGGTGAGGCTGGAGATCGCGGTGTCCGACGACATGGAGAACCGCGTGGTCGAGGCTGTCGGGCGCGCCGCCAACACCGGCAAGATCGGCGACGGCAAGATCTTCGTCATGGACCTCGAGACCGCCATCCGCATCCGCACCGGCGAAACCGACGCAGCCGCGATCTCGGGCTGAGCGGTATAGGCTTCCGCGCTCAGCCTTCCGACAGCGCGCGCGCCGCACTCGCATCGACCGGCAGGCGCGCTCTACTTGCCGAGGTCCGTCGGCAGCCGGGTTTTGGGCGGGTCGGGGCGGGGGTGGGGTCCCAGGCCGGCGGCCTGCACGTCGCGCAGGAACTTGCGCACGTAGGCGACGTTGGCGAGCGCGGCGCGCGCCGCGCCCGGCTGTTCGAGCACCGCCTGCGGCACGATCACCCCACCTTCGACACGGACGCAGACGCCGGTGTCGATCAGCCGCTGCACGTGCCGCCGCGTGGTTTCGAACGGCAGGGCGAGCGACTCGGCGAGCCGGGCGATGCTGATCGGGCGGCGAAGCTCGTCGGGCGGCGTCTCGTCGATGGCGGCGTAGCGCCGCCCGTCGCCGCCGCGCGTGTCGAGGTGCGCGGTGTTGGCGGTGACGATCGTCTGGGCGATGACCCCGGTGCGGATCTCCCCGTACGATTCAACGAGCAATTGCAACGCGCGCAGGATGTATTCGGAGCTGAGCCGCGAGACGATCCGCGCGACGGCAACGTCTTCCGCGCTCTCTCCGAGCGCAGGCAACGCAACGGACTTGCGCTCCAAGGACACGCTGGTTTCTCCCCCGGCCACCTATGATGCGCGGCCGCGCGAATCAGTCTCTCCCAGGCGAAGCTTCGGCGCGATTTGCGCCACGAATGAGGCGAACAGCCGCGGGATACAACTACGGCGGCAATAAATCGTTCCACGCTACTCTTCATTGGCGATCGCCGCCTCGACGATCAGCCGCAGCCGCCGAACGTAGAAGGTCTTGTCGTGCGGCTGAAAGCTGGCGAACGTCCGCGCCTCGCCCGGGATCGTCTGCACCAGCATCTGCCCGTGGTCGTTCAGCCCCACGTCCAGGCAGGTCAGCACGCGGCAGCTGCCGGTTGGCAGCACCTCGGCGTGCAGCACGTGGGGCCAGCCTTCCATGTCGTGGTGCGGCTGGCGCAGCACGAGCCCGGCCGCGGCGGCGCGGCCCCGCAGCTCGGTCAGCGCGGCCTCGAATGCGTCCTCGGTGTTGCGCCAGTCTGCTTCGAGGTGATCGCGAACGCTGGTCATCGGCTCGCCTTTCAGTCGCGGGCGGCCGCACTCCCCCAGGCCGGCCAGCGCCCGGCTAGAGTTGCGCCGCGAAGCCTGCTCGCCGCCCGGTGGGGAGCGGCGGGAGCGTCGCCGGTGGGGGGCCGAGGTGACGCGGCTGTGGGCTTCGCGGCGCAACTATCAATTGAGCCTGATTCGAGATCGAAGCGAGCGTCGCCCTACTCGTTTTGAGTAGTCGTTCAAGGCGTCGATATGGGGGTTTTCCCGGAGCCGGGACACCGTACTGCGACACACCCTGGGCGATTAGGCGGGCGACCTTCGCAGGGCTACCCGAACAGGTCGGCCTTCGCCGTCGCGGCGGCCGGCGCTGGCCCGGCGTCGGCCGATCCGGCCCGGCTCAGCAGGAAGAGCGCCGATTCGGCGCGCCAGTTGGCGCTCGGCCGGGTGGGGTCGATCGTGCGGGCGGGCTTGCCGTTGGCGAGCGCTGCGCAGGCCTCGATCCTGAGGCCCAGCACGTCGCAGAGCTGGGTGAAGTCGCGCACCGTGCACAGGTGGATGTTGGGCGTCTCCCACCAGGGCGTCGGCAGGGCGTGGGTCAGCGGCATGCGGCCCTGCAACAGCAGGTCGAGGCGCACCCGCCAGTGTCCGAAGTTCGGCAGCGAGACGATGGCGCGCTCGGCGATGCGCAAGAGCTCCGAAAGCACGTGGCGGGGCTGGCGCACCTGCGGCAGGGTCTGCGAGAGGATCGCGTAGTCGAAGGCGCGGGCCGGGAAGTAGTCGAGGTCGCTGTCGGCGTCACCCTGCACCACCGCCAGGCCGCGCGCCAGGCAGGCCGAGACGCCCTCGGAGCTGATTTCCAGGCCGCGCCCGTCGACGCCCTTCTGGCGCACCAGCATCTCGAGGAGCTCGCCCTCGCCGCAACCGACATCGAGCACCCGCGCGCCGGGGCGCACGAGCCGCAGGATCTCGCGGAAATCCTCGCGGCCGTTCACTTGAGACCGCGGGCTAGCGCGGCCGAGGAGAAGAAGCCGGTCAGCGCCTCGTGCAGCACCGGCTCGTCGAGCAGGAAGGCGTCGTGACCCTTGTCGGTCTCGATCTCGACGAAGCTGGCCCGGGCGCCGGCGGCGTTCAGCGCCCGCACGATGTGGCGGCTCTCCGGCGTCGGATAGAGCCAGTCAGACGAGAACGAGAACACGCAGAGGCGCAGGTCGCGCGCCCCGGCGAACGCCGCGGCCAGCGAGCCGCCATGCTGGCCGGCGAGGTCGAAGTAGTCGAGCGCGCGGGTGATGTAGAGGTAGGAGTTGGCGTCGAAGCGGTCGACGAACACCGCGCCCTGGTGGCGCAGGTAGCTCTCCACCTGGAAGTCGGCGTCGAAGCCCCACGACAGGCCATCGCGCTGCAGGCCGCGCCCGAACTTGCGCTGCAGCGCTGCCTCCGAAAGGTAGGTGATGTGGGCGGCCATGCGGGCGACGGCGAGCCCCTTCTCCGGCCGCACGCCGTGGCGCGCGTAGTCGCCGGCGCGCCAGTCGGGGTCGGCCATGATCGCCTGGCGGCCGACCTCGTGGAACGCGATGTTCTGGGCCGAGTGGTGCGCGGCGGCGGCGACGCAGACCGCCGAGAACAGCCGCTCCGGATAGTCGGCCGCCCACTGCAGCACCTGCATGCCGCCCATCGAGCCGCCGATCACCGCGAACAGCTTCTCGATGCCGAGCGCATCCAGCAGCATGGCCTGGGCGCGGACCATGTCGCCGATGGTGATCACCGGGAACTTGAGGCCGTAGACCTCGCCGGTCGCGGGATCCGGCGACAACGGTCCTGTCGTGCCGCTGCAGCCGCCAAGCACGTTGGCGCAGATGATGTAGAAGCGGTCGGTGTCGAGCGGCTTGCCCGGCCCGATCAGCCCCGCCCACCAGCCCGGCTTGCCGGTGCGCGGATGCGTTCCCGCCGCGTGCTGGTCCATGGTCAGCGCGTGGCAGACGAGGACGGCGTTGGACTTGTCGGCGTTCAGCGCGCCGTAGGTCGAATAGGCGATTTCGAGGCCGGCGATGCGCGCGCCGCAATCCAGGCGCAGCGGCTGGCTGGCCGGGAAGCGGATGCTCTCGCTTCCCGCGCCTGCAACATCGGCCGCGGTCTCGCCGTCACTCATCGCGGCCTTGGAGGGGCAAAGTGGCCGGGCTGTCAACGGGCTTGGCGCGCGCTAAGACGGACCGCCATGCGTCGACTCATCCTGTTTCGCCACGCCAAGGCCGAGCCGCGCGCGCCCGGCGAGGACGACTTCGACCGCGCGCTCAGCGATCGTGGCCGCGAGGACGCGGCGCTGATCGGAGCGGCGCTGGCGCGCGAGAACCTGGCCCCCGACTACGCGCTGGTGTCGCCGGCCCGGCGGACCGCCGAGACCTGGATCTGCGCGCGCGACGCCTTCCCGCGCATCCGCGCCGAGTTGAACCGGGCGCTCTACAACGCCGGACCGGAGGACATCCGCGAGGCGATCGAGCAGGTCTCGGACCGCTGCGACACGCTGATCGTGGTGGGCCACAATCCGGGCATGCACGAGCTGGCGGTGGAGCTGCTGCTGGACGCGTCGGCCTCGGCGGCCGACATCGAGACGGTCTCGGCCCGGTTCCCGACCGCGACGGCGGCGGTCTACGAGATCGACGCGGTGGGGCGCGCCAGGCTGGATGGCATGTTCCTCGCCAAGGACCTGGGCGGCGAAGGCGACGGCTGACGTGACCCGAGTCTACAAGATCCTGGCGGCGGACGCCTGGGCGGCGGCGGCGCGCGCCGGGCGGTTCGACGGCGCGGCGATCGACCTGACCGACGGCTATATCCACCTCTCGACCGCCGCCCAGGCGCCGGAGACCGCGCGGCTGCACTTCGCCGGCCAGGCCGGACTGGTGCTGCTGCGGATCGACGCGGACAGATTGGGCGCGGCGCTGAAGTGGGAGCCCTCGCGCGGCGGCCAGCTCTTCCCGCACCTCTATGGCCCGTTGGATTGCGCGCTGGTGGAAGCGGTGACGCCAGCCCCACTGGGCGCGGACGGCGTCCCGCAGCTGGGCGACCTCTTGCCATGACGCTGCACGACATCGCCGCGCATGCGCTGCAGGTGCTGGATCCGGAGGACGCGCACCGCGCCACGATCCGGCTGCTGGCGATGGGGATCGGTCCGCGCGCGGCCGCCGACGACCCGCCTCTGCCGGTGACGCTGGCCGGGCTGGCGCTGCCCAACCCGGTCGGCCTGGCGCCCGGCTTCGACAAGAACGCCGAGGTCGCCGGCGCCATGCTGGCGGCCGGCTTCGGCTTCGTGGAGTGCGGGACGGTGACGCCGCTGCCGCAGGCCGGCAATCCCCGGCCCCGGCTCTTTCGGCTGACCGAAGACCACGCGGTGATCAACCGCATGGGCTTCAACAACGTCGGGCTGGAGCGGTTCGCGGCGAACCTCGCGCGACCACATCGCGGCGTTGTCGGCGCCAACATCGGCGCCAACAAGGACGCCGCCGACCGCATCGGCGACTATGTGACGGGCCTGAAGCGGCTCTGGGGCCGCGCGGACTACTTCACCGTCAACGTCTCGTCGCCGAACACGCCCGGCCTGCGTGCGCTGCAGACCGGCGCTGCGCTGGCCGAGCTCATGGGCCGGATCGCCGAGGCTCGCGCTGGCCTCGCCGGCGCCGCCCCCATCTTCCTGAAGGTGGCGCCGGACCTGGAAGAGCGTGAGGTGGAGGAGATCGCCGAGGCGGCCGTGCAGCACCGCTTCGACGGGATCGTGGTCGGCAATACGACGCTGTCGCGCCCGGCGGACCTCGCCTCGCGCTGGCGGGGCGAAGCGGGCGGGCTTTCCGGCACGCCGCTGATGGCGCTCTCGACGCGGGTGCTCGGCCAGTTCCATGCGGCGGCGCGCGGCCGCCTGGCGCTGATCGGCGCCGGCGGGATCGGCTCGGGCGCCGACGCCTACGCCAAGCTGCGCGCCGGCGCCTCGGCCGTGCAGCTCTATTCCAACCTGGTGTTCGAAGGACCCGGCCTGGTGACCCGCATCCGCCGCGAGCTGGCGGCGCGGCTCAAGGCCGACGGCTTCGGATCCGTCGCCGACGCGGTCGGTGCGCGATGAGCGACGCGCCCGCGCCCACCTCTCCGCCACCTGACCGCCGCTGGCTGCGCCTGCTGCCGATCGCCGTGATCGCGGCGCTGTTCGTTGCGCTGATCGCCTCGGGCGAGCTGAAGCAGCTGTCGCTGGCCAGCCTCGCCGAGCACCGCGCCGCGCTGCTGCAGTTCGTCCGCGCCCATCCATACGCGAGCCTGGCGGCCTACCTCGGCGTCTACATCCTGGTGATCGTCGCCTGCGCGCCGGGGCCGGCCGTGCTCAGCATGGCGGGCGGCTTCCTGTTCGGCCCGGTGCTGGGCGGCGCGATGGCGCTGGCCTCGATGGGGATCGGCGCGGTGATGGTGTTCATGGCCTGCCGCACCGCCTTCGGCGACTGGGCGGCGCACCGCGCCGGCGCGGTGGTGGCGCGGATCGAGGCCGGCTTCTCGCGGGACGCCTTCGCCTACCTCCTGGCGCTGCGGTTGATGCCGGTCGCGCCATTCTTCGCGGTGAACCTGGCCGCCGGCCTGGCGCGGATCCGCCTTGCGACCTTCGTGATGGCGACTCTGGTCGGCGCGGCGCCCTCGGCCTTCATCTTCGCGACGCTGGGCCACGGGCTCGGCGCGATGTTCCGCCGGCACGCGCATCTGGGCGCCAATCTCCTCTTGCAGCCGCAGATCGCCGGACCGCTGATGGCGCTGACCGGGCTATCGCTCGCGGCGCCCGCATGGCGGGTCTGGCGGTCGCGCCGCGCAAAGGCCACGGCCCCCGGCTCCGTTGCCGGGGACGGCGGGCTCTAGTAACGGGACTCCATGGCGGACGACGCGCCTTTGTCCGACCCGAAGCCGAGAGGCCCGCGACGCGTCCTCTGGCCGGGCGGCTTGTCCGCGCGGCTGCTGCTGATCACCGCGCTCGTGGTGGTGTTGGCGAACGCCATCATCGTGCCCGTGCTGCTGGCCACGCGCCAGCGCGAGTGGCTGAGCGACCGGGTCGCCGCCGGCGAGCTTGCCTCGTTCGTGGTCGCCGGCGTCGGCGGCCAGGCGCCCGAGGGCAAGGTCACCGAGCAGCTGAAGCGGCAGATCCTGGACAGCGCCGGGCTGGTGGCCGTCGACGTGCAGGCGCAAGGCGTGATGCGCTCGGTGCTGGCGCCGGCCCGGCAGGTGCGCCACCCGGACTACGTCATCGACCTGCGCCAGCAGGACCCGCTGAGCTCGCTCTCGGCGACGCTGCAGACGCTGTTCGGCGGCGGCGACCGGATGGTGCTGGTGACCGACCGGCCGCACTACCTCTCTGGCGAGCTGGTGCGCGTGCTGGTGCCCGACGGGCCGCTGCGCGCCATCCTGCTGGCCGACCTCGGCGAGCTGCTGATCGGGGCGCTGTTCACCTCGGCGATGGCCGGGGCGCTGGTCTACCTGTTCTTGAATTTCTTCCTGGTCCGCCCGATGCAGCGGATCACCCACTCGATGGAGCGGTTCCGCGCCAATCCCGAAGACCCGGACGCCAACATCGAGCCCTCGGGCCGGCGCGACGAGATCGGCCGCGCCGAAGTGGAGCTGGGCCGCATGCAGGCCGACCTGCGCGTGGCGCTGAGCTCGCGGGCCAGGCTCGCGGCGCTGGGCCTGGCGGTCGACAAGATCAATCACGAGATGCGCAACATGCTGACCAGCGCGCAGATGGCCTCGGAACGGCTCGCGGCGTCGGGCGATCCGGTGGTGGCCGGCGCGCTGCCGCGGCTGGAGCGGGCGCTGGAGCGGGCGGTGCGGCTGGCGACCAGCGTGCTCACCTTCGGCAAGGCCGAGGAAGCGCCGGCGAACCCGCGGCCGACGCCGCTGAAAGCCGCCGTAGAGGCCGCCGCCGAGGACGCGCAGCTGGCGGCCGGCCACATCACGCTGGCCAACGCCGTCGACGAGCGCGCCCAGGTGCTGGCCGACCCCGACCAGCTGCACCGGATCCTGGTCAACCTGATGCGCAACGCCCGCGAGGCGATCGAGAGCGAGCCCGGCCGGCAGGTCGGCACGGTGACGGTCGATCTGCGGGTGGACGACGGCGCGAGCTTGGTGCGGGTCGCCGACGACGGCCCGGGCCTGCCCGAGCGCGCCAGGGACAACCTTTTCCAGCCCTTCCGCGGCTCGGCGCGGCGCGGCGGCGTCGGCCTCGGGCTGGTCATCTCGCGCGAGCTCGCCCAGGCGCATGGCGGCGACCTGACGCTGGCGGAGACCACGATCCGCGGCACGGTGTTCGAGCTGCGCCTGCCCGGCGCGCCCGCCCCGTTGCCGCCGAAGGGCGGCGAGCGCCAGGGGGCGGAGGCTGGAGTTTAGCCGCGGACCGGAGGGCTGGGCGTCGCTAGTGGGCTCGCTCGACGCTGAGGTCGCCGGCGTCGGGGAGCTGGCCGCCGCGCTCCTTCAGCATGCGCTGCAGATCGCGGTCGATCGCGGCGCGCTGCGGCGGCTGGAACACCGGATAGCGCATGCCGTGCAGGCTGGGCGCCGAGCGGATCGCGTCGTCGCCGATGAAGATGAAGTAGCCCTGGAAGGCGCCGATGGGCGCGGGATGCCCCTGCAGATTCAGTCCCTCGAGCAGCACCGCGCAGCTCTCCAGGTTCTCGACCCCGCGGGCCAGGGCGGTGAACTTGGCGGCCGCGCCGTCGACGCGGAAACACACCCCCGAATCCTCCGGCGCGCCCGGCCCGGAGCACGCGGCGAGCGCGAGGGCGGCAAGGGCAAGCGAGGCGGCGAGGCGGCGCATGCGGGGGAGCGTAGCCGAATGGGAGCCTTCGCGCGCCCCTCACGTTGGAGGCGAGCGGTGCGGTGTCAGGCCGCCATCCCCGCCGCCTGCAGCAGGTCGCGGACCTGGATCAGGCCGCCGGGCGTGGCGGCGAGCTCGGTGCGGGTGGCCTCGGTGCGCAGCAGCTTCAACGCGGCGGCCCGGGCGCGGTCCGCGGCGGGGCCGAGCGGCCCGGCCTCGCCGGTGGCGATCTTCAGGAGCAGGCCCAGGCGATGCAGCGCCGGCGCGCCGGCGTGGGCGATCGAGTGGGTAAGCTTGACGTCGGCCTCGACCAGCCCGCCGACGTCGCCGAGCTTGGCCTGCACCGGCGCAAGGTCGGCGCCCTGCAGGCCGGAGCGCGCGGCGGCCTTCTGCATGCCGGCGAGCAGCGCCAGCCGCTGGCCGGGCGCCTCGGCGCCGGTGCGCAGCTCCTTCTCGAAGCGCAGCGAGCCCAGGTGGGTGATCAGATAGCGGGCGGCCTGGCGCTTGTTGGCCGCGCCGACGACGTTCTCGCAGAGCCAGATCAAGAGGTCCGCCTCGGCGCGGGCGGTGTGGTCGCGGCCCAGCAGCGCCTCGACGAACTCGGCGGTGACCAGCATGCGCGAGCGTGCGGCGAAGCCCTCCTGCACGCTGTCCAGCGGCAGCAGCTGGCCGGACGCCGCGGTGAGCGCCATCCCGAGCGCACGCAAGAGCTCGATCTCTTCCTTCGGGCTAGACGGCCGCAGGCGCCTGGGCCCCATCAGCTCGCGCAGGATGCGCCGGCCGACCGCGGCGCGGGTGGCGGCGAACGGCGGCTCGGCCAGCCACTCGGCCAGCCGCGCCGCCGGCCCTTGCAGCGGCGGCAGCTGTTTGGCGGCCTGCGGCTCGATGGCGGTCAGCGCGCCGACCGCGTCGCGCGCCACCAGCCGGGTCATCGCCGCCAGCTGGCCGCCGTGGTCCAGCCCGGGGCCGAGCAGCTCGGTCAAGCCCGCGCGCGATTCGAGGATCTCCGAGAGCGGCTGCTCGAGCACCTCGAAGGCGAGCCGGCGCGCACCGGCCTCGCGCGGGGCGGCGTCGGCGAGGTCCAGAAGGCGCATTAGCTTGTCGGACCAGCTGGCGCCTTCGGCCAGGTGCCCGGCGACTGCGCCGCCGATCAGGTAGGCCGCCTCGGGATCGCCCGCGATCCGCTCGGCCGCGACGGCGAAGCCCTCCTTGGCGAGGCTGGGGAAGCGCTCGCGCCGCCCATCGCCCAGCACGCGGGTGATCGCCCGCTCGATCAGGCCCTGGAAGCCGCGGATCAGCTCGTGCACGGAGATGCCGCGCGCCTGCGCCTCGGGCACCGCGATCTTCTGCACGGCGTGCTGCAGCTCGTTGCCGGACGCATCGAGCTTCTCGATCAGGTCCGGGCGGTGCAGCAGCTCGAACGGCGTCGCATGGTTGCGGTTCAGCCAGCCTTCCAAGAGGCGGCCGATGCGGTCGCGGGCGTGGGCGCTGTAGAGATCCTGCGGGGTGAGGCAGAGCGGATCGCGGTCCTCGACCGGCGCCCGCTTGCGGCCGGATTCCACCTGGCCCTTCGAGAGGATGACCACGCTCTGGAACTCGCGGGAGTCGTCGTCGAGCGTCTCCTTGCTGACCCGGACGGCGGCCACGCGCTTCTCGGCCATCAGGGTCTCGGCGCTCTCCACGACCTGCGCGCGATTCTCGTTGGCCATCTCGAGCGTCCATGGGGCGCCGGCCGTCTTCCGCACGAAGAGCTCGTAGTGGACCTGCAGTTGATCCATGCGCGGCGCCCCAACCCCCACAATCGCGGGATGCACGGTGTCGCATTAGCCTTAAAGGCGTCTTGCTTTTCGCCCGTCCGCGCCCAATTGACGCCACTAAACATGTGCGACGTGTGCGGCATGGCTTGTTCTTTCGGGACATCGCGCCAATACCGTCGCCTTCGCCGCGGATCGCTTGCAACGCGTCCGCATGGCCGCCCTCAGAGTTACTGATATGAGGGACACGGAAGAAGATCGGACGATGGCGAAGATCACACTGGTGGACGACGACGAGAACATCGTCGCTTCGGTGTCCCTGGCTCTGGAGAGCCACGGGCACCAGGTGAAGGCCTGCTACGACGGCGCGTCGGGGCTGGCCTCGCTGGAGAACGATCCGCCGGACCTGGCGATCCTCGACGTGAAGATGCCGCGCATGGACGGCATGGAGGTGCTGCGGCGGCTGCGCCAGACCAGCCCGATGCCGGTGATCATGCTGACCTCGAAGGACGAGGAGATCGACGAGATCCTCGGCTTCAACCTCGGCGCAGACGACTACATCCACAAGCCGTTCAGCCAGCGCTTGCTGCTGGAGCGGGTGAAGGCGGTGCTGCGCCGCGCCGGGATCGACGCCGAGGAGGCGTCGCCGACCGCCGCGCCCGCGGCCGAGGGCGCTCGGGCGATCAAGCGCGGCAAGCTGACCCTGGACCCCGCTCGCCATGACTGCCTGTGGGACGGCCGCCCGGTGCGCCTGACGGTGACCGAGTTCCTGCTGCTGCAGTCGCTGGCCCAGCGCCC
>DATNEH010000085.1:0-12108 GCA_035553015.1 Caulobacteraceae bacterium | reverse complement strand
TGACCTTGCGGGCGCTGCGCTCGAGCTTCACGGCGCGCAGGTTCGGCCGGAAGTCGATGTCGGCCTCGGCGTAGAACTCCAACGGCTTCAGCGCCAGGGAGTCGGCGTCGGCCTCGCCCTTCAGCCAGGCCTTCGACAGCGGCGGGCGCTGGTAGGGCGCGATCGGCTCCTCGCCAATGACGGTGATCGGCCCCTCATAGCCGTACTGGCGCAGGAACGCGGCTGCGGAGCCGCCTGCATGGCCGCCGCCTACGATCAACACGCCCGCGCCCGCGTCGCTCATCGCCCGTCCCGATGCAGAATAATGACGCCCCCGTCAACTTTACGATTCGGTCATGTGCGAGGTGTCGCCAGAAAGTCGCAGCCAGCCGCAGCCTCAGACGACGCGCTCGACCAGCATCTTCTTCACCTCCGCGATGGCCTCGGAGGGGTTGAGCCCCTTCGGACACACCTGCGCGCAGTTCAGGATGGTGTGGCAGCGGTAGAGCTTGAACGGGTCCTCGAGGTTGTCGAGCCGCTCGCCGGTGGCCTCGTCGCGCGAATCGATGATCCAGCGATAGCTCTGCAGCAGCGTCGCGGGACCCAGGAAGCGCTCCTCGTTCCACCAGTAGCTCGGGCAGGAGGTCGAGCAGCAGGCGCAGAGGATGCACTCGTAGAGGCCGTCGAGCTTCTCGCGGTCCTCCGGCGACTGGCGCCATTCCTTCTGCGGCTCGGGGCTCTCGGTGTGCAGCCACGGCTCGATCGAGGCGTACTGCGCGTAGAACAGGGTGAGGTCGGGGATCAGGTCCTTGACCACCGGCTGGCTCGGCAGCGGCGCCACCTGCACCGCCTCGCCCGGGACCTCCTCCCAGCCGTGCGTGCAGGCCAGCGTGTTGCGCCCGCCGATGTTCATCGCGCACGAGCCGCAGACGCCCTCGCGGCACGAGCGGCGGAACGCCAGGGTGGCGTCCATGGTGTTCTTGATGTGGATCAGCACGTCGAGCACCATCGGGCCGCACTCGTCGACCTTCACCTCGTACTCGTCCCAGCGCGGGTTCTCGGTCCCCTCGGGGTCGTAGCGGTAGATCTTGAACAGCTTCATCCGACCGGACCCGTTAGGTGCGCGGTGGCGCACGCCCTTGCCGATCTTGGAGTTCTTCGGAAGCGTCAGCTGGACCATGCCGTCCCTCGTCAGAGATGGGATGGTCCTAGACCGCAGCCGCCCGCCTTGTCTACGCACCCGTACCGGCAGGTACCGGCAGGCGTCGCCACGCCCGGGCTCGCGGCGGCCGGCGCCGCCGGCTTGCCGCCGTACCAATCGAGGTTGCGGGTCAGGTACATGGCGCCGGCGAGGCCGAGGAAGCTGGCGATGGAACCGGCCAGCAGCGCGAAGTCCTCGAGCCGCATCAGGAGGTAGATGAGGCCATAGACCACGGTGAAGACGACGAGGGCCTGGACGCCGCGCGCGCGGCTCCTGAACGCCGAGCCCGCGTAGAGGCCCATCAGCAGCACGGTCGCGCTCGCCGCCGCCGCGAACGCCCAGTCGACGCCGACGTATTCCGCGGCGCTGAGCAGCAGCAGGTAGAAGACCATCTGCGCCGAGCCCACGAGGAGATACTGCGCTGGGTGCACGCGCGAGCCGGACAGCGCCTCGAAGACGAAGAAGGTGAGGAAGACGAGGCCGACGAACATCACCGCGTACTTCAGCGAGCGCGAGACGGTCTGGTAGGGGTTGCTGGTCGGGACCAGGCTGACGCCGAGGTCCTTGGGGCCGAGCTGCTCGAGCGAGAGCGCGTCCGAGGCCGCATGGTCGGAGAGGCCGCGCGCGATGAACGGCACGCTCCAGGCGGCGGCGAAGGCCTTGTCGGCCAGCTGGCGCGTCTCCGGCAGGAAGCCGCCGTCGAACGAGGGCGCGGCCCAGTCGCCGGCGACCCGCACGCTGGTCGACCTGGCGAACGGCATCACGCTCAGCCGCTCGGCGCCGGTGAAGCGCAGCGCCACGTGCAGGTCGCCGCCCCCCTTGCCGCGGGTCTGGCTGTCGACAAGCGCGGCGGCGGGCGCGGCGACGAGGCCGAAGCCGGAACCGGCGCCTGAAGCTTCGGTAAGGAAGGTCGCGCCTCGAGGCTGCAACCCGGGTGGGGAGAGGCGGCCCGGCCGCGGTGTGCAGTCGGGCCGATGAAGGGCGCTTGTCCCCAGCGACAAGCCGGCGAAGCCGAATGGCGCCTCGGCGCGCGCTCGGCGCCTCTAGCCGAGCCCTTCACCCGGTCGGATCCCTCTAAGTCCGCCCGACCTCTCCCCTCCGAATCGGAGATGAGGCGGGGGCGCTACGCCGTGGGGTCCGAGGGCAGCTTGGCTCTGGCGGTGGGGTCTTGGTTTTCGTGGAACTCTAGAAGACTGCGGACGCCCGCCATCAGGATGGCGAGGTACAGCAACGCCTGTGCGAGCCCAGGATGGGCAAGCCAGGCAGTGATCTCGTTCACGGAAGTGGCCCGATCAAAACGCGCCACGTTGGACGCGCATAACAAAGGTATGCGGGGCCGACCGCAAAGCCAGGGTTGTTCTCGCGCACGTGATGCGTCGTGATCCCGACGCGCATAACCGGTAAGCAGTCGCGAAGGTTGATGGCGGGCTGTAACGGGCGGGTGGGGATGTCTGCGACGTCGAACCCGCCAACCGGCAAAACGCCCTATCGGTGTCGCACTCCCCCACCCGGCCGCTGCGCGACCACCCTCTCCATGAAGGGGAGGGATGCGGCGCCACCTGCGATCAGTACACCCGCGCCTTGGGCGGGATGCTGGCGATGTCGTTGGTCATCGGCTGCATGTGGACCGGGCGATCGTCGATCCGCACTTCGCCGGTGGCGTCGTCGAACCAGGCCAGCGTGTGCTTGCCCCAGTTGACGTCGTCGCGCTCGGGGAAGTCCTCGCGGGCGTGGGCGCCGCGGCTTTCGGTGCGGTTGAGCGCGCACGCGACGATGACCGTCGCCAGGCCGAAGAGGTTTTCCAGCTCCAGCGTCTCGACGAGGTCGGTGTTCCAGATCAGGCCTCGGTCGACGACCTTCAGGTCGGGCCGCTTGGCGTGAACCTTGGCCAGCCGCTCGACGCCCGACTTCAGGCTCTCGGCGGTGCGGAAGACGGCGGCGTCCTCCTGCATGGCGATCTGCATCTCGAGCCGCAGCGCGGCGGTGGTCGTACCGCCGTTCGCGTTGCGCAGCCGGTCGAAGCGGGCGAGATGAGGATCGGTCCAGGCGGCCTTCGGCTCGGGCTGGGTGGCGCCGGCCTTCAGCATGTCGGCGCAGCGCAGGCCTGCGGCCCTGCCGAACACCACGATATCGACCAGCGAGTTCGAGCCCAGCCGATTGGCGCCGTGCACCGACACGCAGGCCGCCTCGCCCACCGCCATCAGCCCCGGGATCACCGCGTCCGGATCGTCGCCGACGCGGGTCACCGCCTCGCCGTGGAAGTTCGTCTGCAGTCCGCCCATGTTGTAGTGCACGGTCGGCAGAACCGGGATCGGCTGCTTGGTCACGTCGACGCCGGAAAAGATGCGGGCGCTCTCCGAGATCCCCGGCAGCCGCGCGTGCAGCACCTTCGGGTCCAGGTGATCGAGGTGCAGGAAGATGTGGTCCTTCTTCGGACCGACGCCACGGCCCTCGCGGATCTCGATGGTCATCGCGCGGCTGACCATGTCGCGTGGCGCGAGATCCTTCACGGTCGGCGCATAGCGCTCCATGAAGCGCTCGCCCTCCGAGTTGGTGAGGTAGCCGCCCTCGCCCCGGGCGCCTTCGGTGATGAGGCAGCCGGCGCCGTAGATGCCGGTCGGGTGGAACTGCACGAACTCCATGTCCTGCAGCGGCAGGCCGGCCCTCAGCGCCATGCCGCAACCGTCGCCGGTCTGGGTGTGGGCGCCGGTGCAGGTGAAGTAGGCGCGGCCGTAGCCGCCGGTGGCGACGATGGTGGTCTGCGCGCGGAAGCGGTGCAGCGTGCCGTCGTCGAGCTTCCAGGCCGTCACGCCCCGGCAGGTCCCCTCGTCCATCATCAGATCGAGCGCGAAATACTCGATGAAGAACTCCACCGAATGACGCAGCGACTGGCCGTACATCGTGTGCAGCATGGCGTGGCCGGTGCGGTCGGCGGCCGCGCAGGTTCGCTGGATCGGGGCCTCGCCGTAGTTGCGCGTCATGCCGCCGAAGGCGCGCTGGTAGATCCGGCCGTCCTCTGTGCGGGTGAACGGAAGGCCCCAGTGCTCGAGCTCGTACGCCGCGGCCGGCGCGTGGCGGACCATGTACTCGATGGCGTCCTGGTCGCCGAGCCAGTCGGAGCCCTTGACGGTGTCGTACATGTGCCAGCGCCAGTCGTCCTCGCCCATGTTGCCGAGGCTGGCGGCCAGGCCGCCCTGTGCGGCCACGGTGTGGGAGCGGGTCGGGAAGACCTTGGTGATGCAGGCGGTCTTCAGGCCCGCCTGGGCGCAGCCGAGCGCGGCCCTCAGGCCCGAGCCCCCCGCGCCGATGACGACGACGTCGAACTGGTGATCGATGAGCTCGTAAGCAGCCATCAGACGCTGACTCCGGCGGGCGCAAGCGCCACCTTCAGGATTGCGAGGATCGTCAGCGCGCCGCCCAGCCAGCCGACGAAGATATTCAGGACCAGAAGCGCCGCCTTGGTCGAGGCCTTCTGGATGTAGTCCTCGATGATCACCCGCATGCCGAGCTGCATGTGCCAGAAGGCGGCGAACGCGAGCAGCACGGCGAGCGCCGCGTTGATCGGCGAATGCAGCCAGTCGGTCGCTGTGCTGTAGTCGCCGTGCGCAAGGCCGACGACGGACACGGCGCCCCAGAGCAGCAGCAGCACGAGGGCGATCGCTGTCACGCGCTGGGCGATGAAGTGGCCGACCCCGTGCTTGGCGGAGCCGAGGCCGCGGGCGCGGCCGAGCGGCGAGCGGACGACGCTCATTGCGCGGCTCCCGTGGTCAGGATGGCGGCCCAGAGCAGGATGGTGGCGACGACGGCGAAGCCGAACGCCACGAAGGCGGTGGTGTCGGCGGTCTTCGGCCTGAAGCCGTAGCCGGAGTCCCAGGCCAGGTGCCTGACGCCATTGCCCATGTGGTAGAAGACGCAGAGCGTCAGGCCGATGAGCACGATCTTGCCGAGGATCGAGGCGGCGAGGCTCTGGAACGCGCCATAGGCGCCCGGACCGGCGGCCAGCGACAGCGCCCAGGCCATGAACACGAGCGCGCCGACGTAGAGCCCCATGCCGGTCGCCCGGTGCAGGATCGAGGCGAACATGGTGACGTGCCAGCGCCAGACACCGCCGTCGAGCTGGATGTTCGGCGAGATCGGCCGCGGCCTGGGCCCCGGCGCAGCGTCGGCCATCTCTCAATCCCCTCCCTCGATGGGCGTAGAAGCGCGGGCTCTTTTAAGCCGCGACAAGGGGGTGTCAACGCGAGGGCGACTCGGCCACGACTCGGCCCCGGCCTCCAGCCAGGTCGCCGACCGCATCTCTTCCAGGCGCGAGGCGGCGCGCTCGAACTCGAACGAGCCTTCGCCGTCCGGGTAGAGGCGGGCCGGCTCGGCGGCGGCCAGCACCACGAGGCGGGCGTGGGCCTCGTAGAGGGTGTCGATCAGCGTGCCGAATCTACGGGCCGCGCTGCGGTCCTCGGGACGCAGGCGCGGCACGGCTTCGAGGAACACCGTGTCGAAGCGCTCGGCGATGGCGAGGTAGTCGTTCGGCCCCAGCGCCTCGCCGCAGAGGCTCTGGAAGTGGGCGCGCAACAGGCGCCCGGAGGCTCTGGGCCAGTGCTCGCGGCGGCCGAACACCTCGATCGTGGCGCCGGTCTCCGGATCGCCGCCGAGCATCTCGCGCCAGAGGCGGTCGAAGCTCGCCTCGTTGTCGGGATCGATCGGCGAGAACCAGGTGCCGGCGGCGCGCAGGCGATCGAGCCGGTAGTCGCGCGCGCCGTCCACCTGCACGACCTCCATCCGCGCCTTCAGCATCGCGATGAACGGCAGGAAAAGCTGGCGGTTGAGACCGTTTCTGTAGAGGCCGTCGGGCGCGCGGTTGGAGGTGGCGACGATGGTGACGCCGCGCGCGTAGAGGTGCTCGAAGAGCCGGCCGAGGATCATCGCGTCGGCGATGTCGGTGACCTGGAACTCGTCGAACGCCAGCAGGCGCGCGCTCCTGGCGATCACGTCGGCGGCGGGGGCGACCGGATCGTCGCCCCTGTGGGTCCCGAACCTGGCCTGCCGGGCGGCCTGGTCGCCGTTGCGCCACGCATTCACCAGGGCGTGCGCCTCGGCCATGAAGACGTGGAAGTGGACGCGGCGCTTGGGCTCGACCGGGACCGCCTCGAAGAAGAGGTCCATGACGGCCGACTTGCCGCGCCCGACCGGGCCCCAGAGGTAGACCCCACGCACCGGCTCGGGCTTGCGGAAGAGGCCGGCGATGCCGTTGGTCTTGGCGGCGGTAAGCGCGGTCTCCAGGCGATCGAGCGCCGCCACCGCCCCGGCCTGGGCGGGATCGGCTCGCATCTCGCCGCTTCGGAGGCGCGCCTCGTAGGCGGCGCGGAACTGGCCGGGCATCGGCCCCGCCTAGCGGCTCGGGCCGCTCGGCTCAAGCTTCGCGCCCCGGCGAGGCGGCTTTGCCGCGGAACCCACCTATATTGGACGTGATTGGTCTTTTCCGGGGGTGACCTTGAGAGGAGTCCGCCATGTCCGACGCGTCGCAGAGCCGTGATCCTGGGGCCCACGATCGCGGGCCGCCCGTCGTCGTAACGGACGAAGAGGTCGAGCGGCTGGACCCGTGGGACGACGGCCCGCCCACCCGCGCCAGGCACGGCGAGAACCACACCCGCCGGCCGGTGAAGACCGAGGTCGACCGAGGCCAGGGACCGAAGACCCGCGCCGCCAACCGCGAGCGGGTGAAGGGCTCGCGGCCGCCCAAACCGCGGTGAGCGGCGCCTCGTGCGCTGCCCGTGAAGGGGAGGGACGGCGCTAGCCCGGCCGCACCGGGGCGCCAACGGCCAGGCTGACGGCGGCGGCGAGGCGGGCCTTGAACGCCTCGCGGGTCAGGCCGGCGTGCTTCAGGCCGAGGCCGCAGGCTTCCAGCGTCAGCGCCGCGTCGGCCGCCGTCAGGCCGCGCTCGGCGAGGCGGGCGGCGAGCGGCGAGGCGGCGATCGCCGCTTCCAGCTTGCGCGGCACCTCGGCGCCGGCCGCCTCCATCGCGCCGCCAAGCAGCGCGACGCTGCGGGCGAAGATCTCCTCGGCGTTGGCGGCCGGCGTGCCGACCGAGCGGCCGTACCAGGCCTTCATCGCCGCATAGAGCCGCGGGCCGATCGGGGCGTCGCGCGCCAGCTCGGCGTCGACGGCGGCAAGGCCGGTCTCCAGCATCCGGGCGATCGCGGCGCGAAACAGCGCCTCCTTGTCGCGGAAGTGCAGGTAGAGCCCCTGGCGCGAGATGTCGGCGGCGCGCGCCACCTCCTCCATCGAGGTCTTGCGGAAGCCGTAGCGGGCGAACACCGCCAGCGCCGTGTCCAGCAGGCGCGCGCGCCGGTCCGAATCGATTGACGTCTCCGACATCTGGGCATACTAGACAAACGAGACGATACTTGTCTAGTGGATATAGGAGGCGGTTATGCCGACAGCCCTGGTGACCGGCGCCAATCGCGGGATCGGCAAGGAGACGGCGCGCCAGCTCGCGCAGCGCGGCTATTTCGTCTGGCTGGGCGCGCGCAGCGAGGCGCAGGGGCGCGCCGCGGAAGCGGAGATGCGCGGCGAAGGGCTGGACGTGGCGTGGCTGGCGCTCGACGTCGCCGACGAGGCCTCGGTGGCGGCGGCCGCGGCGCGGGTGGCGGGCGAGACGCCGGCGCTCGACGCGCTGGTCAACAACGCCGCGATCAGCCGCGAGCGGGCGGACGGCGGATCGCGGCCCTACGCGCCCAGTCAGATGCCGATGGCCAAGCTGCGCGAGACGTTCGACGTCAACTTCTTCGGCGCGGTGGCGGTGACCCAGGCTTTGATGCCGCGCCTACGCGCCGCGCCGGCCGCGCGGATCGTCAATGTGTCGAGCGGCCTCGGCTCGTTCGCGTTCAACACCGACGGATCGGACAGCCTGAACCAGTCGCTGAACATCCTCGGCTACAAGACCTCGAAGGCGGCGCTCAACATGGCGACGGTGCTGTTCGCCCGCGAGCTGGCGGACACGCCGATCAAGGTCAACGCTGCGAGCCCCTCGGCGCCGACGCCCGGGCCGGTGGCGACGGACCTCAGCGGGCCGGGGCGGGCCGAGGTGCTGCGCCGGCAGGGATTCGGCACGCCGGCGCAGGGCGCGGAGACGGTGGTCTACCTCGCCACGCTGCCGGCGGACGGGCCGACGGGCGCGTTCTACGACGTGAACGTCGAGGGACGGATCCTTCCCTGGTGAGGGCGTCGCCGCATCTCAGATACACCGCCACGTTGGCGCGGCCTTGCGCCAAGCCGCTAAGCCCCAAGTTCCTTCTCCACGAACCGCCAGCTCTGCTGGTTCGTGCAGGCGCAGGCGCGCATCTGGTGGTCCTTGGTCCACCAGATCAGCATCGGGTAGGCGAAGCGGACCCCGTTGGCGCGCAGCTGCGGCGTCAGGTTGGCGACGAGCCCGCGGCCGGCTTCGATCACCGCGGTGCGCGCCGCATCGCCGTCGGCCGGCGGGATGGCCGGGGCCGTCCACGTCTGCGGGCTGGCCAGCGACCATTGCTGGAAGAGCTTCCAACTGCGGCCCACCCAGAGCTCGGCCACCGTGGCGCGCTCGGCCGGCGTCGAAAGCGGCTGGCCGTTGACGTCGGCCCTGGCGATCATGATCACCCGCGTGTCGACCTCGGCCGCCTGCAGCTTGGGGAACTCGGTCTGCTCGAACTGGACGCAGGCCGGGCAGTTGCGGAAGGCGATCACGTAGACATGCGGCCCAGTGAGGTGCGGCGAGACCCAGCCGGACTGATCGAGCGCCTGGCCGATCTCGGCCTGGTTCTTGGTGACCGTCGCCGGGCGCCAGCGCCAGTCGAGGTCCCACATCAGGAAGACCACCGCGCCCGCGACCACGACCACGCCGATCAGCACCAGCCAGAGCAGGAATCGGCGCATGTCTTCAGCCCTCGTCGCCTCCAGGAGCGGCGAGGATTTGCCGAGCCCCGCCCCCGGTCAAGCCAACCTGATCGAGCCGGGGGCGATCTGTCGCCGTAGTCGGCCCCGCTCGCCGCTTGCCCGGCCCGCCGCGCGCGGCCATGGTGCGCACTGTTCATGGTTCGGACGAACGCGGGGGCCTCACATGATCGTCCCGGCCGAAGGACAGTTCCGGCTCGACCGCGAGGCCGACACCGAGCGGCTGGGCGCGGCGATCGCTCGCGAGCTGAAGCGACGCGAGGCGGTCTGCCTCTCCGGCCCGCTGGGGGCCGGCAAGTCGAGCCTGGCGCGCGCCTTGATCCGCGCGCTGACCGGCGAGGCCACGGAGGCGCCCAGCCCCACCTTCACGCTGGTGCAGACCTACGAGACCCGCGCGTTCCCGCTCGCCCACTTCGATCTCTACCGGCTGGAGAAGCCCGAGGAGGCGGCCGAGCTCGGGCTCGACGAGGCGCTGGACGACGGCGCGGCGGTGATCGAATGGCCGGAGAAGCTCGGCCACCATCTGCCGGCCGACCGGCTGGACGTGGAGCTGCGGATCGAGGGCGATCGGCGCCGCGCCAGCCTCAACCCGCACGGCGCCTGGGAGGGGCGAGCGCTTGAGTTCTAGTTCCGAGACCGGTTCGCGTGAGGGGCTGAAGGCCGACTTCCTGGCCGCCCACGGGTTCGAGGGCGCGCGCCGCGAGCGGATGCCGGGCGACGCCTCGACCCGGCTCTACGAGCGGCTGCACATGCCGGGCGGCGCGCGGCTGATCTTCATGGACCAGCCGCCGCAGGCCGAGACCCAGCCCTGCCCGCCGGACGCCACGCCCGACGAGCGCCGCGCGCTGGGCTACAACGCGATGGCGCGGCTCGCCGCCGGCCGCGTCGACGCGTTCGTCGCCTGCGCCGGCTGGCTGCGTTCGAAGGGCCTCTCGGCGCCGGAGATCATCGTCGCCGACGCGCCGGCCGGCTTTGCGGTGCTCGAGGACCTCGGCGACGACCTCTATGCCACGCTGATCGCCGGCGGCGACGACGAGGCGCCGCTCTACGACGCGGCGGTCGACACGCTGGTCAAGCTGCACGCCGAGGCGCCGCCGGCGGTGCTGGAGGGCGGCGGCTCGCGCTGGCCGCTGCTCAGCTACGATTCGCTGGTGCTGCAGACCGGCGCGGCGCTGTTCCTCGAGTGGTGGCCGAAGTACGCCGGCATGGCGCCGTTCAGCCGGGCGGCGCTCGACGACTGGGAGGCGTTCTGGGCGCCGATCCGCGCCCGCGGCGAGGCGCGCGCCTCGGTGTTCTGCCACCGCGACTACCACGCCGAGAACCTGCTGTGGCTGGGCGGGCGGCCAGCCGCCGCCCGCGTCGGCCTGCTGGACTTCCAGGACGCGCTGAAGGCGCACCCGGCCTGGGACTTCTCGATGCTGCTGCACGACGGGCGCCGTGACGTCTCGGAAGCGCGCGAGGCTGCGGCGCTGGCCCGTTATCTCGCTGCGCGGCCCGATCTCGATCGCGACGCGTTCCTGGCCGACTATCATGCGCTGGGCGCACTCAACGTGATTCGGATCCTCTTCATCTTCGCGCGGCAGGTGGTCGGCTTCGGGCGGCCCAAGTACAGCGCCTTCACGCCCCGCATGTGGCGCTACCTGGAGCGCTGCATGACCGGCTCAGCGGAGCTTGCGCCGCTGCGCGCCTGGCTCGACGCCAACGTGCCGGCGGAGAAGCGGATATGAGCGGGCCCGCCACCGCCCCAAAGACCGCGATGGTGATGGCCGCGGGCCTCGGCCTGCGCATGCGCCCGCTGACCGAGCGGCGGCCGAAGGCGCTGGTCGAGGTGGGCGGCCGGGCGCTGATCGACCACATCCTCGACCGCCTGGAAGCGGCCGGCGTGACCCGCGCCGTGGTCAACGTGCACGCCTTCGCCGACCAGCTGGAGGACCACCTGGGGCGCCGCCGCAGCCCCGAGATCCTGATCTCCGACGAGCGCAACATGCTGCTGGAGACCGGCGGCGGGCTGAAGCGCGCCCGCTCGATGCTGGGCGAGGCGCCGATCTGGGTCGCCAACAGCGACTACGTCTGGATGGACGGCCGCGACGACGCGCTGAAGATGGTCGCGGACGCCTGGGACCCGGCGCGGATGGACGCCTGCCTGATCGTGGTCCCGAAGGCGCGCACCGCCGGCTTCGACACGCCGGGCGACTTCTTCCGCGACGACGCGGGCCGCCTCGCCCATCGCGCCGACGCGCCGGAGGCGCCGCTGCACTGCTTCGGCGTCGAGATCATCGATCCGCAGCGGGTCTACGAGATCGCCGACGAGAAGTTCTCGCTGTTCCGCGTCTGGCAGGCGGCGTCCGCGCAGGGGCGGCTCTTCGGCGTGGTCCCCGACGGCTACTGGATGCAGGTCGGCGACCCGGCCGCGCTGGCGGCGGCAGAGGCGCGGCTGAAGGAGGCGGCGTGAGCTTCCTCGACCAGCCGCGGCCGCGCTGGTTCAACATCGAGGCAGGGCGGCCGTTCCTGGAGGACCTGGCGCGCGGGCTGACCGAGGCGCTGGCGCCGCTCGGACCCGACGCGCTGGCCGAAGCCACGGTGCTGACCCCCACCCGGCGCGCGGGGCGCGACCTCGCGGACGCCTTCCTGGCGGTCTCCGGCGCAGGCGCGGTGCTGCTGCCGCAGATGCGGGCGCTGGGCGACCTCGACGAGGGCGAGCCGCCGTTCGAGCCGGGCGAGCTGGCGCTCGACCTGCCGCCGGCGATCTCCGCCAGCCGCCGCCGCTTCGAGCTGGCGCGGCTCGTTTCCAACCACCAGGACGCGCTTGGCCGCACGCTGGATGCGGCCGGCGCGCTGGAACTGGCGGATGCGCTGGCCGGCTTCCTCGACAGCGTCGAGATCGAGGAGGCAAAGCCGCTGGAGCTGATCGACGGCCTCGCGCCGGAAGCCCTGGCGCGTCATTGGCAGGTCTCGGCCGAGTTCCTGAAGCTGGCGCTCGCCGAGTGGCCGGCGCGCCTCGA